>NZ_BCSN01000011.1 GCF_001570885.1 Micrococcus lylae NBRC 15355 | reverse complement strand
CCTGCGCCGGACGCACCAGCGCGGCGGCCGCCAGCCACCGGGACAGCACGCGGCCGGGCACGTCGAGGCCCTCACGCGCGAGCTGGGAGTCGCCGTCCAGCAGCAGCGCCGCGGCATAGCCGCCGCGGGCCACCGGCTCGGCCCCGACGGTCGCCACCACCAGGGCGGGATCGTCCCCGACCTCGGTGAGGATGTGCTCCGAGGAGCTCGAGAGCACCGGCACCTGGGGGAACGCCCGGCCCAGCTCGTCCGCGGTGCGGTCCACGCCGCGGGAGCCTGCGCGCACCTGCTGGGTTCCGCACTCCGGGCAGCGGAAGCCGCGCTCGCGCACGCCGCACCAGCGGCAGGACAGCTCACCGGTCTGGGCGGCGGCGCGGTCGCGGAAGGACAGCGGCCCGGAGCAGTGGCGGCAGCGGGCGGGCACGCGGCACCGCTGGCAGACCAGCGCCGGGATGAAGCCGGCCCGGGCGACCTGCACCAGCACCGGGCCCGGGGTCCGCCCGTCCAGGGCCTCACGCGCGGCCCGCCAGGCGGCCTGCGGCAGCCGTGCCCTCCGGGCGAAGGGGTCGCGGGCAGACTCCCACGAGTCCGCGGTGGAGAGCACGCGCGGGGCCAGCCGACGCTGCTCGGCGCGGTCCACCGCGAGGTGCTGCACCCAACCGGCATCCACGAGCCGCTGCAGGGCGGCGGTCCGGCCGAGGCCGGCGAACAGCACACCGGCGCCCTCCTGACGCGCCCGCTGAAGGGCGACCTCCCGCACATGCTGATAGGGAGCGCGCGGCTCGGCCAGGGCGTCGTCGCCCTCGTCCCACACCGCGATCAGCCCCAGGCCCTCCACGGGCGCCCAGATCGCCGACCGCGTGCCCACCGCGATCCGGGCCCGACCGGTCAGCAGACGCAGGTGCGCCCGATACCGCGGCGTGTTGCCGTCTTCGGCGGTGAGCCGGGCGTAGGCGTGCTCGCCGACCGTCGCATCCAACGCCGCGCACAGCCGGGTGAGGTCGCGTTGGTCGGGGACCACCAGCACCACGGAGCGTCCGGCGGCCGCCACGGTCTTCGCCAGGTCCGCAAACACCGCCGCCTCGTCCCAGTCCCCCACGCGGGAGGGCAGCACAGCCGCCGCCCGTGGGGCGTCTCCGGCACAGACGGCGGAGACGAAGGCATGTCCGCCGGCCAGTGCCGAAAGCACCGGGGTCCCGACGTCGGCACCGGCCTCAGCCGGACACCTCACCGCCGCCTTCGCCTCCTCCGCAGCCGGTCCCTCGGCCCTCGCCACGCACGGGTCCGCGACCTGGTCCTCGCGCTCGCCCTCCGGTCCGGGTGGGAGCGCCACCGGCGCATCCAGCTCCGGCTCGGCGAGGAACTCCTTCTCCACCTGGGCCACACGCGGCGGCACGGCCACGCGGAGAACATCCGAGAGGACGCCGGCCTGGCGCACCGCCACGGCCCTCGCCAGCGCGAGCACCGGTGGGGTCAGCGGCGGGACCTTCGTCACCACGGTGCGCAGCGGCATGAGCTGGGCTCCCGTGGCAGGCTCCTCGACCCGCTCGATGAGCCAGCCGGTGAGGTCACGGCCGCCGAAGCGGACGGTGACCCGGGATCCGGGCACGGCCGCCTCGTCCAGCGACGGCGGCACGAGGTAGTCGAACTCCCTGTCCAGGTGCGGGACGGCGGAGTCCAGCACCACCTTCGCCACCGGCAGCTGCGGCCAGCCCTCGGCGGACTCCGGCAGCGCGCTGCGCTCCGGAGGCTCGGGCAGGGCGAACAGGGCCTCGCTGATGGCGGGCTCCCGTCAGAGGCCGGCGGCGGCGCGCAGCCGGTCCACGCGGTCCAGGCGCTCCCAGGTGAAGTCCGCGTCCTCACGGCCGAAGTGGCCGTTGGCGGCGGTCTTGCGGTAGATCGGCCGCAGCAGGTTCAGCTCGTTCACGATCGCCAGCGGGCGCAGGTCGAAGACCTCGTTCACGGCGTCGATGATCGTCGCCTCCGGGACCGTGTTGGTGCCGAAGGTGTCCACGTACAGGCCCACCGGGCGGGCGGATCCGATGGCGTAGGCGACCTGGAACTCGGCGCGGTCCGCCAGACCTGCGGCCACCACGTTCTTGGCCACCCAGCGCATGGCGTAGGCGGCGGAGCGGTCCACCTTGGACGGGTCCTTGCCGGAGAAGGCGCCGCCGCCGTGGCGGGCCATGCCGCCGTAGGTGTCCACGATGATCTTGCGGCCGGTGAGGCCGGCGTCGCCGACGGGACCGCCGATGACGAACTTGCCGCCGGGGTTGATGATGATGCGGGTCGCAGAGACGTCCAGTCCCGCGGCCTCGATGACCGGACGCACCACGTGCTGCTCCACGTCCCGGCGCAGGGTCGGCTGGTCCACCACGTCATGGTGCTGGGTGGAGACCACGACGGCCTCGATGGTCTTCGGGCGGTGGTGCGCGTCGTAGCCGATGGTCACCTGCGTCTTGCCGTCCGGCAGCAGGTAGGGCATGGGCGAGTCCACCATCGTGCGCACCTCGGTCAGTCGTGCGGAGAGCCGGTGGGCCAGGTAGATGGGCATCGGCATGAGGGTCGGCGTCTCGTTGGTGGCGTAGCCGAACATGATGCCCTGGTCCCCGGCGCCCTGCACGTCCACGGCGTCCGCGGAGCCGTACTCGCGGGTCTCCAATGACGTCATGACGCCGGTGTGGATGTCCGAGGACTGCTGGCCGATGGAGATGTTGACACCGCACTGGGCGCCGTCGAAGCCGTTGGCCGAGGAGTCGTAGCCGATGTCCAGGATCGTCTTGCGGACGATCTGCGGGATCTCGACGTAGGCGCTGGTGTTGACCTCTCCGGCCACCTGCACCAGTCCCGTGGTGGTCAGCGTCTCCACGGCGACCTTGGCGGACGGGTCCGCCGCGAGCAGAGCGTCCAGGATGGCGTCTGAGATCTGGTCGCAGATCTTGTCCGGATGACCGGCGGTCACAGACTCGGACGTGAACAGGCGCAGGTCGCCGCCGCCGACTCCGCGGTAGGGGGCGTGAGCAGACGTGGTGGAGGTCGAATCGGTCATGCGGACGATTCTAGTGTCCGCTGAGGACGCGCTAGAGCGCGAGCGTCATCTGCTCCACGACGAGCCGTGCGGCATCCGTCTTGTCCCCCGCGCGTGAGACCGGCTCGCGACCGTCGGCGAAGAGCACGGTCACCTCGGTCTCGTCCCTGCCGAAGACCCTGCCGGCGCCGACGTCGTTCACCACGAGCATCTCGCAGCCCTTGCGGGCGAGCTTGGCCTGCGCGTACTCGAGCACGGAGGACTCGCCGTCCCCGGTCTCCGCGGCGAAGCCGACGATCAGCCCCGGCATGTCCGCGCCCGCGGCGCGCTCGGCCACCGCGGTGGCCAGCACGTCCGGGGTGCGCTCCAGCACGAGGGTCGGCGAGGAGCCGTCCTCGCCCTTCTTGATCTTGGTCTCGGCGACGTCCACCGGCCGGAAGTCCGCCACGGCGGCGGCCATGACCAGCGCGTCCGCGCCCGGGGCATGCTCCAGCACGGCCTCGAGCAGCTCCTGCGTGGACTCCACGTCCACGACCTCGGCGCCGGCCGGTGGCTGTGCGGTCATGGCGGCCGCGATCAGGGTGACGTCGGCACCGGCGGCGAGGGCCTGCTCGGCGATGGCCACGGCCTGCTTGCCGGAGGACCGGTTGCCCAGGTAGCGCACCGGGTCCAGCGGTTCCCGGGTGCCGCCGCCGGTGATCACCACACGACGCCCGCTCAGGGGTCCCGACGACGGTCGGTCGCCCGGGATGCCCAGGGACCCTGGGGCGTCGGGAACGGTGGGGTCCGACGTGGCGACGGAGATGGCGGACGCCGGTGCCGTCGTCGCGCCCTCCTGGGTGACGGCACGGCCGCGGGAGAAGGCGGGGGCGTCCGCGGCGAGGGCCTGGGCTGCGGCCCAGATGTCCTCCGGCTCGGGCAGGCGACCGGGGCCGGAGTCCTTGCCGGTCAGCCGGCCGACGGCCGGTTCCAGCACGGTGACGCCGCGGCGGCGCAGGACGGCGACGTTCTCCTGGGTGGCCGGGTGCAGCCACATCTCCGTGTGCATCGCCGGGGCCACCAGGACCGGGCAGGTGGCGGTCAGCAGCACGTTGCCCAGCAGGTCCGGCGCCATGCCGACGGCGGTGCGTGCCAGCAGGTCCGCGGTGGCCGGTGCGACGACGACCAGCTCGGCCTCGCGTCCGAGACGGACGTGACGGACCTGGTCGACGTCGTCGAAGGTGTCCGTGCTCACCGGGTGGCCGGAGAGCGCCTCCCAAGTGGCGCGTCCGACGAACTCCTCGGCATGGACGGTGGGCACCACGGTGACCTCATGTCCCGCCTCCGTCATGAGGCGCAGCAGCGAGGCCGACTTGTACGCGGCGATCCCACCGCCGACGCCAAGGACGATCCGCATGGGATCAGGCGTTCTCGGAGTCCTCGGAGGACTCCTCGGCGGACTCGAGGTCCTCGGCGGCGCCGAACGGGTCCTCCTCACCGGGGAGGGTGAAATCACCGAACTCCTCGGCGGCGAAGTCCACGGCGGCGGCCTCCTCGGTGGCCTCGCGGGAGACCAGCAGGTCCGACTCGATCTCGCGCAGGGCGATGGACAGCGGCTTCTCGTTCAGCTCGGTGTCCACCAGCGGGCCGACGTACTCGAACAGGCCCTCGTGCAGCTGGGAGTAGTAGGCGTTGATCTGACGGGCGCGCTTCGCAGCAAAGAGCACCAGGGCGTACTTGGAGTCGACCCGCTCCAGCAGGGAGTCGAGGGGCGGGTTGACGATGCCGGCGTACTGATCGGTCACGGATTCTCCAGTCGTTGCGTGGCGTGGATGCGCGCGGGGCGCATGGGGTCTTCGGGGCGAGCCGGGGCGGTCCTGTCAGGGCGGGGCCCTCAGGCGCGCGGGTCCAGTCCCATCAGGCGGACCAGCTCCTTGGCGGCGCTCTCGACGCGGTCGTTGACCACGACGGCGTCGAACTCCGGCTCGGCGGCGAGCTCCAGTCTAGCGGTTTCGAGGCGGCGGCGCTGTTCCTCCGCCGACTCCGTGCCGCGGCCCGTCAGGCGGCTGACCAGCTCGTCCCAGCTCGGCGGGGACAGGAACACGAAGGTCGCCTCCGGCATCGCCTCCCGCACCTGGCGTGCGCCCTGGAGGTCGATCTCCAGCAGCACGTGCCGGCCGGCGTCCACCGCCTCCTGCACTCTGTCCCGGCGGGTGCCGTAGCGGTGCACCCCGTGGACCACCGCCCACTCGAGCATCTGGTCCCGCGCGACGAGGTCGTCGAACTCGTCCGCCGTGACGAAGAAGTAGTGGACGCCCTCCTCCTCGCCCGGCCGGGCGTCACGGGTGGTGGCGGACACCGAGAGCCACACCTGAGGGTAGTTGTCCCGGATGTAGGCGGAGACGGTGCCCTTGCCCACGGCGGTGGGGCCGGCCAGCACGGTCACTCCGGGGCCGGTCAGCGGATCCTTGCGGCTCGGCCGTGCGCCCGGGACGGCGGGCGGCGGGCCCATGGACGGGTTCTCGGTCACGGTGTGCTCCTTCGTGGCGTTGCGGCCGGTCGCCGCGGTTGCCGCTCCCCTGCCCCGACGGTGAGGGAGCGTCCGGCTCAGCGGCCGATGTAGGCGATGAGGGCCTCCCGCTGGCGACGGCCGACGCCCCTGAGGCGGCGCACCGGGGAGATGCCGCAGACCTCCATCACTCGCCGGGCCCGGATCTCACCGACGCCCGGCAGGGCCTGGATCAGGTCGACCGTGCGCAGGCGTCCGACGGCCGGATCCTCGTCCGCCCGGGCGAAGACCTCCTGCAGGGAGACCCTGCCCGCAGCGAAATCGCTCTTCAGCTCCGCGCGCTGCTGGCGGGCACGCAGCGCCTTCTGCCTGGCCTCGGCCCGCTCTTCCACGCTGAGTTCGCGCAGTGCCATGGAAAACCTCTCTCGATGCTGTGGCTGTGGCAGGTTCTTGCGGAACCTGAGAGCCACTGTAGTTCAGGTCAGACATCAGACCGATGTCGATGCGAAAAAGTATCACCGGGGACACGGACCGTCACGCACCGCCGCCTGTGCATGTCATCCCTGAAGGTCAGACAGGTTCGTGCGGAGTGCCTCCGCCAGCCCGGCGACGGTCGGCCCGGCCCTCAGGATGCCCCGGGAGCTCGTCGCCAGCACGGCAGGCCACGCGTCGGCGAAGCCGCTGCGCATGCCCTCGGCCGTCGCGCCCTGCGCCCCGTAGCCCGGTGCCAGCAGGGCACCGCGCACGGCGGACAGGTCGATACCGAGCTCACGGGCCCGGTCCGCGACCGTCGCGCCGACCACCAGGCCGACCGGGCCCAGACGGTCCCCGCCTGCCCTGAGCGCGTTCTCCGCGGCCGCGGCGGCAACGATCCGGGCCGCCACGCTGCCGCCGGCGGCCCCCCGCGCGGCCTCTGCGGGCCGGGAGCCCGCCGAGGCGGGGGATGCAGACGGGGCGGCCGAGCCGTCATCGTGCCCCACGTGCTGGACGGAGGCGCCCTCCGGGTTCGAGGTGAGCGCCAGGACGAAGACGCCGCGGCCGGTTTCCGCCGCCATGTCCAGGGCCGGACGCAGCGACTCGAAGCCCAGGAACGGGCTCAGGGTCACAGCGTCGGCGGCCAGCGCAGAGCCGTCGGCGAGCCAGGCGGCGGCATAGCCGGCCATGGTCGAGCCGATGTCCCCGCGCTTGGCGTCGGCAATAGTGAGGATCCCTGCCTCCCGGGCCTCGGCGAGCAGCCGTTCCAGCGCGGCCATGCCGGCAGAACCGTGGCGCTCGTAGAGCGCCACCTGCGGCTTCAGGGCGGCCACCAGCGGGGAACCGCCTCCGGCCGCAGCCTCCAACGCAGTCAGGGAGAACGCCTCGAGGCCGGCCGCCGTGTCGTCGAGCCCCCAGTCCTTCAACAGGCCCGGGTGCGGGTCGATGCCCAGGCAGAGCGGACCGACGGACTCCATGGTCGCCGCCAGGCGGGCCCCGAACGGGGCCCGCCCGGCGGTGCCGACGCGCGCGGTCGCCTCCGCGGTCATGCCCGAGCCTCTGCGGCGGCGCGCTCCCCGGCCTGATCGTCCAGCGCGGTCTGCAGACGCGACTCGTGCTCCTGCAGGGAGGTCACGGACCACTCGAACTGGCGCTGGGCCTCGATCGCCTGCAGGCAGGCCCCGAACTCGGCCGTGGTCGTGATCACCGGCACGCCGAGCGACGTCGCGGCCGCGCGGATCTCGTAGCCGTCCGTGCGGGCGTCGCCGCCGGAGGGCGTGTTCAGCACGAGATCGACGGTGCCGGCGTGCAGCTGCTCCAGCACGGTGCCCGCGCCGTCCTCGTGCCCGGCGTCGGCGATCTTCGCCACGACCTCCGCGGGGATGCCGTTGCGCCGCAGCACCTCGGCGGTGCCGCCGGTGGAGACCACCTGGAAGCCGAGGTCGACGAGGCGCTTGGCCTGGCCCACGAGGGTGCGCTTGTCCCGATTCGCGACCGACACGAACACGCGCCCCGAGGTGGGCAGCGGGCCGCCGGCGGCGGACTGGGACTTGGCGAACGCGGTGTCGAAGTGCTTGTCGATGCCCATGACCTCGCCCGTCGAGCGCATCTCCGGGCCCAGCAGCGAGTCGACCACGCGGCCCTCCGCGGTGCGGAAGCGGGTGAACGGCAGCACGGCCTCCTTGACCGCCACCGGCGCGCCGATCGGCAGGGTGCCGCCGTCGTAGCGGGACGGCAGCACGCCGGCAGCGCGCAGATCGGCGAGGGTGCGGCCCACGCCGATCAGCGCGGCCGCCTTGGCCAGCTGCACGCCGGTCGCCTTGGAGACGAACGGCACGGTGCGGGAGGCGCGCGGGTTCGCCTCGATCACGTACAGCACATCCGAGGCGAGGGCGAACTGGATGTTGATCAGGCCGCGCACGCCCACACCGGCGGCGATCTGCTCCGTGGCGGTGCGCACGCGATCCAGCACGTCCGGGCCGAGGGTCACCGGTGGGAGCACGCAGGCGGAGTCGCCGGAGTGGATGCCGGCCTCCTCGATGTGCTCCATGATGCCGCCGAGGTACAGCTCGCTGCCGTCGTAGAGGGCGTCCACGTCGATCTCGATCGCGTCCTCGAGGAAGCGGTCCACCAGCATCGGCTGGTCCGGGGTGATCTCGGTGGCGTGCTCCACGTAGGAGGCCAGCGCCTCCTCGGTGTACACGATCTCCATGCCACGGCCGCCCAGCACGTAGGACGGGCGCACCAGGACCGGGTAGCCGATCGCGTCGGCCACGCGCTTGGCGTCCTCGAAGGACACGGCGGTGCCGTTCTTCGGGGCGATCAGACCCGCGTTGTCCAGCACGCGGGCGAACTCGCCGCGGTGCTCGGCCAGGTCGATCGCCTCCGGCGAGGTGCCGAGGATCGGCACGCCGGCGTCCGCGAGCTCCTGGGCCAGCTTCAGCGGGGTCTGGCCGCCGAGCTGCACGAAGACGCCCAGCACGCCGCCGGAGGCCTCCTCGGCCGCGATGACCTCGAGGACGTCCTCGAGGGTGAGCGGCTCGAAGTACAGGCGGTCCGAGATGTCGTAGTCCGTGGACACCGTCTCCGGGTTGCAGTTGACCATGACGGTCTCGTAGCCGCCTTCCCGCAGGGCCATGGTGGCGTGCACGCAGGAGTAGTCGAACTCTATGCCCTGGCCGATCCGGTTCGGACCGGAGCCGAGGATGATCACGGACTTGGACTCGTGGGACTCCACCTCGGTCTCCAGGTCATAGCTGGAGTAGCGGTACGGGGTGAAGGCCTCGAACTCGGCGGCGCAGGTGTCCACGGTCTTGTAGACCGGGCGAACGCCGAGGGCGTGGCGGACGCCGCGGACCACGGCCGGGTCCATGTGCCGCAGCTGACCGATCTGGGCGTCGGAGAAGCCGTGGCGCTTGGCGCGGTGCAGCAGCTGCGCGGTGAGTTGGCCGGCCGTGCGGACCTCGTCCGCGATCTCGTTGATCAGCATGAACTGGTCCAGGAACCACGGATCGATCGCGGTGGCCTCGAACGCCTGCTCCAGGGTGGCCCCGGCGTAGAGGGCCTGCTGGGTCTGGGCCAGGCGCTCGGTGGTCGCGGTGCGGGCGGCGGCCAGCAGGGCGTGCGGGTCCGCCTCCTGATCGAACGACAGCTCGGTGCCCTTCTGCTCCAGGGAGCGCAGCGCCTTCTGCAGGGCCTCGGTGAAGTTGCGGCCGATCGCCATGGCCTCGCCCACCGACTTCATGGTGGTGGTCAGGGTCGGATCCGCGGCCGGGAACTTCTCGAACGCGAAGCGCGGAACCTTCACCACCACATAGTCGAGCACGGGTTCGAAGGAGGCCGGGGTCTTGCGGGTGATGTCGTTCGGGATCTCGTCCATGGTGTAGCCCAGGGCGAGCTTCGTGGCGATCTTGGCGATCGCGAAGCCGGTCGCCTTCGAAGCCAGGGCGGACGAGCGGGAGACGCGCGGGTTCATCTCGATGACCACCACGCGGCCGTCCTCCGGGTTCACCGCGAACTGGATGTTGCAGCCGCCGGTGTCCACCCCGACCTCGCGGATCACGTTGATCGCGATGTCGCGGAGCCTCTGGTATTCGCGGTCGGTCAGGGTCATCGCCGGGGCGACGGTGATGGAGTCGCCGGTGTGCACGCCCACCGGGTCCACGTTCTCGATGGAGCAGACCACCACGACGTTGTCGTTGCGGTCGCGCATCATCTCGAGCTCGTACTCCTTCCAGCCGAGGATGGACTCCTCCAGGAGCACCTCGGAGGTCGGCGAGTACTGCAGGCCTGCGCCGCAGATCCGGTGCAGGTCGGCCTCGTCGTAGGCCATGCCGGAGCCGAGGCCGCCCATGGTGAAGGACGGGCGGACCACCACCGGGTAGCCGAGCTCCTTCACGGCCTGAAGGGCCTCGTCCATGGTGTGGACGATCGCGGAGCGGGCGGACTCGCCCCCGGAGCGTTCCACCACACCCTTGAACTTCTCGCGGTTCTCGCCCAGTTCGATGGCGTCGATGTTCGCGCCGATGAGCTCGACGCCGAACTTCTCCAGCACGCCGTCCTTGTCCAGGGCGATGGCCGTGTTGAGGGCGGTCTGCCCGCCGAGGGTCGGCAGCACCGCGTCCGGGCGCTCCTTCTCGATGATCTTCGCGACCACCTCAGGGGTGATCGGCTCGACGTAGGTGGCGTCGGCCAGCTCCGGGTCGGTCATGATCGTCGCCGGGTTCGAGTTCACGAGGACGACGCGGACGCCCTCCTCCTTGAGCACGCGGATGGCCTGGGTGCCGGAGTAGTCGAACTCGGCCGCCTGGCCGATGACGATCGGTCCGGAGCCGATGACCAGGACGGAGTTCAGGTCGGTGCGCTTGGGCATGGGTCAGGCTCCTTCGGCGGTGCGGGCGGAACGGGAGTCGCGGTGCTCGGTGAGCAGGGCGACGAAGCGGTCGAACAGGCCGAGCGAGTCGCGCGGACCGGCGGTGGCCTCGGGGTGGAACTGGACGGAGAAGGCCGGGCGGTCCAGCAGGCGCAGCCCCTCCACGACGTCGTCGTTGAGCGACCAGTGGGAGACCTCCACGCGGCCGTAGCGGGACTCGGGGGCCTCGACGGCCTCGCCGCGCGGGGCGTCCACGGCGAAGCCGTGGTTCTGGGAGGTGATCTCGACGCGGCCGGTCTCCTTGACCATGACCGGCTGGTTCGGGCCGCGGTGGCCGAACGGCAGCTTGTAGGTGCCGAAGCCCAGGGCGCGGCCGAAGATCTGGTTGCCGAAGCAGATGCCGAAGAACGGCAGGCCGGCATCCAGGACCTCGCGGAGTGTCTGAACCTGGCGGTCCGCGGTGGCCGGGTCACCCGGACCGTTCGAGAGGAACACCCCGTCCGGGTCCACGGCCTGGATGGCCGCGAAGTCGGCGGTGGCCGGCAGCACGTGCACCTCGACGCCCCGGGCGGCGAGGTGGCGCGGCGTGGCCGCCTTCATGCCCAGGTCAAGGGCCGCGATGCGGGCGACCGGCTCGCCGGCCCAGCCGTGCTCGGCCGGGGACACGACGTAGGCCTCGGCGGCGGAGACGGTCTCGGCGAGGGACTGGCCCTTCATGGACGGCTGGGAGCGGACCTGTTCCAGCAGCTCGGCGACCGGGCGCTCGGCCTGCTCGCCGGAGAACACGCCGGCCTTCATGGAGCCCTCGGTCCGGAGGGTGCGCGTGATCGCGCGGGTGTCCACGTCCTGGATGCCGACGATGCCCTGGGTCTCCAGCTCCTCGTCGAGGGAGCGCTCGGAGCGCCAGTTCGAGGGGCGACGGGCGGCGTCGCGGACGACGTAGCCGGCGACCCAGATCGCGCGGGATTCCCTGTCCTGCGCATTGACGCCGGTGTTGCCGATGTGCGGTGCGGTCTGCACCACGATCTGGCCGGCGTAGGACGGGTCGGTCAGGGTCTCCTGGTAACCGGTCATGCCGGTGGTGAACACGGCCTCTCCCAGGGTGGCGCCGCGGGCGCCGTAGGCGCGGCCGCGATGGACTGTGCCGTCCTCGAGCACGAGCAGCGCGGGGTCGGTGGTGGGGCTCATCGGGCGTCCTCCTGTGCGGCACCGGTGGTGGCGGTGCGGTCGATGATGGTCTGCAGGGCGTCCAGCAGGGCGTGGCGGTCCTGCGGGTCGCGGGGTCGGAAGGCTGTGGTGACCTCGGTGCCCCCGAGGTCCCAGGTGAAGGCGACCAGTCCGTCCGGTTCGACGAACTTGCCGACCATGCCGCCGGTGGTGCCGCACTCGCGGAGCGCGGCGGCGGGCACGAACACGTTCTCCACCCGCGGGCGGAGCACCACAGCGCCGGCGTGCTCTCCGAGGGTGTGCACCTCCAGGCGCGCCTCGGAGCGGATGCCGAGGTCATGGGCGGCGACGCGGTCGAGGCGGTCCTGACCCAGCACCGTGCCCACGTACATGCCCTGGGAGCCGGCGGCGGGCTCGACCTCGTAGAGTGCGGCGGGCACGGCTTCCGGAGCGGCGATGCCCGACTGGCGGCGCTTGCGTGCGGTCCACCCCCACAGGAGCAGTCCGACCAGGACGACGATGACCCCGAGGGTCCAGGCGATGATCGAGACGTAGTGCTCGGAGTAGTCCTTGAGCGGGGAGGCCGGCGGCACGGGGCGCACGCCCGAGGCCAGCAGCACGGCCTGGCCGGCCGTGAGGGTCGTCGGGCTCACCGGGCCTCCTCCACCGGGGCGTGGCGGAACGGCTCCGCGAGGACGCCGTCGGCCACCACGCGGCGGCCGCGGTAGAAGGTGTGCACCGTGCGGCCGGGCAGTTCGCGGCCCTCGTAGGGGCTGTTGCGGGACTTGGTGGTGTGCGTGGCGGGGTCCACGACGCAGCGCACGGCCGGGTCCCAGAGGAGCAGGTTGGCCACGGAGCCGACGACCGGGGTGCCGTCCTCCTCCACGTTGCCCTGGTCCTCCAGGCCGGCGATGCGCGCCGGGGTCGCGGACATGACGCGGGCGACGCCGGCCCAGTCCATCAGGCCGGTCTCCACCATGGCCTCCTGCACCACGGGCAGGGCGGTCTCGAGCCCGGTCATGCCCATGGCCGCCACGGTCCACTCGCACTGCTTCGTCTCGGCGGTGTGCGGGGCGTGGTCGGTGCCCACGGTGTCGATGGTCCCGTCCGCCAGCGCGGCCCGCAGGGCGTGCACGTCCTCGTCACGGCGCAGCGGCGGGTTGACCTTGAACACCGGGTTGTAGGAACGGACGAGCTCCTCGGTGAGCAGCAGGTGGTGCGGGGTGACCTCGGCGGTGACGTCGATGCCGCGCTCCTTGGCCCAGCGGATGATCTCCACGGAGCCGGCCGTGGACACATGGCAGATGTGCAGACGAGACTCCACATGCTGGGCGAGCAGCACGTCACGGGCGATGATCGCCTCCTCGGCGACGGCGGGCCAGCCGGCCAGGCCGAGGACGCCGGAGAGCTCGGACTCGTTCATCTGGGCACCGGCGGTGAGCGTCGGCTCCTGGGCGTGCTGTGCCACGAAGCCGCCGAAGGCCTTCACGTACTCGAGCGCGCGGCGCATCAGCACGGCGTCGTGCACGCACATGCCGTCGTCGGAGAACATGCGCACCTTCGCCTGGGAGTCGGCCATGGCACCGAGGTCGGCCAGGGACTGGCCGGCGAGCCCGACCGTGACGGCGCCGACCGGGTGCACGTCGCACCAGCCGGAGGCGCGGCCGAGGCGCCAGACCTGTTCCACCACGCCGGCGGTGTCCGCGGTCGGGGTGGAGTTCGCCATGGCGTGGACGGAGGTGAAGCCGCCCATGGCGGCGGCGCGGGTGCCGGTCTCCACGGTCTCTGCGTCCTCCTTGCCGGGCTGGCGCAGGTGGGTGTGCAGGTCGACCAGGCCCGGCAGCAGGACCAGGCCGGCGCAGTCGATCGTCTCGACGTCCCGGGACTGGTCGGCGGCGCAGGAGTCCACGGCGGCCACGCGGCCGTCGGCGACGAGCACATCGGCGCTCCCGCCGTTCGGGAGGGTGGCGCCGCGCAGCAGGACGGGGGCGTCGGTGGTGGTGGCGGTCATGCTCAGGCCTCCGGGTCGTTGTTCAGGACGAGGTGCAGGACGGCCATGCGGATGGAGACGCCGTTGGCCACCTGCTCGAGGACGGTGTTGTGCGGCGAGTCCGCGGCGGCGTCGCAGATCTCCAGGCCCCGGTTCATCGGGCCGGGGTGCATCACCACGGGCTGCTGCAGCACCTGTCCGCCGCGGGAGTCCAGCAGGGCGAAGCGCTCTGCCGTCAGACCCCAGGAGCGGGTGTACTCCCCTGCGGACGGGAAGAAGGCACCGCCCATGCGCTCGGCCTGGACGCGCAGCATCATGACGGCGTCCGGCCGCTCGGCGAGGGCCTCGTCGAGGGAGTAGGTGACACGGCAGGGCCAGCTGCCCACGCCCACCGGAAGCAGGGTCGGCGGGGCGGCGACCACCACGTCCGCGCCGAGGGTGTGCAGCAGCCAGACGTTGGAGCGGGCGACGCGGGAGTGGAGGATGTCCCCCACGATCACCACGCGCATGCCGGTCAGGTCCGTGCCGGTGGAGTCCACCCCGCGCGAGCCGGCGAGGCGGCGGCGCAGGGTGAAGGCGTCCAGGAGGGCCTGGGTCGGATGGGCGTGGGTGCCGTCGCCGGCGTTGACCACGGCGGCGTCCACCCAGCCGGACTCGGCGAGCTGCTGGGCGGCGCCGGAGGACCAGTGGCGCATGACGATCGCGTCCGCGCCGATCGCGGCCAGGGTCTGCACGGTGTCCTTCAGGGACTCGCCCTTGGACACCGAGGAGCCCTTCGCGGAGAAGTTGATGACGTCCGCGGAGAGGCGTTTGGCGGCGGCCTCGAAGGAGATGCGGGTGCGGGTGGAGTCCTCGAGGAAGAGGTTCACCACGGTGCGGCCGCGCAGGGACGGAAGCTTCTTGACCTCGCGCTCGTTGACGGCCGCCATCTCCTCGGCGGTGTCCAGGATGGCCAGGGCGTCCTCATAGCCGAGGTCCACGGTGGAGAGCAGGTGGCGCACGGCTCAGGCCTCCTTCTCGGCGTCGGTGATGACCACGGCGTCCTCGACGTCCGTCCCATCCGTCTCGGACAGGACCACGTGGACGCGCTCGGCGGTGGAGGTCGGGAGGTTCTTGCCCACGAAGTCGGCGCGGATGGGCAGCTCGCGGTGGCCGCGGTCCACGAGGGTGGCCAGGCGCACGGCCGCGGGACGGCCCAGGTCGGCGACGGCGTCCAGGGCGGCACGGACGGTACGGCCGGAGAACAGCACGTCGTCGACGAGCACGACGACGGCGCCGTCCAGGCCGCGGTCGGGGACCCGGGTCGGTGCAGGGGTGCGGGACGTGGAGCGGCGCAGGTCGTCGCGGTAGAGGGTCACGTCGAGCTGGCCGACGGAGGCGGCGGCGTCGAAGGACGGGTCGATGCGGGCGACGATCTCGCCGAGGCGCTGCGCCAGCGGCACGCCACGGCTGGGGATGCCCAACAGGATCAGGTCCTGGGCGCCGCGGTTGGACTCCAGGATCTCGTGGGCGATGCGCGTGAGCACGCGCTGGATGTCCGCTCCGGACAGCACGGTCCGGGCGGCTCGGGCTCGGTCAGAGCGAGGTGCGGTGGGATCTGCTCCCATGCCGGCGCCTCCTTCCCCGCCTCACGGGACGGACGTTAAAGGATGCGATCGTGCCCGGTCTGCCGGGCGTGCGGGCCGCTCGGCCCACAGGCCGTAGCGCGCGGTTCCCACCCTACCAACACCGAGGGCCCGCAGACCTGCTCTGTGACAGGCTCCGGACCCTCGGGCGTGTGGGGTGCGTCTCAGGCGAGCAGGGTCGGCTTGACCTGCTGGAGCCGGCCGAGGAGGCCGTTGACGAACTCCGGGGACTCGTCGGTGGACAGCTGCTGGGCGAGGGTGACGGCCTCGGCGACGGCGACGCCGTCCGGGACCTCGTCGTTGAACAGCAGTTCCCATGCCCCGACGCGCAGGATCACGCGGTCGACGGCGGGCATGCGGTCCAGGGACCAGCCGCGCGAGTAGGAGGTCAGGGCCTCGTCGAGGCGCTCCTGCTCGGTGATCACGCCGTCGATCACCTGCTGGGCGTACGCGTTGACGCGCAGGTCGGTGTGGTCGACGCGGGCACGGATGCCCTCGTCCGGGGTCGTGCCGCGCTGCTCCGCCTCGAAGAGGATCTCGACGGCGCGCAGGCGGGACCGGCTGCGCGCCGTCCCGCCGCGCCTGGCGGAGGAGGCGGACTCAGTCATTGACGCGGCCCAGGTAGTCGCCGGTGCGGGTGTCGACCTTGATCTTGGTGCCCTGCTCCACGAACAGCGGGACCTGGACCTCGGCGCCGGTCTCCACGGTGGCGGGCTTGGTGCCGGCGTTGGAGCGGTCGCCCTGCAGGCCCGGCTCGGTGTAGGTGATCTCCAGGACCACGGAGGCCGGCATCTCGAGGTACAGCGGGCTGCCCTCGTTCATGGCGATGGTGACCTTGGCGTTCTCGAGGAGGTACTTGGCGGCGTCGCCCACGACGGCCTCGGAGACCGGGATCTGGTCGTAGGTCTTCACGTCCATGAAGACGTAGTCCTCGCCGTCCTGGTACAGGTACTCGTAGTCCGAGCGGTCCACGGTGGCGAGCTCGACCTTGGCGCCGGCGTTGAACGTCTTGTCCACGGTCTTGCCGGTGGTGATGTTCTTCAGCTTGGTGCGCACGAACGCGCCGCCCTTGCCCGGCTTGACGTGCTGGAACTCGATGACGTTCCAGAGCTGGCCCTCGAGCTTGAGGACGGCGCCGTTCTTGATGTCGCTGGTGCTTGCCACGTTCTCTCTCCCACGGTCGTGACGCGCGGCGGTGAGCGCACGCGCGAGTGGATACGGTTTCTTGTCGGATGTGCGCCCGCCAGTCTACGGCAGGCCCGGGATCACTCGGCGATCTCCTGGTAGGCCGCGAACAGCAGCGAGGCGTCCGGGACATCCACGGTGGACGGCTGGCCGATGCCGTCCAGCAGGACGAAGCGCAGCCGGTCTCCGCGGTTCTTCTTGTCGCGCTGGATGCCCTCGAGGAGGGTCTGCCAGCGGTCGCCGCGGTAGGACACCGGCAGGCCGAGGGACTGGAGCACGGACCAGTGGCGGTCCGCGGTCGCGTCGTCGATGCGGCCCAGGGAGCGGGCGAGCTCGGCGGCGAAGACCAGGCCCACGGACACGGCGGCCCCGTGGCGCCACTGATAGCGCTCGGCCAGCTCGATGGCGTGTGCCAGGGTGTGGCCGTAGTTGAGGGCCTCGCGGCGGCCGGTCTCCTTGAGGTCGTCGGTGACGATCTGGGCCTTGACGGCGATCGCACGCTCGATGAGCTCCCGCAGGACGGCGGAGTGGGGGTTCTGCGCCTTCTCCGGGTCGGCCTCGATGAGCTCGAGGATGGTCGGGTCTGCGATGAAGCCGCACTTGACCACCTCGGCGAGGCCGGAGATCAGCTCGTTGGCCGGCAGGGTCAGCAGGGTGTCCAGGTCCGCGAGCACGCCGGCCGGCGGGTGGAAGGAGCCCACGAGGTTCTTGCCCTCGGCCGTGTTGATGCCGGTCTTGCCTCCCACGGCGGCGTCGACCATGCCGAGCAGGGTGGTCGGCATGTGCACCACGCGCACACCGCGCAGCCAGGTGGCGGCCACGAAGCCGGCCAGGTCGGAGACGGCTCCGCCGCCCACGGAGACGATCGCGTCCGAGCGGGTGAAGTTGTTCTGGCCCAGGACCGTCCAGCAGAAGCCTGCGACCTGGAGGTGCTTGCCCTCCTCGGCGTCCGGGATCTCTGCGGTGAGGGCGGTGAGGCCCGCGGCCTCGAGGTCGTTCTTGACCACGTCGCCGGTGGCGCGCAGGGCGCGGGGGTGGATGATCAGCACCCGCTGGACGTGGGGGCCCAGCATGGCGGGCAGGCGGCCGAGCAGGCCGCGGCCGACGACCACGTCGTAGCCTCCGCGGGCAGCGGCTGCGGCGCCTCCGGAGACGGGGATGACCGTGGCCTCGCCGGTCCCCGGGTCGGGGGCGCCCACCGGGTCGGTCGGGTCGGCGGAGACCGCGTCGGCGCGGGTCTGCTCGTGCTCCTGGGGGCGTTCGGTCATCGGCGTCGGTCACTCCTTGTTTCGGCGGCGGACCGACTCCACGATACGCCAGGCGACGTCCTGGGAGCTCAGGCCCGTGGTGTCGATGGTCACGTCCGCGACCTCGCGGTAGAGGTGGTCGCGCTCGTTGCGCAGCCGCTCCCAGTTCCCCTGGGGGTCGCCCTTGAGCGCCGGACGGCCATGGCCGCCGCGCACCCTGCGCAGGGCGTCGGACGGGGCCACGTCCAGGTGGACCACGTGGTCGTCCGACTCCTTCAGGCGCCGCCGGGTGGCGGCGCTGAGCACCGCGCCCCCGCCGCAGGAGAGCACGAACGGACGGTGGCGGCTGAGCAGGTGCTCCATGACCTGCTCCTCGGCACGGCGGAAGGCGGGTTCGCCGTGCTCGACGAAGAACTCCGGGATGGGCCCGTGCGCCTGGGTGAAGACGGCGTCCGCGTCCAGGTGCGCACACCCCACGAGCCGCGCCAGCTCCCGGCCGACGGTGGACTTGCCGCATCCCATGGGGCCGACCAGCACGATCCGCCGCCGCAGCCGCCAGCGCCAGAGCCAGGCCGAGGGCACGCGGAGCCGCTCGAGCTCGCGTTCGACGGCCTGCACCGTCCGGCGCCAGGCCTGGCCGCCGGGGGTGGTCGGGCTCACGGCAGCGGGTCCCCCATGGGGGTGTGGGACGCCTCGCCGGTCGGCTCCGGCAGCGGGGTGAGCGAGGCGGTGAAGGCCTCGAGGTTCCGCCTGGTCTCCGGCAGCGAGTCGCCGCCGAACTTCTCCATCACGGCGTCGGCCAGGACAAGGGCCACCATGGCCTCGGCGACGATGCCCGCGGCGGGCACGGCGGCCACGTCGGAGCGCTGGTGGTGGGCGGTGGTGTCCTCCCCGGTGGCCACGTCCACGGTGCCCAGGGCGCGCGGGACGGTGGCGATCGGCTTCATGGCGGCGCGCACGCGCAGCACCTCGCCGGTGGACATGCCGGCCTCGATGCCCCCGGCACGGTCGGTGGCGCGGCGGGGCCGGCCGTCCGCGCCGCGGACGATGGCGTCGTGGGCGTCGCTGCCGCGCCGGGCAGCCGTGTCGAAGCCGTCGCCGACCTCCACGCCCTTGATGGCCTGGATCCCCATGAGGGCACCGGCCAGACGCGCGTCGAGGCGGCGGTCCCAGTGCACGTGGGAGCCGAGGCCGATGGGGGCACCGTAGGCGAGCACCTCGACCACGCCGCCGAGGGTCTCGCCCTCCTTGCGGGCCGCGTCGACCTCGGCGACCATCGCTGCGGAGGTCTCCGGGTCGGTGCAGCGCACCGGATCCTCGTCCAGACGGGCTTCGTCCTCGGGGAGCGGGACGTCGGCGTCGGCCGGCAGGCTCACTCCACCGAAGGCGACAGTGTGGGACACGATCCGCACCCCGAGCTCGGCGAGCAGGCTCCGGGCGGCGGTGCCGAGGGCGACGCGGGCGGCGGTCTCGCGGGCGGAGGCGCGCTCGAGCAGCGGACGGGCCTCGTCGAAGCCGTACTTCTGCATGCCGGTGAGGTCGGCGTGGCCGGGCCGCGGGCGGGTGAGCTTCGCAGCGCGGGCGAGGCCCTCCAGGTCGGACTCGTCCACCGGGTCGGCGGACATGACCTTCTCCCACTTGGGCCACTCGGTGTTGCCCACCTGGATCGCGACCGGGGAGCCGAGGGTGAGGCCGTGGCGGACGCCGCCGAGCAGCGTCACCTCGTCCTGCTCGAACGTCATGCGTGCGCCGCGCCCATAGCCGAGGCGTCGCCGCGCGAGGGCGTCCTGGACGTCCTTCGTGGTCAGGGGGACGCCTGCGGGCAGCCCTTCGATGATTCCGGTCAGGGCGGGTCCATGCGATTCACCCGCGGTCAGCCAACGCACCATGCCCGGCAGTCTCTCACGCCTGCTCCACGACGACGGCCCCTCGCCCCGCGCATGTCCACTCTCCGAACTTGCCGGTCCAGGATGTGGTCCCCTCTGGGCCGGGGGCCGTCACCAGGACCGGGGCCGTCGCCAGGGCCGACTCCGACTCCCGGTTCGGCACGCCTGGAGCAGTGGCACGCCCGGATCAGTGGCGCGGTGGCAGGCCGACGGCCCGTGCCATCACGTCCGTCACCTCGGCCCAGTCTGCCCGTTCCACGCGTTCGCGCAGGGCAGCCTCGGCTCCCTGGGCCACCGCTGCCGCGGCGAACAGGCGCACCTGCTCGACTGCCTGGTAGAGCAGCATCTCCACGCCGGACACCACCGCGCCTCCGGCGTCCTGCCAGGCGCCGGCGATCGCCGAGGGCCACGGGTCGTAGGCCGCGTCCAGCAGGGGCGGCAGCCCGGCGTCGCCGCGGACCGTCCCGTCCGCCGCTGCCGGGACATGACCGTCACGATGGGCCGAGGCCAGCTGCTCGGCGAGGGGGTCGGCGGCCCTCGGCGGCAGCGTGCACACCACGGCGGCCAGGCCCGGCGCGGCCGCGGCCAGCTCGTCCAGGCCGCGCACCTGTGCCTGCATCCCGCACTCCCGCGCCAGCGCCACCAGCGGCGCGGCACGCTCGGCGCTGCGGACGAACAGGTCGATCCGGCCAGCCTTCAGCACGGAGGCGGCCAGCACAGCGGCCGAGGCCGTGCCGCCGTTGCCGACGACGCCGACCGTCTCTGCGCCGGTCAGCGGGCGCAGGCCGGCGAAGCGCAGGGCGCCCACGATCCCCTCGACGTCCGTGTTGTGGGCCCAGGGCCCCACCTCGTCGGCCTGGTGCGCGGCTCCGTTCCCGCTCCCCCTGTCGGTATCGCCGAGGCCGTGGTGCCCGTGCTCCGGATGCCCCCACACCAGCGTGTTCGCAGCGCCGAGCAGCTGCACGCGCGCCGACCGGCTCGTCGCGGCGGCGGCCGCGGCCTGCTTGTGCGGCATAGTCACGGACAGGCCGACGTACCCGTCACGGCAGGCGGCCAGGAAGCCGTCAAGCTCCTCGGGCGCCAGGTCCTGCCGCCCGTAGTCGATCGGCAGGCCCAGGTGGGCATAGGCGGCACGGTGCAGCTGTGGGGACAGCGAGTGGTCGATCGGCCTGCCGATCACGACGGCGTGGCGATGCATGGCGTCCTCTCCCCCAAGCGCCTGCGGTCCTGTCCCCGTCGGTCGGAGGCGGGCCGGGGCGCGTCGGGCGGGTCAGCAGATGTCCGGGTTCTCGCGGCAGTAGGCCCGGTACTCGTCCTGGTACTTCTGGTGTTCGGCGTAGGTCTTGGCGAACTTGGTCTCGCCCGTGGAGATGTCCACGGTGACCCAGTAGTAGTAGTCGTTCTCCTTCGGCTTCGCCGCCGCGTCGATGGCCTTCAGGGACGGGGCGCCGATCGGGCCCGGGGGCAGGCCCTTGTACACGTAGGTGTTGTACTCGTTGGACTTGTCGCGGCGCTCGGCGGAGGAGAACTGCAGGCGCCGCTCGCCCAGGCCGTAGATGACGGTCGCGTCGATCTGCAGCAGACCGTCGGTCTCGCGGTTGTCCGGCTTCAGACGGTTCTCGATGATGCCGGCCACCATGGGGTAGTCGTCCGGGAGCGCCTCGGCCTCCACGATCGAGGCGATCGTGACGGTGCGGAACTGCTCGTCCGGGTCCGTGACCCCCATCTTCTCCAGCTCCGCGAAGGTCGGGTCAATCAGCGCGCGGACCATGTCCTCGGCGGAGTCCTTCAGCGGCAGGCGGTACTCGCCCGAGGCCAGGTAGCCCTCGACCGTCGTCGCCTGTTCGGGCAGCCCGTACTTCTGGGGGTCGGAGACGGCCTCGGCGAACTCGGCGCGGTCGTGGGGCGTCGCGGCAGCCAGGGAGTCGAGGACCTCCTGCAGGCGCTCGCCCCGGTTGACCGCCACGTAAGCGACGGCCCCGCGGCCGGCGCCCTGGAGCGACTCCACCGCGTCCTCGGCGGTCATCTGCTCCTGCATGTCGTACTCGCCCGGCTGGATGTGCTTGCCCGGGGACATCTCGGCGGCTTGTCTGAACGCCTCGGCCGAGGCCACGATCCCGGCCTCCTCGAGGCGCCGGCCGATGAGGATCGCGCCTTCGCCGTCGTTGACGGTGAAGGTGACCGTGTCCCCGCTGGTGCGCGGGTGGTCTGCGGCGTCGCCGGGCAGCAGGCCGCCGATGACACGGGAGAGGATCGAGCCGATCAGCAGGACCAGCACGCCGATGACGATGATGCCTCGGATCCGGCGGCGACGGCGGAGGCGTCGTCGTTCGGCGGCCACGGGGTCCTCTTCCGTTTCACCCTGCGCGTCCTCGCGGTCGTCCTGGGCGCCGAGCAGGGACCAGCCGGCGTCGTCCGGGTCCACCTCGCGCGGCTCCTCGCCGGGGGCATACAGCTCCTCGTCACGACGACGGCCCGCACCTGAGGTGCGCCGGTCGCCGGAGCCGGCGGCAGGGGCGCCGTCGGAGTCGTCCGTCGGCCCGGGCGAGACGCCCTGCCCGGCAGGGCGGCCGTCGTCGGGAGGGCCGGAGGCGCCGGCGGACGCGGCAGGGTCCTGACCGGCCTGACCGGCGGCATGGTCTTCCGGCGGCGACGCGGGACCGTCCGGGTGCACGGGGGCGGCCTCCGTGCTGCGAGCCGGCTCACCCGGCAGGCGAAAGGTGTCGACCAGGTCGTCGTCCGGGACGCTCGACGGCAGGCTCTCGAACGGACCCTGATGCGGGTCGGCCTCCGGGGGCGTCTCGTCTCCGGGGCGGGTCACTGGGTCTCCTTCCGGATGACGTCGTCGACGGGGTCGCCGGCCCACGCGCCGGTCCGACGCTGCGTGTCCACGGCAGCCTGCAGGATGGCCACGGCCGCGGCCTGGTCGATCACCTCACGGCTGTCCTTGACGGAGCGCCCCGAGGCCTGCAGCCCGCGCTGCGCCGTCACTGTGGACATGCGCTCGTCCACGAGGCGGACGACGGCGCCCGAGCCGGCCTCGGCCAAGGCCTCGGCGAGCCGGGACGCGTAGGCCACGGCGTCCTCGGTGGACGGGGTCCACTGCCCCTGCAGGTTCAGCGGCAGACCGACGTAGACGGCCACCGCCTCCGCCTCGAGGGCCTCCTGCACGGCCAGCCGCACGTCCGAGCCCTTCTTCGCGTCGCGCCGCAGGGTGCGCAGCGGGGTGGCGATCAGCCCGTCCGGGTCCGCGGAGGCCAGGCCGACGCGGGCGCGCCCGACGTCGACGCCGAGGGTGCGCCCGCGGCGCACGGCGTCGGTGCCGATGTCCGGCTGCTGCTCGGTCATCACGCGGAGCGGACCGCCTCGGCCACGGCCCGCAGGGCCTCGTCCACCTTGGCGGCGTCCTGACCGCCGCCCTGGGCGACGTCGTCCTTGCCGCCGCCTCCGCCGCCGAGCACGCCGGTGGCGACCTTGACCATGGCACCGGCCTTCAGGCCCGCCGCGCGGGCGGCCTCGTTGGTGGCGGCCACGATGAGCGGACGCCCCTTGGCCTCGGCGGTCATGGCGACGAGCACCGGGGTGCCCGCGGCGTTGCCGGCGGCGGACTCCAGTCGCGTGCGCAGGTCCAGCACGAGCGAGCGCAGCTGGCCGCCGTCCACGGCACCGGCGTGGTGGGCGAGCACCCTGACGGCAGTGCCGCCGGCGGTGGTCACCTCCTGCGCCTCGGCCACGAGCCGGCCGGCCTCGGCCTGCAGCTGCGCGGCCTTGAGCTCGGCGATCTGCCGCTCGGCGGCCTTGAGCTTCTCCATGGTCGCGCCGATGCGGTCCTTGAGCTGGTCGGCCGGAGCCTTGAACATCTCGGACAGGTCCGAGACGAGGGTGCGCTCGGCGGCCAGGTGTCGGAACGCGTCCAGGCCCACGAGGGCCTCCACGCGGCGGTTGCCCGAGCCCACGGACTGCTCGCCGAGCAGGGTCAGGGCGCCGATCTCCGCGGTGCGGTTCACATGGGTGCCGCCGCAGAGCTCACGGGAGAAGTCGCCGTTGATCTCGACCACGCGGACGCGGTCGCCGTACTTCTCGCCGAACAGGGACAGGGCGCCCATGGCCTTGGCCTCGTCCAGGGACATCTCCTTGGTCAGGACGGTGTGGTTGTCCCGGATGGCGACATTGGCGAGGTCCTCGATCTCCGAGCGGGCCATCGGGGAGACGGCCTCGGACCAGCGGAAGTCGAAGCGCAGGTACCCCTCCTTGTTGAAGGAGCCGGACTGCGTGGCCTCCCTGCCGAGGATCTCGTGCAGGGCGGCGTGCACGATGTGCGTGCCGGTGTGCGCCTTCTCGGCGTCCAGGCGGCGCTGCACGTCGATGGATCCGAGGGCGGCGGCCCCGGCGGAGACCTCGCCCTGCCTGACGCGGACGCGATGCACGGACAGGCCCTTCACCGGGGCCTGGACGTCCAGGACGTCCAGCTCGAAGCCGTCGCCGGTGATGACGCCGCGGTCCGCGGCCTGGCCGCCGGCCTCCGCGTAGAACGGGGTGGCGTCGAGCACCAGGTCCAGCTCCTGGCCGGCGGAGGCGGACTGCACGGAGGCGCCGTCCGCGATCAGGCCGCGGATGACAGACTCGGTGGCGAACTCGGTGTACCCGGTAAAGTGCGTCTGCCCCTGGCCGCGCAGCTGCTGGTACACCTCGGTGTCCGCATGGCCGGACTTCTTGGACTTGGCGTCCGCACGGGCGCGGTCGCGCTGCTGTTGCATGAGCGCCCGGAAGCCGGCCTCGTCCACCTCGACGCCGGCCTCAGCGGCCATCTCGAGGGTCAGCTCGATCGGGAAGCCGTAGGTGTCGTGCAGTTCGAAGGCGTCCCTGCCGGCCAGACCGTGCCCCTCGGACTTCGCGGTGGAGACCGCGGCGTCCAGGCGCGCAGTGCCGGCGGCGATGGTGCGGGAGAAGGTCTTCTCCTCGTTGAACGCCACGCGGCGGATGCGGTCCCACTGCTCGGCGACCACCGGGTAGGTGCCGGCCATCGCGTCACGGGAGACGGGCAGCAGCTCCGGCAGCACCGGGTCCGTCACCCCCATCAGGCGCATGGCGCGGATGACGCGGCGGATCAGCCGGCGCAGCACGTAGCCGCGGCCCTCGTTGCCCGGGGTGACACCGTCCGAGATGAGCATCAGCGAGGAGCGCACGTGGTCGGCGATCATGCGCAGGCGCACGTCGTCGTCGTAGTGCGGGTCCTTCGGGTCCTCGGTGGAGGTGTACTCCACGCCGGCCAGCTCGGCGGCGCGGTCCAGGACCGGGCGCACCTGGTCCGTCTCGTACATGTTCTCCACGCCCTGCAGGAGCATGGCGAGGCGCTCGAGGCCGAGGCCGGTGTCGATGTTCTTGTGCTGCAGCTCGCCGGCGATGTCGAAGTCGTCCTTGGAGCGGACCTCGGAGAGGCGGTACTGCATGAACACGAGGTTCCAGATCTCCAGGTAGCGGGTGTCGTCCGCCGCCGGGCCTCCCTCGACGCCGTACTCGGGACCGCGGTCGAAGTAGATCTCGGAGCACGGGCCGCCCGGGCCGGGCTGGCCGGTGTTCCAGTAGTTGTCCTCCTCGCCCATGCGCTGGATGCGCTCGGCCGGCAGCCCCACCACGTCCTGCCAGATCTGCGCGGCCTCGTCGTCGTCGTTGTAGACGGTCACCCACAGACGGTCCGGGTCCAGGCCGTAGCCGCCCTCCTCCTGCGGGGTGGTGAGCAGCTCCCAGGCCATCGGGATGGCCTTCTCCTTGAAGTAGTCGCCGAAGGAGAAGTTGCCGCACATCTGGAAGAAGGTCCCGTGGCGGACGGTCTTGCCGACCTCCTCGATGTCCGCGGTGCGGATGCACTTCTGGACGGACACGGCGCGCTCGTACGGCGGCGTCTGCTCGCCCAGGAAATAGGGGATGAAGGGCACCATGCCGGCCACCGTGAACAGCAGGGACGGGTCCGGGGACACCAGGGAGGAGGACGGGACCACGGTGTGGCCCTTCTTCTCGAAGAAGTCCAGCCAGCGCTGGGCGATGTCCTGGGTCTTCATGCGGTGTGCTCCTCGGAGGTGGTCTGCGGGGTCGTGGTGGTCTCGTGCCCGGTCGCGGCGCCCTGCGCGGCGGCGGATCCGGCGGCGCCCTGCCCGGGGGCGCCGGTGCCCGCCGCGGACGGGGCGTCCACGGTCTCGCCGCTGATGGTCTGGCGGCCCTGGGTGCCGAGGCGGTCGGAGACGGTCCTCCAGGCGGGGACCTCCTCGCGCAGCTGGGCGGCGAAGCCACGGGCGCCCTCGGCGAGCAGGGTGGCGGTGGCGGCCCCGGCATTGCGGCCGAGAGTGGACGGATGGAGGGTGGTGCGCAGCGTCTCCTCGGCCTTGACGGCCGCGGCGTCGCGGCCCCTGCCCAGGGCCATGTGGCCGATCCAGCCTGCGGCGGCACCGGCGCCGAGCATCAGCACCTGCTTGATCATCGCTGCCCACCTTCTGCCCCGCTGCGCGGGCGCTCGTCGATCTGGGACACGGTCCTGGACGACTTTACCGCCGGTCAGCGGCAGAACGCCGCAGAATCCCCGGGCCTGGCCCCGAGATTCCGCACACAGCGGACGGGCCCGGACACGCCGGAGGCCCGGCCCCTCGACGAGGGGCCGGGCCTGCCGGAGACGCGTGACGTCGTCGTGAAGCCGCCGAGGCGGCCTGACGGGGACGGGATCAGCGCGCGTAGTACTCAACCACAAGCTGCTCCTCGCAGGTCACCGGGACCTCGGAGCGCTTGGGGCGGCGGGACAGGGTGGCGCGCAGCTTGTCGATCTCCACCGTCAGGTAGCCCGGGGTGGCCGGCAGGACCTGCTGGTGGGCGCCGGCGGCGGCGACCTGGAAGGGCTCGAACTTGGCGGAGCGCTCGTGCACCTCGATGACCTGGCCCTCCTTCACACGGAAGGACGGGATGTCGACGCGCTTGCCGTTCACGGTGATGTGGCGGTGCACGACGAACTGGCGGGCCTGCTGGATGGTGCGGGCGAAGCCGGCGCGCAGCACCAGGGCGTCCAGGCGCATCTCGAGCAGCTCGACCAGGTTCTCACCGGTCAGGCCCTCGGTGCGCTTGGCCTCCTCGAAGTAGCGACGCATCTGGGCCTCGCGGATGTTGTACTGGGCGCGCAGGCGCTGCTTCTCCTTCAGGCGCACCGCGTAGTCGGAGTCCGCCCGGCGACGGGCGCGGCCGTGCTGACCGGGGCCGTACGGACGACGCTCCATGTACTTCTCGGCCTTCGGGGTCAGGGCGATGCCCAGGGCGCGGGAGTGCCGCACGGTGCGGCGGGTGCGCAGGTTGCCACTCATGGGTGGTCCTCACTTTCCTTGACGTGCGATGCCGTTCGGGTTTGTCTCCGCGCCGCCGTCAAGCGCCCGGGCACGGCGTGGCCGTGCGGGGTCGAGAACGGTGCGGAACCTGGCCTCCGGTCGATCCGTCGGAGGGCTGAGGGGCGCATCGCGGGCCCGTCGTCACCACGGCGCCGCGCTCCCCCACGCAGCCGTGCCGGGCACACAGGTGCCCGTTCTCAGCGGGGTGAGGGGGATCGTCCGGGACGCGACGCCTGCCAGACGGTGGACCACTCTACCAGGTGTCTCAGCCGGCGCCGCGGAGGATGCGGCGCAGCGCGGCCACCTGCTCGGCCAGGCGCTTCTCGTGGCCGATCGGCTTGGGGACGTAGTAGTCCTTCCCCACGAGCGGGTCCGGGGCGTACTGCTGGCGGGCGACGGCGTGTGGCTCGTCGTGCGAGTACACGTAGCCCTTGCCGTGGCCGAGGGCGGCGGCGCCCGGATAGTGGGCGTCGCGCAGGTGCGGCGGGACCTGGCCGGTGCCGCCGGCGCGCACGTCCGCGATGGCGGCGTTCACCGCGTTGTAGCTGGCGTTGGACTTCGGCGCGGTCGCCAGGTGGGTGACGGCCTGGCCGAGGACGATCCTCCCCTCCGGCATGCCGATCAGCTGCACGGCCTGCGCGGCGGCCACCGCGGTCTGCAGCGCGGTGGGGTCGGCCATGCCCACGTCCTCGGAGGCGGAGATGATCAGGCGCCGGGCGATGAACCGCGGGTCCTCCCCCGCCTCCAGCATCCGGGCGAGGTAGTGCATGGCGGCGTCCACGTCCGAGCCGCGGATGGACTTGATGAACGCGGAGATGACGTCGTAGTGCTGGTCTCCGTCCTTGTCGTAGCGCTGGACGGCGCGGTCCATGGCCTGTGCGGCGTCGGCCTCGGTGACGGTGATGCCCTCCTCGTCCTCGTCGAGGCCTTCCTGCTCCACGCGGTCCAGGGCGACGCCGGCGGCGGCCTCCAGGACGGTCAGGGAACGGCGGGCGTCGCCGCCGGCCATGCGCACGAGGTAGTCCCGGGCCGCCTCGGAGAGGACCACGGCGCCGTTCAGGCCGCGCTCGTCCTCCACCGCCCGGGCGAGCAGCCCCTCGATGTGCGCGTCCTGCAGCGGACGCAGGGTGAGCAGCAGGGAGCGGGACAGCAGCGGGGCGATCACCGAGAAGCTCGGGTTCTCCGTGGTGGCCGCCACGAGCACCACCCAGCGGTTCTCCACGCCCGGCAGCAGCGCGTCCTGCTGAGCCTTGGTGAAGCGGTGGATCTCGTCCAGGAACAGCACGGTGGTGCGCCCGTAGAGGTCGCGCTCCTCGCGGGCGCGGTCCATCACCTGGCGGACGTCCTTCACACCGGCGGAGATGGCGGACAGCTCCACGAACCTCCGGCCCTCGCCGCGGGCGATCACGTGCGCGATGGTCGTCTTGCCGATGCCCGGCGGCCCGTACAGGATGATCGAGCTGGGCCCCGCAGCACCCGTGTAGCCCTCGCCCGAGGCGGCGGCGAGCTTGCGCAGCGGGGAACCGGGGCGGAGCAGGTGGTCCTGGCCGAGGATCTCCTCCACCGACCTCGGACGCATGCGCACCGCCAGCGGCGCGGCCGAGGAGCGCACGGACGCCTCGGCCTGGCGGGACACGCCCGAGGCCCGGCGGTCGCCGGAGGGAGAGGCGCCGTCGTCGGGGTTCTGGGCGGAGGTGAAGAGGTCGTTCATGGCCCCACCAGCCTAGGGCTTCGGCCGGACACGGTGGACGGGCGGGGCGCGGTGCACACCGGCAGTCCGTGCAGGCGCCCGCATCCGCCGCCGCACTGCACCCGCGCAGGGGCGGGGACGATCCTGCGCGACGGGGCCCCTGGCAGCGGCGGAGATGCCCGTTCCGGCCCGCCGTCGTGCTGACGGCCGCCGTCCCGACGACGGCCGTTCCGCTCCCCGCGCCGGCCGCGTCACACAGCGCTCACCCTGGGTTCACCCGGGACATGTCAGGTGGACGGGTCCCCCGCCGATGCCCGGGCGCTGCGCTGCGCCCGACGGCCGAACCGACGAAGGAAGTCTCCCCGCCCATGC
Organism: Micrococcus lylae NBRC 15355; assembly: GCF_001570885.1. GTDB lineage: Bacteria > Actinomycetota > Actinomycetes > Actinomycetales > Micrococcaceae > Micrococcus > Micrococcus lylae. The sequence goes on along the minus strand of NZ_BCSN01000011.1, from coordinate 29,478 downwards.
GCACCCTGCACCGCACCGTCGCCGCCGCGGCCGCGACCGCCCTGACCGCCACGGCCCTGTCCGCCGCGGTCCTCGCCCCCGCCACCACCGCCGCCCCGGCCCCGCACTCGGCCGCCGCGCAGAAGGGCCACCACGCGGGCAACCACGGCAAGGGCCACGGCCAGAAGGCCAACCCCTCCGGCAAGACCGTGGAGCTGTCCCCGGCCGGCACCCACGAGACCGGCGTGTTCGACACCTCGGCCGCCGAGATCCCGGCCTTCGACGCCTCGACCGACCGCCTCTTCGTGGTCAACGCGGAGAACGGCGCCGTGGACGTGCTGGACGTGGACAGCGCCGCCGCCCCGACCTACTCCTCCACCCTCGAGATGGCCGGCGTGGCCGCCGCGGACGGTTCGGTGATCCCGGCCGGCTCCACCGTGAACTCGGTGGCCGTGCACGGCGGCATCATGGCCGTCTCGGTCGAGGCCCCGGAGAAGACCGACCTCGGCTGGGTCGCCTTCTTCCAGACCTCCACCCTGGCCCCGCTCGGCGCCGTCCGCGTGGGCGCCCTCCCGGACTCCGTGGCCTTCTCCGGCGGCTACGCCGTGGTGGCCAACGAGGGCGAGCCGGCCGACGACTTCTCCGTGGACCCGGAGGGCTCGATCTCCGTGATCACCGTCCCGAAGAGCGTGAAGCAGTTCTCCCGCCTTTCCCAGGACTCGGTGCGCACCGTGGACTTCCGCGCCTTCGACGAGGGCACCGAGCTGCCGGAGGGCGTCCGCGTGTTCGGCCCGGACGTGCAGACCCCGGCCGGCCAGCCGGACGCCGGGTACATCGCCCGCAACCTCGAGCCGGAGTACGTCACCATCGACCCGACCGGCCGCACCGCCTACGTCTCCGTGCAGGAGGCCAACGCGGTGGCAGCCGTGGACCTGAAGTCGGCCTCCCTGAAGGACCTCTGGGCCCTGCAGCTCACCGACTGGTCCACCGAGGGGAAGTTCGACGCCTCCAACCGGGACTCCGGCATCGAGCTGCGTCACTGGCCGGTGCTCGGGGTCCCCATGCCGGACGGCATCGACGTCTACCGCCACCGCGGCCAGGACCTGATCCTCACCGCCAACGAGGGAGACTCCCGCGAGTGGGGCGACTACGTGGACACCGAGCGCGTGAAGGACCTGACCCTCTGCGAGGCCGAGTACCCGAATGCCGCCGAACTGCAGAAGAACGAGAACCTCGGCCGCCTCAACGTGCTCACCGACCTCGGCTGGGACGCCGAGCGCGAGTGCATCGCCCAGCTGCACACCCTGGGCGGCCGCGGCTTCTCCGTCTACACCGCGGACGGGGAGCGCCTCTTCGACTCCGCCGGCCTGGTGGAGCAGACCATCGCGGACCTGATCGCCGCCGGCGAGCTGCCGGTCGAGGCGTTCAACGCCAACAACGACGAGACCCCGTCCTTCGACAGCCGCTCCGACGACAAGGGTCCGGAGCCGGAGTCCGTGGTGGTCGGCAAGGTCCAGGGCCGCACCTACGCCTTCCTGGGACTGGAGCGCATCGGCGGCGTGATGGTCTTCGACATCACCGACCCGACCGCCGCGACCTTCGTGGACTACGTCAACGAGCGCAACTGGGACGCAGAGGAGGGCGACGAGGCGAACTACGGCGACATGGGCGCCGAGGGCCTCGAGTTCGTCCCCGCCTCCGAGTCCCCGTCCGGTGTGGCCCTGCTGATCGTGGCCAACGAGGTCTCCGGCTCCACCACCGTCTACGAGGTGAATCCCACCCGGAAGTGAGCCGGCCGCGGACGTCGGCTGTGTGCCACGGGTCGGAATCGACGTCCTGACGGGCCGGATTCCGACGCACCGCACACAGACGGTCGGTCATAGCACGGCCGCGCCGCACCCATCCCGACGACGGAGCGCACCTGACGCTGTCAGGTGCGCTCCGTCGGCGTGCATTCTTCTGGGGGGACGTGCCGGAGACGGGGCGTGCGTCCTCTGGGGGACGCGCCGGAGACGGGGCGTGCGTCTAATGCGAGGCTCGCCGGGTGACGGGGCTCGCCGAGGGCGGGGCGTGCGTCCTCTGGGGGACGTGCCGGAGACGGGGCGTGCGAGCATGGTGCCCATGCGAGCCGTATGCCAGAGAGCCGATTCCGCGTCCGTGACCGTCGCCGGAGAGGAGGTGGGACGGTTCGAGGGCGAGGGCCTGGTGGTCCTGCTGGGCGTGAGCGTGGAGGACACCGAGGCCGAGGCCGTGCAGGTCGCGCAGAAGGTGGCCGGGCTGCGGATGCTCGAGGACGAACGGTCCCTGCTCAGCGCCGAAGCCCCGGCGCTGGTGATCAGCCAGTTCACCCTCTACGGGGACGTGCGCAGGGGCCGCCGACCGTCCTGGACCCGCTCGGCCAAGGGCGACCGGGCGCAGCCGCTCTACGAGCGGTTCATGGCCGAGCTCGAGTCCGCCGGCGTGCGCGTGGAGCGCGGCGTGTTCGGCGCCCAGATGGAGGTGACGCTGACCAACTCCGGCCCGTTCACGCTGATCGTGGACTCGGACGAGCTCACGAGCCCGCGCCGGGGCTGAAGGAACAGCCGCGGACGTGGACAACCCCGACCGTGAACGGTCGTGGCCGCCCTCAGGACGATTCCTCGTCTGAGACCGGCCACGTCCACGCAGGGTCCCCCACGGGCCCCGCTCAGCCGCCAGGCCCGGTCAGGCGTCAGGCCCGCTCAGCCGTCAGGCCCGGTCCGGGATCAGGGCTTCGCCTCGCCCTTCGCCTCGCCCTTCGCGGCCTCCTTCTGCTCGGCGGCGGCCCTCTTGTCCTCCGGCTTGGCGTCCACGCCGGCCTCCTTGCGCTGCTGCGCGGTGATCGGGGCCGGGGCCGCGGTCAGCGGGTCGTATCCGCCGCCGGTCTTCGGGAACGCGATGACCTCGCGGATCGAGTCGGTGCCGGCCAGCAGGGCCACCACCCGGTCCCAGCCGAACGCGATGCCACCGTGCGGCGGGGCGCCGAACTTGAAGCCCTCGAGCAGGAAGCCGAACTTCTCCTCCGCGTCCTCCTGGGACAGCCCCATGACCTCGAAGACACGCTTCTGCACGTCCTGGTCGTGGATGCGGATGGAGCCGCCGCCGATCTCGTTGCCGTTGCAGACGATGTCGTAGGCGTACGCCAGGGCGGAGCCCGGGTCGGTGTCGAAGGTGTCCATGAACTCGGGCTTCGGCGAGGTGAACGCGTGGTGCACGGCGGTCCACGCGCCGGAGCCGACGGCCACGTCGCCGGAGGCCTCCGCCTCCGCCGCAGGCTCGAACATCGGGGCGTCCACGACCCACACGAAGGACCAGTCGGCCTCGTGCACCGGAACCTCCGGGCCGGCGTCCTTGAACAGGCCGCAGCGACGGCCGATCTCCACACGGGCGGCGCCGAGCAGCGCGCGGGACTCCTTCGGCTTGCCGGCCGCGAAGAAGATGCAGTCGCCCGGGTTCGCGCCGGTGGCGGCGGCCAGGCCGGCCTTCTCCTCCTCGGTGATGTTCTTGGAGACCGGGCCGGTGAGGGTGCCGTCCTCCTGGATGAGCACGTAGGCCAGGCCCTTGGCGCCGCGCTGCTTGGCCCACTCCTGCCAGGCGTCCAGGGTGCGGCGCGCCTGGGAGGCGCCGCCGGGCATCACGACGGCGCCGACGTACTCGTTCTGGAACACGCGGAAGGGGGTGTCCTTGAAGTACTCGGTCAGGTCGGTCAGCTCGAGGCCGAAGCGCAGATCCGGCTTGTCCGAGCCGTACTTGGTCATGGCCTCGTCGTAGGTCATCCGGCGGATCGGCAGGTCGACGTCCACGCCGACCTTCGCCCACAGCGCCTGCACGATCTTCTCGCCCAGGGTGATGATGTCGTCCTGCTCCACGAAGGAGGCCTCGATGTCCAGCTGGGTGAACTCCGGCTGACGGTCCGCGCGGAAGTCCTCGTCGCGGTAGCAGCGGGCCAGCTGGTAGTACTTCTCGATGCCGCCCACCTGCAGCAGCTGCTTGAACAGCTGCGGGGACTGCGGCAGGGCGTACCAGGAGCCCGGGGCCAGGCGGGCCGGGACCAGGAAGTCGCGGGCGCCCTCCGGGGTGGAGCGGGTGAGGGTCGGGGTCTCGACCTCGAGGAACCCCTCGGAGTGCAGCAGCTCGCGGGCGATGCGGTTGGCCTCGGAGCGCAGGGCCATGATCTTGGCCGGCTGCGGACGGCGCAGGTCCAGGTAGCGGTGGCGCAGGCGGGTCTCCTCGCCGACCTCCACGTGCTCGTCCACCTGGAACGGGAGGGCGGCGGCACGGTTGAGGACCGTCAGCTCGTCCACGATCAGCTCGATCTCGCCGGAGGGCAGGTTCGGGTTCTCGTTGCCCTCGGGGCGACGCTCGACGACGCCGGTGACCTTCAGGACCCACTCGTTGCGCAGCGGGTCGAAGTCCGCCTCATCGCGGACGACGATCTGGGCGAAGCCGGAGCGGTCGCGCAGGTCCACGAAGGCCACGCCGCCGTGGTCCCGGCGGCGGGCCACCCAGCCGGTGACGGTGACGGTCTGGCCGATGAGCGAGGCATTCAGCTCGCCGAGGGTGTGGGTGCGAAGCACGGGTTCCTCCTCGTCCGGGGTCGCCGGACGTCGTCGCGGGTTCATGGGGGTGCCACACCGCTGTGGTAGTCATACGGGACAGGGGTGTGACCGCCCAGAGTCTACCGGCACCCCCTCCACCGACCGCACCCGAGGAAGAGGACGGCCGTGTCCGGCACCCTGCAGCGCACCCTGACCCTGCCCCAGGCGACCGTGATCGGCGTCGGTTCGATGGTGGGCGCCGGCGCGTTCACGGCGCTCGGCCTGGCCGCCGCGCTGACCGGCGGCCACGCCGGTGCCCTGTACCTGGCGCTGGGCCTGGCGGCCGTCGTCGCGACGTGCAACGCCCTGTCCACCGCCCAGCTGGCCACCGTGCATCCGGCCTCCGGCGGGACCTACGTGTACGGCCGCGAGCAGCTCGGCCCGTGGCCGGGCTTCCTGGCCGGCTGGGGGTTCGTCACCGGCAAGACCGCGTCCGTGGCCGCCATGGCGGCCACCGTAGGCCTCTATGTCTTTCCCGACGACGGCCTGCTCGCCCGGGTCGTGGGCGTCGCCGCCGTCGTGGTGCTCACCGTGGTGGCCGTGCTGGGCGCGACCCGCACCGCCCAGGTCACGGTGGCGATCCTCATCCCCGTCCTGGCGGTCCTGGCCCTGGCCGTGGTGGCCGGGCTGGCCCTCGGGGACCGGGGCGGGGACGCCGAGGGCGCGGAGGCGCTCGGGGATCCGTCCGCGCTGGGGGTGCTCATGGCGGCGGGCCTGCTGTTCTTCTCCTTCGCCGGCTACGCGCGCGTCGCCACGATGGGCGAGGAGGTCATCGACCCACGCCGCACCATCCCGCGCGCCGTGCTGGGCGCCCTGGCGTTCACGGTGGTGCTCTACGTGCTGCTGGCCGCAGGCCTGCTCGGCGCCCTCGGCGGGACCGGGCTGGCGCTGTCCCAGGCCCCGGTGCGCGCCGGGCTCGAGGCCACGCTCGGCACCGGATGGGGCTGGGTGGCCCTGGTGGCGGCCGCCCTGGCGTGCGTGGGCGCCATGCTGAACCTGCTGACCGGCATCTCCCGGACGGCCCTGGCCATGGCCCGTGAGGGCGACCTGCCGCGTCCGCTGGCGAAGGTCGGCGGACCGGCGCAGACGCCCTGGGTCGGGCAGACGGTGGTGGGCGTCGCCGTGGTCCTGCTCGTGGTCGCCACGGACATCCTGACCGTGGTGGGTTTCAGCTCCTTCGGCGTGCTCGTCTACTACGCCGTGACGAATCTCTCCGCCCTCACGCTCTCCGGCGCCCGCCCGCTGCGTGTGCCCCGTGCCGTGAACATCCTCGGCCTGGTCCTCTGCCTGGTGCTGGCGTTCACCCTGCCGCCGATGTCCGTGCTCGCCATGCTCGGCGTGTTCCTGGTGGGTGCCGGAGGACGCGCGTTCGTGCGTGCCAAGGACGACTACCGGGCCGGCCGCTGAGCGTCGGAAGACCGGACCGCGCAGGTCTGGGCCCGCACTGCGTCGTTTGCTCCTGTCACCGCGGTGGCGGCGCCCATGCGGGCCACGGACCGGTCGTGAGCTGCAGCTGCGCGAGCGCCTCGACGAGGGCGAGCAGCATCTCCCCGGCGTCGGAGGCCGCGTCCGGCATGAGCGCCGGATGGGTGTGCCAGACGACGCTGCCGGACTCCGGGATCGTGGCGTGGGCGAGGACCCGGCTGTCGTCGTCGATGCCGTTGTAGACGGCCCAGAACGTGGAGTCCGGCTCCCCCAGGCGCTCGTCGACCACGCGATCGAGCGACAGTTCGAACCAGGACGACGACGTCGAATCGGGCCGGACGACCTGGAACCCCCATGACCGGCCCGGGGTCAGCGGCCGGCACCGTATCCGAGCGGTCTCGGCACCCGTGCCGGCGCACTGCACCACGTACTCACCGGCCGGGGCGTCGTCGGGATCCGGGCCGCACCAGCGCACCGAGTAACGATTGCCGGGCCGTCCGGGAACGGATGCCGCGGGGAAGTGCTGTGCCGCGACCCGGGCCAGGGCGTTATGGACCAGCGCGCCCTCGGGCGAACGCTCCGCAGTGACGTCGAAGACCGCCTCGCGCTCATCGATCCGGAAGGCGCCGACGACGGTCGGCTCGCCGAGCAGACCGCGTCGCACCGCGGCGATCCGCACCCAGGGGTGCCCGGCAGGGGCCTGCCCGGCCGTCACCTCCCAGTGGAGGGGAAGATCAGGCAGATGACTCACCACCTCCGCCAGCTGGGCCTGAATCTCCTCGACCGGGGGCAGCCCTTCGGAGGACGGCGAGCTCTCCCCGTCACCGGACGACGTCGTCATTGAGGCTGGTACCACGTCGTGTCTCCCACTGCTCCACGGAGGGGGGCCCGCTCAGCCTGCGGTCACCTGCGGGACCAGGTCCTCGGCCGGAGGCATCCACGTCTGCGGGTCGGCGGGCGCCTGGTCCCCGGAGCGGATGTCCTTGACCTCATGGCCGGACTCCCCCGCCCCCAGGAACCAGACATACGGGATGCCGCGGCGATCCGCGTACTTGATCTGCTTGCCGAACTTCTCGGCGGTGACGGCCACCTCGGCGGCGATGCCGCGCTCGCGCAGCACGCCGGCCACGTCCTGGGCGGCCGACCAGTCCTCGTCCGCGGTCAGGGCCACGTAGACCACGGTGGGAACGGCCCGGGAGGCGACGGCCATGTCCTGGGAGAGCATGCGCATCACCAGCCGGGTGACGCCGATGGACAGGCCGACGCCAGGGAACGTCCGGTTCCCCTTGGAGGCCAGGGCGTCGTAGCGGCCGCCGGAGCAGATGGAGCCGAGCTGCTCATGGCCCACCAGGACCGTCTCGTACACGGTGCCGGTGTAGTAGTCGAGACCGCGGGCGATGGAGAGGTCGGCGACGGCCCGGCCCGGGGCGCGGCGGTGCATCGTGCCGATGACCTCCGCCAGCTCGGTGAGCCCCTCCTCCATCAGGTCGTCCTGCACACCGAGGGCGCGGACCTGCTCCACGAAGGAGGTGTCCTCGGTGCGGATGGCGGCCAGGGCCAGGGCCTGCTCTGCCTGCTCGGCGGAGGCCCCGACCTCCTCCTGCAGCAGGCGGGCGACCTCCTCGGGGCCGACCTTCTCGAGCTTGTCGATGCTGCGCAGCACGCCGGCGGTGTCCGTCAGGCCGATGCCGCGGTAGAAGCCCTCGGCGAGCTTGCGGTTGTTGATGCGGATGAGGAAGTCGCCGATCGGCAGGGCGCCGAGCGCCTCGGCCATCACGAGGGCGACATCCACGTCATAGCGCGGGGACAGCTGCCCGTCACCGACGATGTCGATGTCCGCCTGGGTGAACTCGCGCGCGCGGCCCTCCTGCGGCCGCTCGCCGCGCCAGACCTTCTGCATCTGGTACCGCCGGAACGGGAAGGCGAGGTGGCCAGCGTTCTCCACCACGTAGCGGGCGAAGGGCACCGTGAGATCGAAGTGCAGGGCCAGGCGCTTGGGGTCGTCCGGGGACGTCGCCGGGCGCCGGCCCTCGGCGACCTCCTGGTCCTCGGCCAGCCGGGAGACGGCGTAGACCTCCTTGTCCACCTCGCCCTTGCGCAGCAGCTGGCCCAGGGTCTCCACGGCGCGGGTCTCGATCCCGGCGAACCCGTGCAGCTCGAAGGTCCGACGCAGCGTGTCCAGCACATGCTGCTCGACGACGCGCTCAGCGGGGAGCCACTCGGGGAAGCCGGACAGGGAGGACTTGCGGGCCATGGGGTTCCTTCGTCTCGGATCGGGCCGTCGTGCGGACGGGACTGACCCGCCCAGTCTAGGCGGCGGCCCCGCTGCGGTGCGGCCGGTGCGGCGGCGGTCCGGGACGTGGCCCTCCCCCCGGCGGGGTGCCCGGGAGCACCCGTGACCAGGGGCGCGACGACGGCCGTCGGGTTCGTCCACCGCCTCGCCCACGCAGGTGGCCGGGGTTGCCGGGCGCTTCCGTGCTTTCGCGGCTAGGCTTGCCCTGTTCGTGTCCATCCCGACCCGCCCGCGCACGTCAGCGCGAACGGGCCCGTCCAGGGAGAGTTCCAGCGGTGACCACTGAGAATCAGAAGTCCGACGACCAGCAGCCGACCGCCGACGCCGCCGAGGCGCAGGTCGAGAGCGTGCCGACCGCCGACGCCGCCGAGGCGCAGGTCGAGAGCGCGCCGACCGCCGACGCCGCCGAGGCGCAGGTCGAGAGCGCGCCGACCGCCGACGCCGCCGAGGCGCAGGTCGAGAGCGTGCCGACCGCCGACGCCGCCGAGGCGCAGGTCGAGAGCGCGCCGACCGCCGACGCCGCGCAGGCACCGGCCGGGCACCAGGCTGAGCCCGCGGCCCCGGAGGTCGAGAAGACCGAGGCGAAGCCGGCTGCTCCTTCCCCGGCCGCCATGAAGCCGGGCAGGCCGGCCACCCCAGCCGCAGCCGCCCCGGCGACAGCCAAGCCCGCCGCCCCGGCCCCGACCGTCGAGCCGACCGATCCGGCCACGGCCGCGCAGTTCGCCCGCGTGACCGAGGACGGCCACGTGGTGCTGCTGGACGGCCAGGAGGAGCACACCGTCGGCCAGGTCCCCGACGCCACCGCAGAGGAGGCCGTGGCCTACTTCGTGCGCAAGTACGACGACGTCCGCGCACAGATGGCGCTGTTCGAGCAGCGCATCGCCGCCGGCGCACCGTCCTCGGAGCTCCAGAAGGCCCTCAACCAGATGAAGGCCACCGTGCAGGAGCGCCAGATGGTGGGCGACATCAACGCGCTGCGCACCCGTCTGGCGGCTCTGGAGACCTTGCTGGGCGACTACCGCGCCGCCGAGGCCGAGGCCCGTCAGGCCGCCCAGGCCGAGCAGCTCGCCGCCCGCGAGGCGATCGTCGCCGAGGCCGAGGAGTTCGCCGCCACCCCGGCCGAGCGCATGCCGTGGAAGAAGGCCTCCAAGCGCATGGCCGAGCTCTTCGACGAGTGGAAGGCCGCCCAGAAGACCGGCCCGCGCCTGTCGAAGTCGGTCGAGGACGGCCTCTGGAAGCGCTTCCGGGGCGCCCGCACCCAGTTCGACAAGACCCGCCGGGCGCACTTCTCCCGTCTGGACGCCCGGTCCGCGGAGGCGAAGCAGGTCAAGGAGCGCCTCATCGCCCGCGCCGAGGAGCTCTCCTCCTCCACAGACTGGGGCGTGACCACCGGCAAGTACCGCGACCTGATGAGCGAGTGGAAGGCCGCACCGCGTGGCTCCCGCAAGGAGGACGACGCCCTCTGGGCCCGCTTCCGTGCCGCACAGGACGTGTTCTTCACTGCCCGCAAAGAGGCCAACGCCGAGATCGACCGCGAATACGGCGCCAACCTCAAGGTCAAGGAGCAGATCCTGGCCGACGGCAGGAAGCTCCTGCCCTTCACGGACGTCAAGGCCGGCCGTGCTGCGCTCAACGAGCTGCGCGGCCGCTGGGAGGAGGCCGGTCGAGTGCCGCGCGGTGACGTGCGCCGCATGGAGGCCGGCTTCCGCGAGCTGGAGGACGCCCTCAAGCAGGCCGAGAACGAGCACTGGCGCCGCACCGACCCGGAGACCAAGGCCCGCACGAACTCCGCGCTGACCCAGCTGGAGGAGACCATCGCCGGCCTCGAGGCGGAGCTGGAGGAGGCCAAGGCCGCCGGCGATGAGAAGAAGATCGCCCAGGCCCAGGAGGCGCTCGACGCCCGCCTGCAGTGGAAGAAGGCGTTGGAGGCCTCCGCCGCCGACCTGGCCTGAGCCTGTCCCGCCGCGGACGACGCGGCCTGCGCCCGACGGGCGGTCCGGCATTCGGCCGGGCCGCCCGTCTGCGTTGTCCACACCCCGGCGGCAGCGGGCGCGCACCTGGCGCAGGATGGACGCCATGAGATCCTCCGCCGCCGACGCGCCCGTCCCCATCGCCGCCGCAGTGCCCGGCCCGATCCCGGCCCCGCCCACCGACCGGACGGTGACGACCGAGGTCTGGGCGGCCGGTCCGGACTTCGCGGACGCGGAGCTGCAGACGCTGGTCTCGGCCGGGGCCCTGCACCACCTGCTGGGCCGGGTCTACGCTCCGGCGGACCGCCCGGTGGACCCCCTCATGCGCGCGGACGCGGTCTGGCTCGTGGCCGGCCCGCTGCTGACGGCAGGGTGGACGGCCATGGGGCTGACGGCGGCGTGGCTGCACGCAGGAGGCCCGCTGCCGCGCACGCTACACATCGCCGTAGCCCATTACCACCGGCCTCCGCCGGCACGGGACCACGGGCCCGGGTGGACGTTCACGCAGGCGGACGTGGCCGCCGTCGGAGGGTCTGCCGCGCCAGCCGAGGCGGACGTCGTGCTTCTCGGCCCGGTGCGCGTGACCACGGTGGGGCGCACAGTGGAGGACCTGCTGCTGGCCGACGGCTCCCAGGAGGGCCGGGCGGCGGCGCGGCTGATCGCCCGGTTCGGGGCGGAGGGACTCGTCGAACGGCTGGCGCCGCCGCGGCGCAGGCCCGGCATCGTCCGGGCCCGCCGGCGCCTGGCCGAGCTGCTGTCCTGACCGGCGCAGCCGTCAGGTGCGGCGCACGTCGAAGACGCCGTCGATCCGCTTGACCGCGTTGACCACGTGGTTGAGGTACATCGGGTCGCCCATCTCGAAGACGAACCGGCTCATGGCCACCCGGTCCCGCGTGGTGTTCACGGACGCGGACAGGATGTTCACGTGGTTCTCCGCGAGCACACGGGTCACGTCCGAGAGCAGCGAGGTGCGGTCCAGCGCCTCCACCTGGATCTCCACCAGGTACACGGCGTTGCGCGTGGGGGCCCAGGCAACGTCCACGCGGCGTTCGGGCTCCTGCTCGAGCAGGGTGTCCACGTTGTTGCAGTCGCTGCGGTGCACGGACACGCCGGAGCCGCGGGTGACGAAGCCGCAGATCTCATCCGGCGGCACCGGATTGCAGCAGCGTGCCAGCTTCGTCATCATCCCCGCGTTCCCCTGGACCAGCACGCCGGTCGCGCCGCCGTCCGAGGACGGTGGACGCTTCACGGGACGCTTGACGATCTCCTCGAGCTCGATCTCCCCCAGCGCGGTCTCGGAGGACGGCACCGTCGGCGACTCCTCTGGTGGGGCCAGCTTCGCCTGGACCTTCTCCACCACGTTCTGTGCGGAGAGGTGGCCGTCGGCGATCTGCGCGAACAGGGCGTCCAGGTCGTTCAGGCCGTGCTCGGCCGCCACGGCGGGAAGCTCCTCGCCGCCGAGGACCTTCTGGACAGCCATGTTCTCGCGGCGCAGCTGACGGGTCAGGGACTGCCTGCCGCGCTCGATCTGCTCATCGCGGCGCTGTGTGGCGAACCAGTGGCGGATCTTGGACTTGGCGCGCGGGGAGACGGTGAAGCCGAGCCAGTCGTGGCTGGGGCCGGCGTTCTCGGCCTTGGAGGTGAACACCTCCACGGTGTCGCCGTGCTGGAGCTGGGAGGACAGCGGGACCAGCTTGCCGTTCACGCGGGCACCGATGGTCCGGTGGCCCACGTCGGTGTGCACGGAGTAGGCGAAGTCCACGGGGGTCGCGCCGGCGGGAAGGGAGCGGATCTCTCCCTTGGGTGTGAAGACGTAGACCTCGTCCGCGTCGATCTCCGTGCGCAGTGAGTGCAGGAACTCGTCCGGGTCCCGGGTGTCCTTCTGCCAGTCCATCACCGAGCGCAGCCACTGCGGCGTGGACGAGCTCGCGGTCCCGGCGGCCGCGTTGGCCTTGTACATCCAGTGCGCGGCCACGCCGTACTCGGCCTGGCGGTGCATGTCGAAGGTGCGGATCTGGATCTCCACAGCACGTCCGCCCGGTCCCATCACGGAGGTGTGCAGGGACTGGTACATGTTGAGCTTCGGCATCGCGATGTAGTCCTTGAACCGACCCGGCAGGGGGCTCCACTGCGCGTGGAGGACGCCGAGCGCGCCGTAGCAGTCCTTCACCGAGTCCACGAGCACGCGGATCCCGGTGAGGTCGTAGATGTCGTCGAACTCCTTCCCGCGCACGATCATCTTCTGGTAGATCGAGTAGTAGTGCTTGGGGCGGCCGGTGACGGTGGCCTTGATGCGGTTGTCCCGCAGCCGGGCGCTGATCTCCTCGCGCAGGCGCTCGATGTGCTTCTCGCGCTCGGGGTTGCGCTCGCCCACCAGGCGGACGATCTCCGCGTAGACCTTCGGCTTCAGCGCGGCGAAGGACAGGTCCTCCAGCTCCCACTTGACCGTGTTCATGCCGAGCCGGTGGGCCAGCGGCGCGTAGATGTCCAGGGTCTCCTGGGCCTTCTTGGCGGAGGAGGCCGGGGACACGTAGCGCCAGGTGCGCGCGTTGTGGAGCCGGTCGGCGAGCTTGATGAGCAGGACGTTCACGTCCTGGGCCATGGCGATGACCATCTTGCGGACGGTCTCGGCCTGCGCGGCGGCTCCGTAGGTGACCTTGTCCAGCTTGGTCACGCCGTCCACCAGCACGGCGACCTCGTCGCCGAAGTCCTTGCGCAGCTGCTCGAGCGAGTAGTCCGTGTCCTCCACGGTGTCGTGCAGCAGGGCGGCGTAGATCGTGGGCCCGGACAGGCCCAGCTCGGCGAGGATCGTCGCCACGGCCACCGGGTGGGTGATGTAGGGGTCCCCGGAGCGGCGCATCTGGCCCTCGTGGCAGCGTTCGGCCACGGTGTAGGCGCGGATGACCTCCTTGAAGTCCGTCCGCGGGGAGCGCGTGCGCAGGGTGCGCATCAGCGGCTCGAGGATGGGCGAGTACTCGGTGGCGTGCCGGCCGGTGAGACGTGCCATGCGGCCACGGGGACGGGGCGACTTCTCGGGGCGGCGAGCGTCGGCGTCGGACACGGAGGGCGGGGTCATGGCTGCGTGTCTCCTCCCCGGGACGTGGGGTGTCCCGTCTCGACGCGAACGGCGGCGCGATAGCGGGGAGTCTACCTCCCCGCGCTCGCGCCGCCGTGCGGCGTGTGCGTGTGTCCGGCGGACGTGCGGCCTGCCGTGTGGTCCCAGGTCAGGCCCTGGCGGCCGGCTCGGTCCCGTCGACGCCCTCGGTCGCGCCCTCCGGGGCACGGCCCGAGGACTCGCGACGGGCCAGGACGGCGCCGTCGTGATCGGTGACGTCCCCGTCTCCGCGGCGCAGCAGGGCGTAGAGCGGTGCCTGGATGAACAGGGTCGCCATGGTGCCGACGATGATGCCGACGAAGATGGCCAGGGCGATGTCGGAGAGGGTGCCCGCACCGAGCAGACCCGCGCCGATGAACAGGATGGAGCCCACCGGCAGGATGCCCACCACGGAGGTGGTGATCGAGCGGACCAGCGTCTGGTTCACGGCGAGGTTCACGTTCTCCGCGAAGGTCCGGTCGGCGTCCTCGTGGACCGTCTGGGTGTTCTCGCGGATCTTGTCGAACACCACCACGGTGTCGTAGAGGGCGTAGGACAAGATGGTCAGGAAGCCGATGACGGCGGACGGGGTGACCTCGAAGCCGGTGGCGCCGTAGATGCCGGCGGTCAGTGCCACCACGTAGAGCATGCCGATCACCGCGGCCAGCGACATCTTCCAGGTGCGGAAGTACAGCGCCATGAACAGGGTCACCAGGACCACGAAGATCACCAGGCCGATCAGGGCCTGCTGCGAGACGGCGGCACCCCAGGTGGGGCCCACGAAGTTCGAGGTCACGTGGTCCGCGGTCACGCCGTAGGCGTCCTGGAGGTTCTGGGCGACCTGCAGGGTCTGGGCGTCGTCCATGCGCTCGGTCTGCACGCGCATGGTGCCCGGGGCGATGTTCGTGACCGTGGCGATGCCGTCGGCGGCGACGTCCCGCACGGCCTGCTCGCCCGCGGCGACGTCCGTGTTCTGAACGGAGGAGACCACGAACTCGGAGCCGCCGCGGAACTCGATGCCGAGGTTGAAGCCTCCGCGCATCAGGGTCAGGCCGCCGGCGACCAGGAGCAGGATCGCCGCGGCGGCGAACCAGGTCTTCCAGCGCTGGACGAACGGGTAGGACTTGTGTCCGGTGTAGAGGGCGTTGCCCCACTGAGCGAAGCGGTTCACTGGCCGTCCTCCTGGGTGCGCTGGGACGTGGTGGTGGTGGTGCCGGCGGCCGGCGAGGCGGCCTCGCGCTCGGCGCGACGGCGTTCGGCGATGGTCTGGCGGCGGGCCGCCTCCCCGCGCGAGCGGCGGCGACGCCGCTCGGCACCGCCGGAGGCCCCCTGTGCCGTCTGATCGCTCGGCGGGGTCTTGAACTCACGCACGCGCCCGGCACCCTTGTACAGCGGCTCACGGCCGAGCAGGGACGGGTCGAGGCCGGACATGCGGTGGCCTCCGCCGATGAAGCGGGTCTGGGACAGCAGCACCATCATGGGGTGTGTGAACCAGAAGACCACGATGAGGTCGGCGATCGCGGTGAGGCCGAGGGTGAAGGCGAACCCGCGGACGTTGCCGACCGCCACGAAGTACAGCACCGCAGCGGCGAGCAGGTTCACGGCCTTCGAGGCCCAGATGGTGCGGGAGGCGCGCTTCCAGCCCTCGCGGACAGCGGCGTCGATCGCGCTGCCGGCGCGCAGCTCGTCCTTGATGCGCTCGAAGTACACGATGAACGAGTCGGCGGTGAGGCCGATCGCCACGATCAGGCCTGCGATGCCGGCCAGGGACAGGCGGTAGTTGTCCGACCAGCCCAGCAGCGAGATCGCGAGCCACGTGATGACGCCGGCCACGATGATCGAGGCGAAGGTCAGCAGACCGAGGACGCGGTACTGGAAGAACTGGTAGGCGGCCACCAGCAGCAGGCCGATGAGTCCCGCGACGAGGCCCCAGAACAGCTGGTCCTGGCCGAGGGTCGCGGAGATCTGCTGCTCGGACTCGATGGTGAAGCTGATCGGCAGGGCACCGTAGGACAGCTGCTCGGCGAGTTCGGCAGTGGTGACCTCGTTGAAGCCCGGGCCGGAGATCTGGGCCTGGCCGTTGGGGATGACGGCCTGGGACTGCGGGGCGGAGAGGACGGTGCCGTCCAGGATGATGGCGAACTGCTTGCGCGGGTCGCCCTCCGGGTACGGGGTGAGCTTCTGGGTGACCTCGCGGAACTTCTCGGTGCCCTCGCTGTTGAAGGAGAGGTTGACGACCCACTGGTTGGTGGAGACGCCCGTGGAGGTGTTCGCCATGTCGTTGGTGGCGTCGGCGATGTCGGTGCCCGGGATCACCTGGGGGCCGACGATGTACTTGGCGCTCTGCCCGGTGCCCTCGGCGATCTGCTCCTCGGTGGCGGTCTGGCACACCACGGCCGCCTTGTCCGTAGGCAGCGGCTCGGCACCCGGGTCGCGCGGGACGGTGCAGTCGGTCTTCTGGAACTCGTCCAGCAGGTCCGGGGTCAGCCAGTTCGGGTCGTAGGCGTCCTTCGGCTCGCCCTCCGGCTTCGGGAAGTCGTCCTTCGGGGTGCGCTGGTCCTCGGCGACCGGCTCGGCGGGACCGGACTGCAGCACCGCGCGGAACTCCATGTCCGCGGAGGCCTGGATGAGGCGGCGGGTCTGCTCGTCCGGGGTGCCCGGCATCGCCACCACGACGTTCTCGGCGCCCTGGGTGGCGACCTCGGCCTCGGCGACGCCGGAGCCGTCCACGCGGGCGCGGATGATCTCCACGGCCTGGTCGAGCTGCTCAGGGGTGACGCGCTGGCCGCCTGCGGTCTCGGGTGCGAGCACCATCTGGGTGCCGCCCTCGAGGTCGAGGGCCAGGCGCGGGGCCCAGGTGGCCTGATGGGTGGCCACACCGATGCCGAGCACGACGGCCATGAGGGCGATGAGCGCGCCGAGCCACGTCAGGGTGCGACGTGCCGCGCTCGCGGGGGTCTTCGATGCCATGGGCGTTCAGGCTCTCCACAGATCGAGCGACCCGGCCGGGGCGGCCGGGTCGCGGACGGACAGGTCAGGGACGCTCGTCGTGGCGGGGCTGGTCCTCGCCGTTGAGCTGGATGCGGTGGCGGTCCACGTCCTCGTCGGCGGGGGCCTGCGGCTCGCCGTACTCGGCGCCCTGCTCGGCCCGGTCCTGGTCGTCCGGGGCGACGGCGCCCGAGGTGCCCGAGGAGGCGACCGAGTCCGGCTCCACGATCTGGGCGACGGCCTGCAGGTGGACGTCCATGTGGGTGCCCGGGGCGACCTCGATGGTCACGCGCTGGGAATCCTGGTTCACGGCGACGACGTGGCCGAAGATGCCGGAGCCGGTCATGACCTCGACGCCCGGGGTCAGCTCCGTGCGCATCTTGGTCTGCGCCTGCTGGGCCTTGCGGGCCTTGCGGAAGGAGAAGAAGAGCAGCAGCGCCATGACGCCGAACATGAGCAGGAGGAACATGCTTCCGCCGCCGCCCTCGGCCTGCTGGCCGAGCACGATGGGCATGTCTGCGATGGACAGGGCGAGGGTGGTCACGAGAGACACTCTCCGTCGTCGTCGGGGATGAGGACGTGCGCAGGCACACCCGTCCGGGGTGTGGGGGTGCGCACAGTGCAGACCAGTCTAGGGCGTCTGATGCCCGACGACGGCCAGGCACCTGTCCGTGGCGCCTGGCCTGGGCATGTGGCCCGCTCCGCTCAGCCCCGCTCCGGGGCCGGGAGCCCGAGGTGCTCCCAGGCTCCGGGGAGCGCGACACGGCCCCGCGGCGTGCGGCCGACCAGGCCCTCGCGGATGAGGAACGGCTCCGCGACCGTCTCGACGGTCTCTGTCTCCTCGCCGACGGCCATCGCGAGGGTGGACAGGCCGACCGGTCCCCCGTCGAAGACGGTGCAGAGGGCGTTCAGGACGGCACGGTCGAGGCGGTCCAGGCCGCGCTCGTCCACGTCGTACATGTGCAGGGCCCGGCCGGCGGCCTCGGCGTCCACGGTCGTCAGGCCCTTCACGAGCGCCCAGTCGCGCACGCGGCGCAGCAGCCGGTTGGCGATGCGCGGCGTGCCCCGGGAGCGGGAGGCGATCTGGGCGAAGCCGGCGGAGGTGACGTCCATGTCCAGCAGCAGGGCGGAGCGGCGCAGGACGAGCTCGAGCTCCTCGGTCGAATAGAACTCGAGATGCCCGGTGAACCCGAAGCGGTCGCGGAGCGGCCCGGGCAGCAGGCCGGCGCGCGTGGTGGCCCCGACCAGGGTGAACGGCGGCAGCTCCAGCGGAATGGAGGTCGCGCCGGCGCCCTTGCCGACGACGATGTCCACCCGGAAGTCCTCCATGGCCATGTAGAGCATCTCCTCGGCCGGACGGGACATGCGGTGGACTTCGTCCAGGAACAGCACCTCCCCCTCGGTCAGGGACGAGAGGATCGCCGCGAGGTCGCCGGCGTTCTGGATGGCCGGCCCGGAGGAGATGCGCAGCGGGGCGTTCATCTCCGCGGCCACGATCATCGCCAGTGTGGTCTTGCCGAGCCCGGGCGGTCCGGACAGGAGCACGTGGTCCGCGGCGCGGTCACGCAGGCGGGCAGAGCCCAGCATCAGGTCCAGCTGCTCGCGGACGCGCTGCTGGCCGACGAACTCGTCCAGGTGCTTCGGACGCAGCGCGGCCTCGAGGCGGCGCTCGTCCTCCCCCGCGTCCCCGGCGACGACGCGGTCCGCGCCCCGGTCCCCGGCGTCGGTTCCGCCGCCGTTCATCGGCCGCTCCGGACGGTGGCGGCGGCACCGACGTCGCGCAGGGTGGCGCGGAGCAGGGCGGCCACGTCCCGGCCCTCGTCGAGCTCGGGGTGGGCCGCGAGGGTGGCCTCGACGCGCTTGAGGGCCTCCTTCTCGGACCAGCCCAGGCCGACCATCGCCTCGACGACGTCCGCGTGCCAGTCCTCCGCCGGCGCCGCGGGCACCTGGTCCTGCGCGGCCTCGGCGGGTGTCTCGGCGCCGGTCGGGGCCAGCTTGCCGGCCAGCTCCACGAGGATCTTCTTCGCCAGCTTCGGGCCGATGCCGGGCACCCGGGTCAGGGCCTTCTCGTCCTCCTGGGCGACGGCCACGCGCACCGCCTCAGGAGGGTGCACCGCCAGCACGGCCAGGGCCAGGCGTGGGCCGACGCCGTTGGCGCCGAGGAGGATCTCGAAGACCTCCTGCTCGGCACGGGTGGCGAACCCGAAGAGCGTGAGCGAGTCCTCCTTCACCACCAGGTGGGTGTGCACACACGCCTCGCGTCCCTCGTGCAGGGCGGACAGGGTCTGCGGCGTGGCGAACACGAGGCGGCCGACGCCGCCGGAGACGATGACGGCGCGGTCCAGTCCGACGTACTCGACGGTCCCGGTCAGGGAGGCGATCACGGCACAGGTCCTTTCTCCGGACGGACACATTCGGACCGCCGGCGTTCGAACATACTATCGAACGGCTCGGTGCCCGGACGCACCCGACCGCAGGCCGTGGCGAGGGACCGCGCCGGGTGCGCGGCCGTCGTCGGGAAGGGGCGGCGTCAGCGGCGGCGGGCGGCGCCCGTGGCCGCCCCGGAGCGCTCGGCGGCCAGCCACTGCTCCTGCGCCCTGGTCAGCGACGTCCCCGCGCCGACGGGCCGGCGCCCGGCGGAGTCGGCGGCCTCCGCGAACCGGGACCGTCCGCCGCGGGAGGTCATGGAGCCGGTGGCCAGGCCGGTCTGCCCTGAGGCCCGGCCGAGGGCGGTGCCGCGCCAGGCATGGGCGAGGGCCAGGGCGATCGCGTCGGCGGCGTCGGCCGGACGCGGCGGGGCGTCGAGGCCGAGGATGCGGGTGACCATCGCGGTGACCTGCTCCTTGCCCGCGTTGCCGTGGCCGGTGACGGCGGCCTTCACCTCGGACGGGGTGTGCAGGCCGACCTCCAGCCCGCAGCGGGCGGCGGCGGTGATGGCCACGCCGGCGGCCTGGGCGGTGCCCAGCACGGTGGGCGTGTTGTTGTTGGCGAACATGCGCTCCACGGCGGCCCGCTGCGGGGCGTACCGCTCGAGCACCTCGGTGACCTCCCGGTCCAGGTGCAGCAGTCGCTCGTGGAGCGGCGCGTCGGACGGCGTGCCGGACACCCGGACGTGGACGAGCCGTCCGCGGCGCCGCGCGTCGACCTCCACGACGGCGATGCCGCAGCGGGTCAGTCCCGGGTCGACGCCCAGGACGCGCAGGGTGCCGTGGCCGACTCGTTCCGCCAGTCGGATCAGTCCTCGTCGAGCTCGGCGAGGACGGACTCCGGGATGTCCACGTTGGAGTAGACGTTCTGCACGTCGTCCAGCTCCTCGAGCGCATCCACGAGCTTCAGGAAGGTCGCGGCGGACTTGGCGTCCTCCAGCTCCACCTTCATCGACGGCAGGAACTCGGCCTCGTCGGACTCGTACTCGATGCCGGCGGCGTCCAGGGCCTCGGCCACGGCGCGCAGGTCGGAGGCCTCGGAGACGATCTCGAACACGTCGCCGTCCTGCTGGACCTCCTCGGCGTCCGCACCGCCCTCGAGGATCGCCTCGAGGAGGCCGTCCTCGGTGTTGCCCTCGGCCGGCAGGCGGACGACGCCCTTGCGGGCGAACAGGAAGGCCACGGATCCGGAGTCGGCCAGCGTGCCGCCGTTGCGGGTCACGGCCACGCGCACGTCGGAGGCGGCGCGGTTCTTGTTGTCCGTGAGGCACTCCACCATCAGGGCCGAGCCGGACGGGCCGCGCACCTCATACATGATCTCGGTGTAGTCCACGACCTCGCCGGTCAGGCCGGCGCCGCGCTTGATGGCGCGGTCGATGTTGTCGTTGGGGACGGAGTTCTTCTTCGCCTTGGAGACGGCCAGGTCCAGGGCCGGGTTGCCGGCCAGGTCGGGACCTCCGGCGCGGGCGGCGACCTCGATGCCCTTGATGTACTTGGCGAAGGCCTTGGCACGCTTGGCGTCGAGCGCGGCCTTCTTGTGCTTGGTCGTGGCCCACTTGGAATGACCGGCCATGATGCTCCTTCGCGGTTCGGCGACGTCGGGATGTCTCGGCGCACCATCTTAGCGGCGCGGCCCGGTCCGACCGCGGGCGCGCGTCACAGGAGCGCGTCGGTGCTCGGCGACCGGCGGCAGGCCGACCGGCGCGGGCGGCCGGAGGGGACGGGCCGGCCGGGCACCTAGACTGCGCCCATGGACTCACCGCAGATGACGCAGGGCATCTCCCTGCCCGCCGACCACCCTCTCTCCTCCCCTTCTCCGCTCCCCTACGGGCTCCCCGACTTCGCCGCCGTCTCCGACGCACAGCTGGCCGAGGCCGTCCGCGCCGGCATGGCTGCGCAGCGGGGCGAGGTCGAGGCGATCCTGGCCTCGGACGAGGCCCCGACCTTCGAGAACACCGTGCGCGCGTTCGAGCTGACCGGCGACCTGCTGCGCCGCTCCGCCGCCATGTTCTTCACCCTCGTCAGCGCCGACGGCACCGACACCCGCCAGGCCCTGTCCGAGGAGCTCATGCCGGAGCTGGCCGCCCACGAGGACGCCCTGCTGCTGGACCCGCGCCTGGCCGAGCGCGTGGCCGCCGTGGACGCGTCCGGCCTCACCGGCGAGGACGCGCGCCTGCACGAACTCTTCTCCCAGCGCCTCGAGCTGGCCGGGGCGCACCTGTCCGCCGCCGACCGCGCCGAGCTGCAGCAGATCAACACCGCGCTGGCCACCGCGGGCGCCCGCTACACCCGCCGCCTCGTGGCGGACACCGCCAAGCGCGCCGTGCTGGTGGAGGATCCGGCCCGCCTGGCCGGTCTCGGTGCCGACGACGTGCAGGCCGCCGCCCGCGCCGCCGAGGAGGCCGGCCACCCCGGCAAGCACCTGCTCACGCTGTCCCTGTTCGTCTCCCAGCCGCAGCTGGCGCAGCTCGAGGACGCCGACCTGCGCCGCGACCTGTTCGAGGCCTCGATCGGCCGCGGCACCGAGGGCGAGGACGAGGTTCTGTCCGTGGCCATGGAGATCGTCCGGCTGCGTCTGCGCAAGGCTCGTCTGCTCGGCTCCGAGTGCTGGGCCGAGCACGCGCTCAAGGACCGCGCCGCCCCGTCCGTGGCCGCGGTGCAGGAGCTGCTGGCGTCGATGGCCGGCCCGGCCATGGCCAACGCGAAGGCCGACGCCGCACAAGTCTCCCCCGACGGCGGCGCCGTGGCCCCCTGGGACTGGCCGCACCTGTCCGCCGCCTACGCCAGGGAGCAGTTCGCGGTGGACGCGGCCGCCCTGCGCCCGCATTTCGAACTGGACCGCGTGCTCACCGACGGCGTGTTCGCCGCCGCCGGCGCCCTCTACGGCCTGACCTTCGCCGAGCGCCCGGAGTTGGCGGAGCACATGTACCGCCCGGGCATCCGCGTCTGGGAGGTCTGCCGGGACGACGAGCCGATCGGACTGTTCGTGGGCGACTTCTTCGCCCGCGCCACCAAGTCCGGCGGCGCCTGGATGCACACCGTCCGCGACCGCGCCGACGCCCTCGGCGAGCGCCCGGTGGTCTTCAACACCATGAACGTGCCGGCCCCGGCGGAGGGCCGGCCTGCCCTGCTCACGCTGGACGAGGCGACCACGCTGTTCCACGAGTTCGGCCACGCGCTGCACGGCCTGCTGGCTCAGGGTCAGTACGCCTCGCTGACCGGCACGTCCGTGCCGCGGGACACCGTGGAGTTCCCGTCCCAGGTGAACGAGGTGTGGCTGCGCGAGCCGTCCCTGCTGGACGTCTACGCCCGTCATGTGGAGACCGGGGAGCCGCTGCCGGCCGGCACGCTGGAGCGTCTTCAGGCCGCGGATCTGTGGGGCGAGGGCTACCGCACGGTGGAGTACCTCGGCGCGACGATCGTGGACATGGCCTGGCACACCCTCACCGAGGACACCGTGGACGCGGCGACCGCGGACCCGCTGGCGTTCCAGGAGCAGGTGCTGGCCGAGGCGGGCATCGACTCTTCGCTGGTGCCCCCGCGCTACGGCACCGGCTGCTTCAAGCACATCTTCGGCAACGACTATGCGGCCGGGTACTACTCGTACATCTGGGCCGAGGTGCTGGACGCCGACGCCGTGGAGTGGTTCTGCGCCAACGGCGGCATGACCCGGGAGAACGGCGAGCGGTTCCGCTCCGAGCTGCTGTCCCGTGGCAACACCCGGGACCTGATGGAGTCGTACCGGGCCTTCCGCGGCCGGGACGCCGAGCTGGAGCCGCTGCTGCGCCGCCGCGGCCTGCTGGTCTCGTAGCCCTGATGCCGGCCGGGGCGCTCACACGGTGACGGGGCGTTCCCCGGCGGCCCTCTGCGTTCCCCGGCGGCCCGGGGCTTCCCGGCGGCCCAGGGCTTCCCGGCGGCGTCTGCTCAGCGGGCGGCGCCGGGACGGGTGGCGTTGAGGACGGCGCGCAGCCAGCCGCGCGCGGTGTGGTCCCACTTGCGCCGGTCCACGTTCCACTCCTTGGTGTGACGGGCCCGGGTGAAGCGGACGAAGCGGACCAGGTCCGGGTTGCGCTCGGCCAGTTCCATGGAGGGGCCGACGGGCACGTAGTCGTCGTCCTCGGAGTGCATGATCAGGGTCGGCACGCGCAGCTGCTCGGCGCGGGCCACCCAGTTGAGGGACTTCAGGTCCACGGGGGCGGCCAGGCCGGTGACGAGGCGCCCGGCCCGGTTGGACAGCAGCCAGCGCCCGACGAGTCCGACGGCCTCCGGGATGCGCTTGAGCCCGGCCTGGTACTTGAGCACGTCGATCCAGTCGACCACGGGGCCGGTGAGCACGATGGCGCGCACCCGGTGGGCGAGCTCGGAGCGGTCCACGCACTGCAGGGCCACGGCCCCTCCCATGGACCAGCCGAACAGCACGACGTCCTCGGCGCCCTGGTCCAGGGCGTACCGGATGGCCGACTGGACGTCGTGCCACTCCGTGGTGCCGAGACCGTAGCGGCCGTCCTCGGCGTCCGGGGCGTCCCCGTCGTTGCGGTAGGACACCAGCAGGGAGGTCATGCCGAGCTTCTGGGCGCTGCGCACCGCGCGGATGCCCTCGTTGCGGCGGGCCCCGCGGCCGTGGACCATGATCGCCCACATCCCGTCCCCGGCCCGTGGCGTGCCGTCCTCGGCGGCCGGCGGGTCCACACGCCAGGCGGGGGCCGTGCCGTTCTCCACCGGGACCTCCACGTCCACGGCGTCGAACCCGGCGTCCTGCGGGGTCGGGTAGACGAAGCCGGTGAAGCGGCCGCGGGCGGCCGCGTGCAGGTCGCCGGAGTACACGTGCTCCACCTCGCGCTCCACGGTGCCGTCGCGGGGGTCGAAGGAGACGATCCGGCCGATGCGCGCGCAGGAGGCGCCGCCGTCGAAGGTGAGCGAATAGGTGCCCGGGGCCGTGGTCTCCGAGTCCGCCGACAGGATGACCCGGGTGCCGTCGTCGCCGTCGATCACGGCGAGGACCTCCACGTCCTCGGCGTGGTTGCGCACGGGGGTGACCACGATCCTGGCGAAGACGGAGGCGAGCGTCGAGGAGGCGCCGAACACCACGAACGCGGCGGACAGCCCGAGGGAGGCCACCAGCGGGGACCAACGGGCCGCGTCCACGGACTTGTCCACGGAGGTGCGGGCGGCCGTCTTGGACAGGTCCAGGGAGGTGCGGGCCGCGTCGAGGCCGCGGCTCACCGACCGACGCACCCGGTCCAGCACGTCCTCGCGCAGCGGGGCGGCGGACGTGGCGGGGCGCGGCAGGTCTCCGAACATGCCCGCCATTGTCCCTCATGCTCCTGGGCCGCGTCTGCACGGTGACACGGCGCGACCCGTCCCCGGCGTGTCCGGGGCAGTGCGGAGTACAGTCGCGCCCATGAGCGAGTCCACCCCCACCACCGGATCTACTCCGGAGGATCCCCGCACCCTGACCGACGAGGACTGGGCCGCGCGCCTGTCCCCCGAGGAGTTCCACGTGCTGCGCCGCGCCGGCACCGAGCGCGCCTTCACCGGCGAGTATTGGGACACGAACACGGTGGGCGTCTACGCCTGCCGCGCCTGCGGCGCCGAGCTGTTCCGCTCGGAGCAGAAGTTCTCCGCCCACTGCGGCTGGCCGTCCTTCTTCGCCCCGCTCGCCGAGGACCGCGTGGAGTATCGGGAGGACACCACGCTCGGCATGCGCCGCGTGGAGGTCCGCTGCGCCGCCTGCGCCTCCCACCTGGGCCACGTGTTCGAGGGCGAGGGCTATGACACGCCCACGGACCTGCGCTACTGCATCAACTCGATCTCCCTGACCCTGCAGCCGGAAGGACCCGCCTGACGATGACCGGCCCGCGCGCCTTCGCCTCGGACAACTACGCCCCCGTCCACCCGGACGTCTGGGCCGCCCTCGCCGCCGCCGACTCCGGCCACGCCCGCTCCTACGGGGACGATCCCGTCACCGCAGCCCTCGGCGAGGCCGTCCGCGCCGAGTTCGGCGAGCAGGCGTTCGCCGTCCCCGTGTTCAACGGCACCGGAGCCAACGTGGTGGCCCTGCAGGCGATGCTTCCGCCGTGGGGCGCCGTCCTGGCCGCCGAGTGTGCTCACATCCGCCACGACGAGGGCGGCGCCCCCGAGCGTATCGGGCGCACCTCCCTGCTGTCCGTGGCCACCCCGGACGGCCGGCTCACCCCGGAGCTGATCGCTCCGCACGTGCACCGGGACGGATTCGTCCACGCCGTGCAGCCGGCCGTGGTGGAGATCGCCCAGGCCACCGAGGTCGGCACCGTCTACTCCGTGGAGCAGGTGAAGGCGCTCACGGATGCCGTGCACGAGGCCGGCCTGACCGTCTACATGGACGGCGCCCGCCTCTCCAACGCCGCCGCCGCGCTCGGCGTGCCGCTGCGCGCCTTCACCACGGACGCCGGCGTGGATGTGGTGTCCTACGGCGGCACCAAGGCCGGAGGCCTCGGCGCGGAGGCGATCGTGGTGCTGAACCCGGACGCGATACTCGCCGCCGGGCACATCACCGCCGCGGACCTGCCCGGCGGGGACGCGTCCTCGGCCGCGCAGCGTGCCGAGAAGGCGCTGGGCTACCTGCGCAAGGCGTCCATGCAGCTCGGTTCCAAGCACCGCTACCTCTCCGCCCAGCTGCTCGCCCTGCTCACGGACGACCTCGGCATCCGGCTGGCCGGCCACGCCAACGCCATGGCCGCCCGCCTGGCCGCCCGGGTGGAACAGATCGACGGCGTGGTCCTCACCCAGCGTCCGGAGGCCAACACGCTCTTCGCGGTGCTGGACCCGGCCGCCGCGGACCAGGTGCGCGCCCGCTTCCCGTTCTACGACTGGGACCCGCAGCGCCACGAGGTCCGCTGGATGACCTCCTGGGACACCACGGAGCAGGACGTGGACGACTTCGCCGACGCCGTGGCCGAGGCCGTCGCCGCGCACGGCTGAGCCGTCGCCCCCGCGGCGTGCGAGGGTCCCATACGGCCCGCCACCGGCGCGCCCTCGTGCCCTGAGCGGAGCCTGTCCGGCCCGACACCGGCGCGCCCTCGCCGTGTCCGGGCCGGCCGGTCCTACGCTGTTCCGTATGACCCTCGTCGGACTGCAGAACGGAGCACGTCCCGGGGCGTCCCCTGCCCTGCCCGGTGCCTTCCGGACTGCCCTGCGCGAGCTGCGGGACGCCTCCCCGCGCCGCGAGGTCCGGCTGCGCGAGATCGCCGCACCCCAGGGCCTGGCCCCGCACGCGGTGGCCCTGGCCGCGGACGTGCGCCCCCTGTCCGACGCGGAGGACATCCCCCCCGCCGTGGCCACCGGCCGCTTCGTCCTCCTCCATGACCCGGAGGGCTCGGAGCTCTGGCAGGGCACCTTCCGCGTGGTCACCTACATCAAGGCCGGCCTGGAGTTGGACGTCGCCGAGGACCCGATGCTCGGCGCCGTCGCCTGGACCTGGCTCGTGGACTCCCTCGAGCTGCGCCACGCGGACTACACGGCCGCCGGCGGCACCGCCACCCGCATCCTGGCCGAGTCGTTCGGCACCCTCGCCGAGCGCCCGGACGCCACCGAGATCGAGATGCGCGCCTCCTGGACGCCGGGCGGCCGCGCCATGGGCGCCCACCTGGAGGCCTGGGCCGAGATGGTCTGTGCGTTCGCGGGCCTGCCCCCGCAGCCCGACGGCGTCACCGCCCTGCCCGTCCCCAGGAAGGACGCATGACCCGCACCCCCTCCAGCCGTTCGTCGCAGAAGCACGACGGCGGCTCCCCCGCCGCGACGCAGACCGCCGCCTCCGAGGCACCCCGCCTCATCACCGAGCCGGCCGACGGGGTCCCCCTGCTGACCGACACTCCCGGCGGTCTCGCCGCCTGCGCGGAGGCCCTGTCCGGCGGCACCGGACCCGTGGCCGTCGACGCCGAGCGCGCCTCCGGCATCCGCTACGGCCAGCGCGCCTTCCTCGTGCAGCTCAAGCGCACCGGCTCCGGCATCTGGCTGATCGACCCGGAGGCGTTCGACGACCTGTCCCCGCTCGTGGCGGCGCTGAAGGGCGTCGAGTGGATCCTGCACGCCTCCACGCAGGACCTGCCCTGCCTGTCCGAGCTGGGCCTCTGGCCGGACCGGCTCTTCGACACCGAGCTCGCCGCCCGTCTGGCCGGGCTGCCCCGTGTGGGCCTTGCCGCGGTCCTCGAGCAGATGCTCGGCGTGACCCTGGCCAAGGAGCACTCGGCCGCGGACTGGTCCACCCGACCGCTGCCCGAGTCCTGGCTCACCTACGCCGCCCTCGACGTGGAGCTGCTGGTGGAGCTGCGCGAGGCCCTGCTCGCGCTGCTCGAGTCCCAGGGCAAGCGCGAGTGGGCCGAGCAGGAGTTCGAGCACATCCGCACCACCCCCGTTCCCGGACCGCGTGAGGACCCGTGGCGCCGCACCTCCGGAGCGCACGCGCTCAAGAGCCGCACCCAGCTTGCCGTGCTGCGCGAGCTCTGGCAGGCCCGCGACGACCTGGCCCGGCACAGGGACATCGCCCCCGGCCGCCTGCTCCCCGACTCGGCGATCGTGGCCGCGGCGAAGGCCCAGCCGCGCACCGTCCCACAGCTGCGCGCCACCCAGGGCTTCCACGGCCGCGCCGCCGGTCGGGAGGCGGCCCGGTGGGTGGCGGCGATCAAGGCCGGTCGGGACCGCGCCGCCGACGGCGACGCCCCGGAGGTACACCGCCGCGGCCGTGGCGACGGTCCCCCGCAGCCCCGCCTGTGGAAGGACCGCTGCCCGGAGGCCGACGCGCGCCTGCGCACCGCCAAGCCCTGGGTCGCCCGGCGCGCCGCCGAGATCGGCATGCCCACCGAGAACCTGCTCACCCCGGACACCCTGCGTCGGATCTGCTGGAACCCGCCGGCGGTCGTGACCCCGGAGTCCGTGGCGGAGGCCCTCGCCGGGCTCGGCGCCCGCCCCTGGCAGGTCGAGCAGACCGCCGCGATCCTCACGGTCTCCTTCCTCAACCCCATGCCGGTCTGAGCGCGGCGCGGATGCGCCGGAAGGTTACCCACGGGTAATGTGACGGACAGGACAGAGGCGAGCGGCCGTCGTCGGGAAGCATGAGACGCGGTACGCCTCCCTCTCTCGCGACGAACAGGAGCCTCATGACCGCGCACACCCCCGCCCCGCTCGAGCAGTTCGAGTCCCTCGCCGCCATGGCGCCGGACGAGGTGCTGACCACCGCCGAGGTGACCGACCACGAGCTGCCCGGCGGCGCCGGCACGCTCGCCCTGCTGACCCTGGACAACGGCGCCGGACCCCGCCGCCCGGCCACCCTCGGCCCGCGCACCCTGCTGGAGCTCGGCCGCGTGGTCGAGGCCCAGGCCCGCCGCGCCGAGGCCGGTGAGATCCAGGCGCTGGCCTACACCGGCGTGGAGGGCACCTTCGCCGCCGGCGCCGACCTGTCCCTGGTGGCCTCCTTCGAGGACACCTCCCGAGGCGCCGACCTCGCGCTGCTCGGCCATGCCGTCTACGACCGCATCAGCGCGTTCCCGGCCCCGACCGTCGCCCTGGTCAACGGCCTCGCCCTCGGCGGCGGCCTGGAGCTGGCTCTCGCCGCGGACCATCGCATCGTGTCCGCCGACGCGAAGGGATTCGGCCTGCCCGAGGTGCGCCTCGGGCTGATCCCCGGCTGGTCTGGCGTCTGGCGCGTCCCGCACCTGATCGGCCCCGAGGCCGCCGTGCAGGTGGTCCTCAAGAATCCGCTGGACAACAACCGTCTGCTCAAGGCCGCCGAGGCCCACGAGCTGGGCCTGATGGACCGCATCGTCGACGGCGACCTGATGGAGGCCGGCCTCGAACTGGCGGGCGCCCTGGTCACCGGTGACGAGGCCGTGGCCGCCGAGCTGGCCGCCCACCGCGACCGGGACACCTCGGACGCCGCCTGGGACCGCGCCGTCGAGGCCTTCGCGACGCTCCAGGCCGCCCGCCCCGGCGCCGACCTGCCGGCCCGCCGCCGCCTGGAGCAGCTGTTCGTGGGCGCCAGGACCCGCACACGCGCCGAGTCTGCGCAGGCCGAGGCCGAGGCGCTGTCCGAGCTGATCGCCTCGGACGAGTTCCGCCACACCGTCTACGCGTTCCTCGGCCTGGTCCAGGGCAGGGCGAAGAAGCCGGTCGGCGATCCGGGTGCGGACCGTGCGATGCCGGTGAAGAAGGTCGGCGTGGTCGGTGCGGGCCTGATGGCCGGTCAGCTCGCCCTGCTGTTCGCCCAGCACCTGCAGGTGCCCGTGGTGATGACGGACATGGACGACGAGCGCGTGCAGCGCGGCCTCGCCTTCGTGCAGAAGCAGGTGTCCAAGCAGGTCGAGCGCGGTCGCCTCACCGCCGAGCAGGGCGAGGGGCTGGCCGGCCTGATCAGCGGCTCCACGGACAAGTCCGTCTACGCGGACGCCGACGTGGTCATCGAGGCCGTGTTCGAGGAGCTCGAGGTCAAGCGCACCGTGGTCCGCGAGCTCGAGGGCATCGTCCGCGAGGACGCGATCCTCATGACCAACACCTCCTCCCTGTCCGTGGCCGGCATGGCTGAGGTGCTGGAGCACCCCGAGCGCCTTGTGGGCTTCCACTTCTTCAACCCGGTGGCCCAGATGCCCCTGGTGGAGATCGTCCGCGTGGAGCAGACCACGGACGCCGTGGTGGCCACCGCCTTCGAGCTGTCCCG
>NZ_BCSN01000010.1 GCF_001570885.1 Micrococcus lylae NBRC 15355 | reverse complement strand
CCGTGGTGTGAAGTGGCCAGTTCTTCTGGTTCGGCGCCGCCGTTTCTTCTGGTTCGTAAGTTCGGCGCCGGCGCGTTCGTGCCCCGGGGAGCGCCGCCCCGGGGCACGGTGGCGTCAGTAGGTGAGGCCGAAGACCCAGACGAGCAGGGTCATGGAGGCGGCGATGATGAGCACGGTCGCGATCAGGTTGATCCAGACGCCGCCCTTCACCATCTGGCCCACGGTCACGTAGCCGGAGCCGAAGGCGATGGCGTTCGGCGGGGTGGCGACCGGGAGCATGAACGCGCAGGTGGCGGCGAGGGCCACCGGGGCGCACAGCATCAGCGGGTCGATGCCGGTGCCCATGGCCACGCCGGAGGCGACCGGGAGGAACGTCGCGGCGGTGGCGGTGTTCGAGGTCATCTCGGTCAGGAGCAGGATGCCGACGGCCGCGACGGCCACCAGGACGATCACCGGGATGTCGCCGAGGCCGGCCACCTGTTCGCCGATCCACTCGGACAGGCCGGAGTCGCTGAACTGCTTGGACAGGGCCAGACCGCCGCCGAAGAGGAGCAGCACGCCCCACGGCAGCTGGATGGCGGACTCCCAGTCCAGCAGGCGCACGCCGCGCTGGGCGTCGCCGCCGGCGGGCAGCAGGAAGAGCAGGATGCCGACGGCGATGGCGATGCCGGCGTCTGCGATCGGGGCGGAGTCCAGGCCCAGGACGTACTCGGACACCAGCGGCACGGCCACCCAGGCCAGGGCGGCGAGGACGAACAGGGCAAGCACGCGCCTTTCGCCGGAGGACATGGGGCCGAGCTTGGCCTTCTCCTCCCGGATGAGGTCCTGTCCTCCCTCGATCTGATCGATCTCCGGCCGGAAGAGGAGCTTGGTGAGCACGAACCAGCAGGCGACCATGAGCAGGATCGCCACCGGCATGCCGACGAGCATCCACTGGGCGAAGCCGATGTTCACATCGTGGGTCTCGCGCATGAAGCCGGCGAGCAGGGTGTTCGGCGGGGTGCCGATCAGCGTGCCGAGGGAGCCGATGGACGCGGCGTAGGCGATGCCGAGCATCAGGGCGGTGCCGAAGTTGGACTTGGTCAGCTTCTGGAGCTGCTGGTCGTCCATCTCGGCCGGGTCCTGTTCGAGCTCCTCGTCGGAGAGGTCCGCCTCGACGGCCTCGGCCTCGGCGCCGGTGGCGTACCGCTGCACCAGCATGAGCACGGAGATGCCGATGGGGAGCATCATCACGGCGGTGGCGGTGTTGGACACCCACATGGAGAGGAAGCCGGTGGCGATCATGAAGCCGGCGATGAGGTTCGCGGTCTTCGAGCCCATGGTGGCGAGCACGGAGAGCGCGATGCGGCGGTGCAGGTTCCAGCGCTGCATGGCCAGGGCCAGCATGAAGCCGCCCATGAAGAGGAAGATCGTGTCCGCGCCGTAGGAGGCACCGACGGCGGAGACGGACACTCCTTCGCCCTCCGGGGTCTCCGCGGCGGGGACGAACACGGGGAAGAGCACCAGCGGCAGCAGCGAGGTGGCCGGGATCGGGATGGCCTCGGTCATCCACCAGATCGCCATGAGCACGGCGGTGCCGGCGATCAGGCGCGGCCACACGCCGATGTCCGCCGGCATGAGGAAGAAGAGCAGCAGGCCGAGGGCGGGGCCGAGCAGGAGGCCGATGATGCGGTTGCGGACGGTGCCCCCGGGGACGGCCTCGGCGCGCATGCCGGGCGAGAGCTCCTGGGCGAAGTCCTTGGCCCTGGTATGGGGATCGTATTTCTTGAGGTGGTCACCGTGGACGGTGGACCGTGGCGACGAGGATGACATGGCCACTCCTTTGTGCAGTCAGGCGGGGTGCCCTGGCGGTGTCGGCGGAGGGCATGTGGTCCTCCTGTGACGTTCCTGCCCACAAGGTAACAGCGCGACAGCCGGGAATGTGCTCTGTGTCACGCGTTTCGGTCCTGCCTGTCCAGCCCGTGCGGGTCAGCGCCGCCCGTCGGACTCCTGGCCCTCAGTGCCGTCCGGCCAGAGCTCGCCCTGCTGCGCGGTGAGCTCGGGCGCGGAGAGCGGGCGGGGCAGCTGTTCCACCGGCGCGGCGCCGGAGAGCGGGGGCTCCAGCTGCGG
Organism: Micrococcus lylae NBRC 15355; assembly: GCF_001570885.1. Lineage (GTDB taxonomy): Bacteria > Actinomycetota > Actinomycetes > Actinomycetales > Micrococcaceae > Micrococcus > Micrococcus lylae. The sequence goes on along the minus strand of NZ_BCSN01000010.1, from coordinate 13,044 downwards.
GTCCAGCTCCTGGATCCGCCGTGCGGACGGCAGCACCCGGCTCTCCAGGGTGCCGAGCAGGCGGTTGTAGTGCTCCACGGACTTGCCGAGGGAGGAGCCCAGTTTCGTCAGGTGGCCGGCGAGGGTGCCGAGACGGTCGTAGAGCTGCCGGGCGGCGGCCACCACCTCGTGCGCGTCCTCGGCGATGCGCTCCTGCCGCCAGGCGTGCGCCACGGACTTCAGGGCCGTCAGCAGGGACACCGGAGCCACGAGGGCCACCCCGCGGGAGAAGGCGTGGTCCAGCAGGCCGGGGTCCTCCTCGAGTGCGGTGGCCAGCAGGGACTCTGAAGGGAGGAAGCACAGGACCAGCTCCGGGCTCTCGTCCAGCCCTGACCAGTAGGACTTCTGGGCGAGCGCGTCCACGTGGCGGCGCACGGCCGCGGCGTGGCTGGCTCGCAGCTGTTCCCGGCGTTCGCGGGCCTGGTCGTCGTGTTCGTCCGCCAGGTGCTGGGCGGCCACGCCGTCTGCGGCAGGGGCCTTGGCGTCCACGGCCAGGGCCTTTCCGCCGGGCAGGTGCACCAGCAGGTCCGGGCGCAGTCGCTGCCCGTCGGCGCCTGAGAGCGTGACCTGCTCGGAGAAGTCCGTGTGCGCCACCATCCCCGCGGCCTCCACCACGCGGCGCAGCTGCACCTCGCCCCAGTGGCCGCGTGCGGTGGTGGACCGCAGGGTGGAGAGCAGCTCGGTGGTCCGGTGCATCAGCGCCGAGTCCGTCCGCGCCGCCTGGCGCAGCTGCTCCCCGAGTGCGGCGAACTGGTCCACGCGGTCCCGTTCCAGCACGGCCACCTGTTCCTGGAGGTGGCGCATGCGCTCGCCCATCGGCGCCAGGGCCTTGAGCACGTCCGCGTCCCGCCGGCGGGCGTCCTCCTGTTCCTGCCGGCCCTGCTCGAGCATCCGTACGGACGTCTCCGCGCGGGCGAGCCGTTCGCGGGCCTGCGCGGCCTCGTCCGCGGCGCGCTCGGAGCGACGGCGCAACTCCTCCTCACGCAGGCGGGCACGGGAGGAGAGCAGCCAGGCGGCCAGCCCGGCGCCGAGTACCAGGCCCAGGCCGAGGCCCAGGATCAGGGAGAAGACGTCCATGCATCCCAGGGTGCCACCCGTGGCGGACAGGGTAGGCCGTCGTCGCCGGTCAGGGCCGCCGCGCCCCTTCGGGCCCCGGGCGGCGCAGCGGGCCCCGGGCCGCCGCGACCCTCCGGCCTCGGGCCGCCGCGCCCCTCCGGCTTCCGTCCCCCGGCCGCCGCGCCCCTCCGGTCCCGGGCCTCCGCGCCCCTTCGGGCCCGGGCCCGGGACCTCAGAGCCAGCCGCGGTCTCGTGCCACGGCGGCGGCCTCGGCGCGGGTGGAGGTGTGCGTCTTGCCGATGGCGCTGGAGAGGTGGTTGCGCACGGTGCCGGGGGACAGGTGCAGGGTGGCGGCGATCTCCCGCACCGGCGAGCCGTCCAGGGCGGCGCGGAGCACGTCCCGCTCGCGGCCGGTGAGGGGGCTGCCGCCCAGGGAGAGGGTCTCGGCCGCCAGCGAGGGGTCCACCACGCGCTGCCCCCGGGACACGCGGCGGACGGCGTCGGCGAGCTCCTCTGCCGGCACGTCCTTCACCACGAACCCGTCCGCGCCGGCCTCCAGGGCGCGGGAGAGGTAGCCGGGGCGGCCGAACGTGGTGACGATCAGCGCCCGGCAGGCGAGCCCGGACGCCTTCAGCGCCGCGGCGGCCTCGATCCCGTCCACGCCCGGCATCTCGACGTCCAGCAGGGCCACGTCCGCTGCGTGTTCGCGGGCCAGGTCCACCACCGCGGCGCCGGAGTCGGTCTGGGCGACGACCTCCATGTCCGGCTCCAGGTCCAGCAGCGCGGCGAGGCCGGCGCGGACCAGGGACTGGTCGTCCGCCAGCAGCAGGCGCAGCGGGGCGTCGGTGTTCACAGCGTGACCTCCACTCGGGTGCCGGGACGCTCGGTGCCCAGATGCTCCGGGCGCACCTCCAGTGTGCCTCCGGCGGCCCGGGCCCGGGCCCGCAGCCCGGCCAGGCCGGTGCCGCGGCGGCGTGACGACGACGGCTCGCTCGCCTCACCGGGGCCGCTCACCGGGACGGGGCCGTCCGGTCCGACGCCGTCGTCCACCACCGTCAGACGGTCGGCGGCGAGGGTGATGCGCACGCGCGCGGCGCCGGAGTGGCGGACCGCGTTGGTGACGGCCTCGCGCAGGGTCCAGGCGAACAGTTCGGCGGCCTGTGCGGGCACCTGCGCGACGGCTTCGATGCCGGGGACCTCCGCGCGGATGCCCGCGTCCGAGAGCACGCGGCGGGCGCCGGCGAGCTCGGTGGCCAGCTGTGGGGCGGACAGCCCGTCCACGGTGGAGCGGACCTCGCCGATCGCCGAGCGGGTCAGCGTGACGATCTGCTCGGCCTCCGCCTTGGCCCGGGCCGGGTCCACGTCGATCAGGCGGGTGACCAGCTGGGCCTTCACATGGACGGCGGTGAGGGAGTGGCCGAGGACGTCGTGGACGTCCCGGGCGAGCTCTTCCCGCTGGCGGGACAGGTCCAGTTCGTGGCGGACGGCCGTCATGGCATCCTCGCTGTCCGAGGCCAGGCGCACCGCCACGATCACGGCGGTGGCCACCAGGATGGAGCCGGTGAGCCAGATCTGCGGCTCACCGTCGGTGATGGTCAGGGCCAGGACGACGCCGATCGCGGCGATGACGGCGACGGCCGTCAGTGCGGTGCGGCGGCGCTGCGAGAACACCCAGACGGCCGCGAAGTAGGGGACCACGTTGATCGCGGCCGAGCCGGCGGTGGTGGCGAACAGGGCGGTGACGAGCACGAGCGCCAGGGTGTAGAGGCCGGTGTTCGCCGGACGGGGCCAGGACGGGACGGGGTCCGGGACGATGAACGAGACGAGGTACACCGCGGTGAACAGGACACCGGAGCCGACGGCGACCGCGGCGCCGGCGGCGTCCCCGGCCTGGATCCGCGCGACCGTCACCGAGGCGACCGCCATGAGCAGGAAGACGAGCCAGACGCCGGCGAAGCCGAGGACGGCACCCCACTCCTCGCGCGGCAGGACGCGGGAGCGGGGCACAGCGTCCGCGGTGTCCGCCGGGCCGGGATGGCCGGTGTTCATCGAGAGGTTCTCCGTCGGTTCGCGAGCAGGCAGATCCCCAGGAAGACGAGCGTCCAGACCGTGACGCTGAGCACGGCGGCCCACAGGGGGTCCGTGGTGACGCTGCCGTCTGTGGCGACGACCTTGCCCTCCATCATGGGCCACCGGGCCAGGACGCCGGGGCCGTAGAGCGGGGTGAAGCGGCCGATGTCCAGCAACAGGCCGTTGAGCGGCATGAACAGGTTGCCCAGGAAGCTGAACACCACGAGCATGCCGGAGGCGGCGCCCACGGCGGCTTCGGAGCGGAACAGCAGGGCCGCGGCGAGGCCGTAGAAGGCGAACGGCACGGCGGCCAGCAGGGTCAGGCCGGCGGAGGCGGCCCAGCGCCAGGCCCCGTCCAGCTCCGCGCCGGTGGCGGCGCCGACGGCGTAGATCAGCGCCACCGGTAGCACGGCGACGCAGACGGCGACGATCGCCTTGCCGAGCATGTAGGCGGTGCCGGACAGGGCCGTCAGGGACAGCTGGCGGCCCCAGCCGAGCTGGCGTTCCACTGCGGCCGAGCCGGCGATGGCGGTGGTGGCGGTGACGGCACCGTACAGGGCCATCGAGAGCATCGTGTGGGCGACCATGTTGCCGTTGCCGACCTGTGCGTCCCCCCATTCGGCCAGCGCGCCGAACATGAGGAACAGGGCCGTGGGAAGCACGGCGATGAAGAAGACGGACTCAACCAACTTCAGCTGGCGGATCAGGTCGTGGCCGACGAAGGAGGCCAGGCGGGCGCCTGGTCCGCGGGGTGAGGACAGGGCGGCGTCGGAGCGGGTGGCGGCGGTCATGGGGAGATCCTTTCCGTGCGGTGCGGGCGGATTCAGGCGGTGAGGTCCAGGAAGACGCGGTCGAGGGTGGCGCGCTCGACCTCGACGTCGTGGCCGAGGCCCTCGGTGAGCAGGGCGGCGACGAGGCGGTCGGAGGCCTCCGGGCCGTCGATGACGGAGAAGGCGACGCGGTCACCGGAAGCGGCGGGGCCGTCGTCGGGAAGGGCGATGCCCAGGCGGGCGGCGACCTCGGCGGGGGAGCCGGAGCCGGCCCACCGGCAGGAGACGGTGCGCGGCGCGCCCTCCGTCAGCTCGTGGACGGTGCCGGAGGTGTGGATGCGCCCCTGACGCATCAGGACGATGCGGTCGGCGAAGTCGGCGGCCTCCTGCAGGTAGTGGGTGGCGAAGACGACTGTGCGGCCACGGTCCGCCTCGGCGTGCATGGCGTCCCAGAACTCGGCCCGGGCGCCGACGTCCATCCCGGCGGTGGGCTCGTCCAGGACGAGCAGCTCCGGGTCGGTGAGCAGGGCGAGGCCGAAGCGCAGGCGCTGTTTCTCGCCGCCGGAGCACTTCTTCACCGGGCGGGAGGCGAGCGGGCCGAGCTGGGCACGCTCGATCACGTCCGTGACCGGGAGGTGGCGGCGGTGGCAGCCGGCGACGTAGCGCAGGGTCTGTGCGACGGTGAGGTCCTCGAGGAGGGCTCCGGTCTGGAGGACGGCGCCGACCCGGCCGTCGGCGACGGCACGGCGCGGGCTGCCACCGAACACCTCGAGGGCGCCGGAGGACGGGCGGGTGAAGCCCAGGACCATGTCCAGGAAGGTGGTCTTGCCGGCGCCGTTCGGGCCGAGCAGGGCCATCACCTCGCCGCGCGGGACGGTGAGGTCGACGCCGTCCACGGCGCGGACCTTCCCGAAGTGCTTCTGCACGTTCGCAGCGGAGACGGCGAGATCGGAGCCTGCGGTGTCAGGGGCGGAGGTCTCGGGGGCTGAGGTCTGCTGTGTGGTCTGCTGTGTGCTGCTCATGGCACCAGCCTGATTCACCAGGGGTGCCAGGAGAACTGCTGGGTGTCAGCAGGTGGACATGACGGATGTCATGGGTGCCCGGCTGTCATGGGTGCCCGGCGGGCGGCGGCTCACGCGAGCGGGTTCGGCCCGTTGGCCACCAGAGTCGGCTCGCCCAGGGCCTTCGGTGCGATCCCCTCCTCGGCGTGCCCCACGTCATGCGGGACCACCAGCCGCACGGACACGTCCTGCCCGGCCTCGAACGACTCCACGAAGTAGGCGGGCGTGAGGCCTTCGTCCGTCTGGACACCGCCGTCGAAGACGGCCACTGCGCGTGCCGGACGCGGTTCGATCCGTCCGACGAACCCTGCGGCGTCCTCCGGCGTCAGGTCCGGCTCGGTCCACATGCCGCGCATGCCCTCCGCGGTGACGGCCAGGACGGTGGGCTGCAGGTCCTGTCCCCGGCCCAGCAGGTCCAGGCCGTGCTCCACGGCCAGGTCGATGAGCGGGGCCATCGCGGCGGAGAAGCCGACCACCTGCTCGGCCGGGACGCCCTCGGAGGGCGGGGTGCCGTCGGAAGGCGGGGTGCCGTCGTCGGGAAGCGGGCTGCCGGTGGGGGAGGTGCTCGGGTTCACAGGGACCACGCTACCCGTCCCGGCGCGCCGGTAGGATGGTCCACCGTGGCACTGACTATCGGATTCGTGGGACTGCCCAATGTGGGCAAGTCGACCCTGTTCAACGCACTCACCCGCCAGAGCGTCCTCGCGGCGAACTACCCGTTCGCGACGATCGAGCCGAACGTGGGCGTGGTGAACCTGCCGGACGAGCGCCTGCCGCAGCTGGCCGAGATCTTCGGCTCCGAGCGGATCCTGCCGGCCACGGTGTCCTTCGTGGACATCGCGGGCATCGTGAAGGGCGCCTCCGAGGGCGAGGGGCTGGGCAACCAGTTCCTGGCGAACATCCGTGAGGCCCACGCGATCGCCCAGGTGGTGCGCGCCTTCGAGGACGGCGACGTGGTGCACGTGGACGGCACGGTGAACCCGGCCTCGGACATGGAGACCATCAACACCGAGCTGATCATCGCGGACCTGCAGACTGTGGAGAAGGCGATCCCGCGCATCGAGAAGGAGGTCAAGGGCAAGAAGCGCACCCAGGCCGAGCTGGACGCGCTGAAGGCCGCCCAGGCCGTCCTCGAGCGCGGGGACACCATCTTCACCGGCGTGACGAAGGACGGGCTGGAGCTGGAGCACCTGCGCGAGCTCAACCTGCTCACCGCCAAGCCCTTCATCTACGTGTTCAACTCGGACGAGGGTGTGCTGGGGGACGAGGCCAGGCAGGCCGAGCTGCGGGAGCTCGTGGCCCCGGCGCAGGCCGTGTTCCTGGACGCCAAGCTCGAGTCCGAGCTCGTGGACCTCTCCGCCGAGGAGGCCGCCGAGATGCTGGAGATGGCAGGACAGGAGGAGTCCGGCCTGGACCAGCTGGCCCGCGTGGGCTTCTCCACCCTCGGCCTGCAGACCTACCTGACCGCGGGGCCGAAGGAGACGCGCGCCTGGACCATCCCCGTCGGTGCGACCGCTCCGGAGGCCGCCGGCGTGATCCACACCGACTTCCAGCGCGGCTTCATCAAGGCAGAGATCGTGAGCTTCGACGATCTGATCGCTGCGGGGTCTATGGCGGAGGCGAAGGCTGCCGGCAAGGTCCGTATGGAGGGGAAGGAGTACGTCATGCGGGATGGGGACGTGGTGGAGTTCCGGTTCAACGTGTAGCACGGGTGCTACGATCGGTGCATGAGTACGGCTGAAGCGCACAGCGAGAGCCTCTCGCAGCGCGAGTTGCGCAACGAATCTGGGCGCGTGCTGCGTGAGGTGAGCGAGGGGCATTCGTTTGTGCTGACCAATCGCGGTATCCCCGTCGGGCGCATCGTTCCGCTCGATGCCCCGTCGTCCGCGCTACGCATCTCGCGACCGGCCAAGCGAGTCGGTGGTTGGTCCGATCTGAAGCCTCAGCCGACTGACCGCGATCGGCCGATGAACCGAATCCTCGACGATCTGCGGGGCGATCGGGTGTGAGTACCGCTCCGCTGGTGTATGTCGATACGTCCGCGCTCGGCGCACTGCTTGTTGCTCAGCCCGAGACTCAAGAGCTAGTGAACTGGCTTGATCGCGAGGATGCGCGCCTTGTCTCGAGTGATCTTCTGGAGACCGAACTGCGTCGCATGGCTGTCCGGGAAGGTCGGGGCCAGTCGAAAGTGAGCGCACTCTTGGAGGGCGTGTCGTTGGCGGCTCTCGACCGTGCAACGTATCGATCCGCAGGCTTCCTGCCGATGCAGTATCTGCGTGCTCTCGATGCCTTGCATCTGGAGGCTGCCATTCGCCTTGATGCTGATGCTGTCTTGACCTATGACCGTCGGCTTGGGGAAGCGGCGGAGACGGCTGGGCTCGGTGTCATCTCCCCGGGTGCCGTTGGGTGATCCGAGTGAACGGATTCGTGGTCCGCGCGCGTTCATTCGTTGCGGCGAACTATCCGCAGGCAGATGCGGCATTCCTCGGGGCAGTGCGGCCACTGGACATGCGACTGCATCTTCGGATATTGCTGGGCCAGTGCACTGCGGTCTGGCGTTTGACAAAGCCTGCCGCCTAACCTTGACACGGCCAATGTGTCGATAGAAGCGCAAGATTTCGACGTATTCTTCTGATGTGGCGATGACGGCTTCGACGTCTGGGGCCACGAACTGCGGGAGACGGAGCCGATCGAGCTGATTTTCGACGAGGGAGACGAGTAAGGGGTCAGAAGTGCGCCGCGTCACAGCTCGTCCAAGCAGGTAGGCGTAGCGTCGCCGCGAGCCCACCTCCATCGCGCGGCGTGAGCTCCAACGAACCGCCGTGGGCCTTCGCAATGGCGTCGACGAGTGCCAGACCCAGACCGTGGCCGGCACCTGCGGTCCGCTGGGACCGGGCGAAAGGCTCGACCCAGGTACGGATCTCGGCCGTGTCCAAGGCAGGGCCACCGGATTCCACGACGATCTCCGCATGCTGGCCCACCTTGGTCAGGGTCAACGACGCGTCCTCACCGTGGGTGATCCCATTGCGCACCAAATTCTCCACCGCCTGGCGCACCAGGGCCGGGGAGGCAGTGACCGTGACCGGCTCGGCTGCCACCGGCACGCCCTGCCCGCGCGTGATGTCACGGCACAGCGCAGCCAAATTCATCTCCTGTCTGTCGCGGACGTCCACGTTCGCCAGCTGCAGCAACGCGGTTATGGTCTCCGCGGCCCGCGCGTTCACCTCGCGAATCCGGCCCAAGGTCTCCCGCAGCGGCACGTCGTCGCCGCCGGCCAGCGCCACATCTGCCATCGTCTGAATCGTCGCGATCGGCGTCTTCAGCTCGTGAGAGGCATTCGACGCGAAACGGCGTTGCCGCTCGAGGGCATCCGCCAGCTCGTCGAGCATCGCATTGAGCGCAGCCGCCAGTTCACCCACCTCATCCGCGGGCCCCTCGTGGCTGATCCGAGCGCTCAGGTCACCGCGGGTCACGGTCGCAGCGTCGTGTGCGATCTCCCGCAGCGGTTTGATCACCAGACCGGCCACGAACCAACCGATCAGTCCGGCGACTGCGGTCAGCAGCGCCAGAGCAGCCGCGGAAGCCAGCAGCACGCGGCGCAGAATCTCATCGGTGATCGGCACTGCCCCGTCAATCACCAGGCCGTCATCCGGGGTGGGGATCTGGGCCAGAAACGGCACCGGGGTGAGCTTCAAATAGGCGTACACCAGCCCGATCAGCGCCAGGCCCACGCCCAGGGTGGTGGCCACGAACATCACCGTGATGCGCGCGCGCAGACTCAGTTTCACCGCGGCACCTCTGCCACGTAGTAACCAGAGCCTGCCACGGTGTGCACGATGCGCGGTTCGCCCAGCTTCTTGCGCAGGTGTGAGACCGTCACGCGCGGGGAGTTCGTGAAGGGGTCGGCGTTCTCATCCCAGGCCTCCGCGAGCAGGTCCTCCGTGGAGATCACCGCGCCGGCTGCCCCCATGAGCACTTCCAGTACCGCGAACTCCTTCGGGCTGAGTGAAACGTGTGCACCGCCTCGGGTGACCTCCCGGCGGGAGGTGTCCAGTCGTACGTTGCCGCAGCGGTAGATCTCGCCGCGCACCGGCAGGTTGCGCTTGGCCAGCGCGGCAACCCGCGCGATCAGCTCCGGGAGCTCGAAAGGCTTGGGAAGGTAGTCGTCCGCGCCGAGGTCGAAGCCCGTCAGCCGGTCGTCGAGCGTCCCCGAGGCGGTCAACATGATCACCCTCGTGGCCGGGTGGGTATCGACGACCCAGCGGCAGATGTCGTCGCCGTGGATGCCCGGCAGGTCCCGGTCCAGCACGAGGACATCGGGGCGGATCTCGTTGATGAGCGAGCGCGCAGCCGCACCGTCATAGGCCGCGTCAGCTTCCATGTTCGCGCCGTTCAGCGCGGTGCAGATGGCATCGGCCAGGTAGCTTTCGTCATCGACGACGAGAACACGGATCGTCATGGCATCGAGCGTAACTGCCTGCCTGTCGCGACGACGGCTCTTCGTACGTTTACGCTCTCGCAACATCGGGGTGCGTAGCGTCCTGGCCGTGCAGAACCGAAACGTTGGTGTCGACGTTGCGCGGGCCGTGGCGCTCGTCGGCATGATGACCGCGCACCTGACCTTCCTTGACGGCTTGGCCGTACAGGTGCTCTACGGCTTCCCGGCCGCGCTCTTCGCATTCATCTCCGGGGTGTCGATGGGCTACATGCGGGCGCGCCCCGCCCAGTTCATCGTGCGCGGGCTGTGCCTGATCGGCATGCACTTCGCACTCGCCCCGTTCGCCGGGCAAGTGTTTGTGGTGCTCGGCACCATCGGACTCTGCATGGCGTTGCTCGCCTGGGCACCGCGCTGGAGCTCGCCGGTGCTCCTGTGGCTGGCCTGTGTCCTGGCCTTCGGCTCGGCGGTGCTGGCCTCCGGATCAGTGGTGCTGATTGCCGCGTTCTGGCCTTACTCGCCAGTGATGTGGGCGACGCTGATGGTCGCCGGAATGCTGTTCCAAAGGCACATGGTCGCCCCCAGGCGCCTCGTTCTCGGCTTCGTGGTCGGGATGGGGTTATTCGTCGTGAATCTTGCGTTGCGCTGGTACATCCAGCTGCCGGGGTTCTTTGACGCCAACGGCCACACCGGAGGCCTTGGCGATGTCGTGGGCAGCATCGGGGCGTCGGTGGGTATGTGCTCGCTGTGCTGCCTGCTGCAGCGCTGGTTCGGCTGGCTCGCGCCACTGGGTCGCATGCCACTGACCGTGTACTGCCTCCATGTGCTCACAGCCGATTGGCTCGCGCCGACATGGTTCGGCATCTGGGTCAGCCTGGCCGGCGCCATCGTCATCTCTTTTGTCTGGCTTGCGGTGTTTGCGCGTGGCCCCGTCGAAACGCTGCTTCGCCGCATCATCGCGGTCGTTGGAAAGGAAGAGAATGAAGAAGTTCGCCGTTAGCTCCGTCGCCGGAGTGATCGCAGCAGTCACGCTCAGCGCTGGGCCTGCTTATGCACTGCAGAGCACAACCTTCGCGGAGGACACCGAGGAAGCCAAGCCGGTTGTCTCCGTGCGTGTCGATGACTCCGACCCGGATGACGGAGTGTGCACCGGAACCGCGATTGATCCCCACTGGGTGATCACCGCCCGCCACTGCGTTGATGCCGCGGCCAAGCCAGGGGGCTCCGTGCGCATCGGCCAGGGGGATCAGCAGCAGGTGTACCAGGTCGATCGCCACGAGATCGCCCCTCGTGGGGATATCGCCCTGCTGCACACCGAGCAGGAGATGGCCCTGGAGCAATTCGCCGAGGTGGCAGACGAGGTGCCCACCGGGGATGTGAATATTTACGGCTGGTCCTCCGACGGTTCGGGTGGCTCCACCAAGCTGCCCTCTGCCCGTGCCGAGATCCGTGGGGAGTCGCCGCTTGCACTCTTCGATGCACCCAAGGCCCTTGAGGTCGCACTGAAGGGCGGCGCACGCATTCAGCCGGGCGATTCCGGGGGTGCGATCTTTGCCGACGGCAAGGTCGCCGCCATCATGTCCGCCGGGCTCTTCGAAGACCCGGACAATCCGACCGAGGAGGAGATGACCTCCAATGCCGCTGTCGCAGTGGCGCCGGTGGCCGATCAGTTTGACTGGATCCGCGGGGTTATTGGCGGAACTGATGCGACGGAGACCGGGGAGGCATCCGAACAAGGCGATGCTGCGGCCGAGGCGCCCTCCGAAGGCTCTGCGGGGATCTGGGGCACCGTGGGCATTGGTGCGGGCGTGGTCGTCCTGGCAGCAGCCGGGGTGTGGTTGCTGCTGCGCCGCCGCGCCGCCTAGCTGCTCTGACCACGGAGGTTGGGTACGTGGGGGCCGGGCCGAAGGAGGCCCGTCGTTGGACGATCAGGCCGGCCCCGGAGCGCTTCCGGGGCCGGCCGTTGTGCGCCACCGGTGATGGCGTTCGCCGGGAAGGAGGTGGGTCTTCACGGTCTGTCGCGGATCGCCGGCTCAGTCCTCCTCGTGTCGCGTGTACCCGTAGGTGTCGGTCTGGGTCTCGTTGATCCAGATCTCAGCCTCCTGGCGGGGATCGTCGGGGTGTTCCACGCGCAGGGTCCGGCCGTAGGCCTCATCCACCAGGGCCACACGGAACCCGGCCCCCTCCAGCGGCTCCTTCAAGGACCCCACATCCGCGGCCTCAAAGGCCATCACCGTGGACTCCTCTCGGCCGATGTGGACGCCCACGATCCCGTCGCCGACCAGGTCCGCCCAGTCGCCGCTGTCCGAGGTGAGCCGCCTCTGCAGCCCCTGGCCCGCGAGTATCTGTGCGGTCTTCTCGACTTGCGGCGTGCACAGCAGTGGGGCCACCTGCACGGCGCCGCTCTTCACCGGCAGCTCGCCTCGGACCTCCTCGAGGCCGAACTCCACGCCGGGGGAGTCTCCGGAGGCGACCGAGAGCCGACCGCCGGCGAACTCGGCCAGGTGAGTGCCGTCGTCGTGCGTGGACACCGAGGCGCCGAGCGCCTTCAGCAGGGCGATCCACCGCTCCGGGTTCGGGGTGGTGATGACGGGGTGCACGATCATGACTGCTCCTTCTCCAGGTACTGGGTCAGCGCCTTCTCGACGAGCGCGGACAGGCTGGTGTTCTCATCCACGGCGCGGTGCTTCACCCGGGTGACGAGCTCGCGCGGCAGATAGACGTTGAACTGGGACTTCTCGGTCATGGGTAGGATGCTAGCACTCTAGGTGATGGGGTGGGTGCGCAGGCCAGTCGATAGAATCTGCCCCATGCGCGTACTTGTCACCGGTGGCGCCGGATTCCTTGGCTCCCACACCGTCAGTGTCCTGCTCGACGCCGGTCACGATGTCCTCGTGCTCGACAGCCCGGTTTCGAGCACGATTGTTCCCCTGGAGCGAGTGGCGGAGCTGGCTGGTGTGACGTTCGGAGGACCGCGCCTCAGGTTTCACAGAGCCGACGTACGTGAGCCCGTGTCCTACAGGGAGGCCGTGCTGGAATTCGGCCCGGATGCCGTCGTCCACTTCGCCGGACTGAAATCGCCTACGGAGTCACTTGCCGATCCAGCGTCGTATTACATGGTGAACGTTGCCGGTACCGCCGCCGTCGCCCAGGTCGCTAATGCCGCTGGTGTCCGCGCCTTCCTCTTCTCGTCCTCCGCCACGGTGTACGGGGATGAAGCGCCGGTGCCGGTGGGGGAGGATGCCGCTGTCGCGCCGGTCACGCCCTATGGGCACTCCAAGCTCATGGCGGAGCAGGTGCTCCGGGACATGCACGAGGCGGAGCGTCGTATGGGGGTGGCTGTGCTGCGCTACTTCAACCCCGTCGGCGCGCATCCCTCCGGTCGTCTCGGGGAGGACCCGCAGGGCGTTCCCGCCAACCTGATGCCGTTCGTGGCGCGAGTCGCCGGCGGGCGATACGAGAAACTGAACGTCTTCGGCGCCGATTTCGCCACGCGTGACGGCAGCGCCGTGCGGGACTTCATCCACGTCATGGACCTGGCCGAGGCCCACGTGGCCACCCTTGAATGGATGGTGGCCAGGCCCGGGGAAGAGGTCGGGGTGCGAGTCTGGAA
>NZ_BCSN01000009.1 GCF_001570885.1 Micrococcus lylae NBRC 15355 | reverse complement strand
CGGCCGCGGCGAAGGGGTGACGGTCTTCGAGATGATTCAGGCGTTCGAACGCGTCACCGGCCGTCCGGTGCCGTTCCAGGTCGTCGAGCGCCGACCCGGTGACATCGCTGCGTCATGCGCGTCTGTGGATGCCATCGCTGAGACCGTGGGGTGGCGGGCTTGCCGTGACACCGACGCCATGGTGCGCGATCTCTGGGCATGGCAACAGGCCAATCCATCGGGCTACGCGGGGGACTCTCACTGACGCAGAGACGCCCCACGGAGCCGCGCGGCCGTTCGCTGTGGGGAACGTCAGTCCTGGGCCATGTGCTCCAGCGCGGGTGCGATGACGTCCATGGTCGTATCGATCTGCTGTGCGGCGATCGCCATGGCCTCTGGGCCCCGCTTGTAGGGGTACTGCACCGCGTCCGCCGGGTCGGTGGAGCGGTGCGACCACATCGGCGACCGTCTTCCTCGGCGTGGCACCGGGTCCCCGGGACCCGGTGCCACGACGTCCTGGGTGTCAGCCGCCCAGGCGGTAGTGGCGCTCGAGCGGCGTGCCGTTGACGGCGCGGTCGCCGAGCAGCCGGGCGCGGTAGATCAGCGGGTTGTGGCTGGCGAGCACCCGCGCATTGCGCCAGTGCCGGTCCAGCCCCCGCGTGCGCAGCGTCGCGGAGGCCCCGCCCACCTCGAACAGGCGGGTCGCCGCGTCGAGGGCGGTCCGGGCGATCACCTGCTGGGCCGCGTAGACGGCGGTGTACACCGCGTCCACCTCGGCCTCGGCCAGGGGCGCGCCCGCGGCCTCGGCCCGCAGCGCCCGGTCCAGGGGCCCGACGACGGCGTCGAGCGCCGCCTGCGCCCCGAACGCGGCGGCCTCCAGCTCGCCCACCACCTGCAGCACCTGCGGATCGTCACCGGGCCGCGGGGCTGCACCGTGGGAGAAGCCGCGCGTGCGCCCGGCCACATAGGCCGCCGCGTCGCGCACCACGGCGCGGGCGATGCCCGTCAGGCCCGCCAGGTGGACGAACTGGAAGATCGCCTGCGAGGCGAAGATGGACGAGCCGTCGTCCAGGGACTGGCCCACCGGCGTGAGCTCGTCCGGATCCACCACCACGTCGGTGAACTCCGTGGTTCCCGAGGCGGACAGCCGCTGGCCGAATCCGTCCCAGTCGTCGTGCAGGGTCACTCCGGGGGCGTCCGAGCGCACGGTCGCCGCGCGCTCGGCGCCGTCCTCGTCCTCGACGACGACGATCGTCCAGTCCGCGTACAGCGTCCCGGTGGAATAGGCCTTGCGACCGTTGACCACCGCCGAGCCGTCCGGACGCGTCGTCAGGCGGGTCTCGTAGTGGCCGGTGCGGTTGCCGATCTCCGTGGTCCCGTTTGCGACCGTCTCACCCGTGGCGAAGCGGTGCAGCCACCGCTCGCGGCGGGCACCGGCCGGCGAGCCGAGCGCCGTCTCCACGTTCACCACGTGCACTCGCAGGGCCTGCAGCACGTTCGAGTCGGCCTCGGCGAGCTCCACGTACAGGCGTGCGGCCTCCGGGAACGTCAGCCCGGCCCCGCCCGCGTCCTCGGGCACGCGCAGCCCCGGGAAGCCGGCGGCGGCGAGGCGGTCCGTGGCCTCGCGATCGGTCACGCGTTCGCGGTCCCGCTCGGCGGCGGTCTCGGCGAGCCAGGCGAACACGGGCGCCAACCGTGCGCGGGCGGCGAGGAACTGGGGCCGGTCGGCCGGGTGCGCGGTGGTCGGCACCCCCGAATCGGTGGTCCCGACGTCGGCGGGACGGGTGGTCGTGTCGGTGCGGTCGGTGGTGGTCGTCATCTCACTGCTCCTTCGGGGCGGCGGGGGTCGAGGGGGACGGGGAAGCGGTGTCGCGGGACGGATCGGCGTCGGTGGACGACGCGGTCTCGACCGCGTCCGCGCTGTGCGGGGCGGGGGTGCCGTGCAGCAGGCACTCCCCGATCTGGCGGCGGCGGTGGGGAAGGGGCGTGTGACTGGCCAGCACACGGGCGTTGCGCCAGTGGCGGTCGAGTCCCGGGCCCGCGACGACGGCCGATGCCCCGGCCGTCTCGAACAGATCGGAGGTCAGCCGCAGCGTCAGGTCGGCCGCCACGGAGGACGCCGAGGCTGCGGCGACCCAGGCCTCGGTGTGGGCGGACTCGAAGGCCTCCGCGGCGCCGTCGTCCGGGGACTCCGGCTCGGCCGCGCCGATCGCGGGCGCCGCGTTGGTCGCGGCGGTGTACGCCGCCTCAAGGGCGGGGGCCGCGCCGAGGACCACGGAGCGCAGCGCGCGGACCTGCGCCGCGGCGGCGCCGAGCTGGTGCTGCAGGACCGGGTCGTGCGCGGGGCTGGCGCTCGCGGCGTGCTGGTAGGAGCGGGAGCGGCGGCGGAGGATCTCGGTGAATTCGTCGAGCGCGCGTTGGGCGATGCCCGCCTGGGTGGCCGCGAGGATGAGCCACAGGAACGGGTAGCCGGGGGCGGCGGCGGGGCGCTCCAGGTCGAGGCGGCGCCAGGCCGGGGCGGGCGCATCGGTGTAGACGGTGGTGCCGGAGGCCGTGCCGCGCTGGCCGATGCCGTCCCAGTCGTCGCGGGCCTTGACGCCCGGCCCGGCCACCTCGACGACGAGGGGCTGCAGGGCCCCGGCGTCGTCGTGGGCGGCGACCAGGGTCCAGTCCGCCAGCAGGGTGCCGGTGGAGTACTGCTTCGTGCCGGTCAGCAGGAACGCCTCCGGGTCGCGCGGGTCCCGGCGGGCCGTGACGCCCGGCAGGCCGGTCGCTGCAGGCGGGTCCACGAGTGCGTTGGCGAAGACCTTCCCGGCGGCCACCTCGTCCAACCACCAGTCGGTCAGACGCGGGTGGACGTCACGGGCGACCTGCTCCGTGAACATGAAGTGCCCGTGGAGGGCCTGGGGGAGGTTCGCGTCGGCCGCGGCGAGGTCCACGAGCAGGTCGAGCAGCTGCGTGAGGGACGCACCGGAGCCGCCGCGCTCCCGCGGCAGCCGGAGGGCGGTGAAGCCGGTCTCGGCCAGCAGACGAACCGCCTTGTGGGGAGGCGTGGCGGTATCCCGCCGAGACGCTTCGTTCGAGGCGATGCGGGCGAAGACGGGGGCGAAGCGGGCTCGGAGTTCTGCGGTGTCGGGGGCATCGGTGGCCGCGGCCGGTGCGGGACGGTCGAGGACGGGAGTGGTCATGGGCGGTCCTTCCGTGGGTGGGTGGGCCGACCGTAGGCATCCGTGCCGGGCTCGCCCCAGCCCGCCGACAGGTGGCGTCACGCGCCGGTTCCCGTTGCTGGCCGGCGGAGTCGGCACCGCCGGCATGACGGGCACCGGCGGCAGGTCCGTCACAGCGGGTCACCCGGGCCTCGCCGCACCTGCGTCCCGCCGGGCCCTGCGGCCCGCCCGCAGGGACGTCCGTCGGCGCCGTTCAGGCCAGAGCCGGCCGCGGCATCCCGTCGGTGCTCAGAACAGTGGCCAGGGCACCGCGGGAGTGCGCCCGCTCGGGGGAGGAAACCGTCCGTCGTCGAGAAGCTGGGCACAGCGGTGGGTGAGCGCGGCGATCTCCTCAGCACCCAGCAGCTCCGACAGCCCCCGCCCCAGTTCACCGTCGAGTCCGTCGAGGACCCGGCCGACGCCGTCGTGCTCGTCCTCGGTCAGCTCCTCGCCGAGCCAGCCCCACAGCACCGTGCGCAGCTTGTCCTCCACATGGAACGTGAGCCCATGGTCCACGCCGTGGCGGTGTCCGCCGGGCATGGTGAGGATGTGCGCGCCCTTGCGGTCGGCGTTGTTGACGATCACGTCGAACACCGCCATGTGGCGCAGCGCCGGCGTGTCTTCATGGGCCAGGACCAGCCGGTTCCCGTCCTCGTCCTCGCCCTCCAGCACGGTCCGCCAGCCCGCCGCCGGCACCTGGTCCGCCGGGAACAGGTCCACGGCGTCCTGCCCAGGATCCTGCTCTTGCCAGAGCTGCACCATGCCCTCGCCGAAGGGGCCGTCGCGCAGCCAGGTGCGCGGCGCGATCTCCCACTCCAGCGCCTCGGACACCAGGTGTGCGGCCACCTCGCGGCGGGCCAGGGTGCCGGCGGGGAAGTCCCACAGCGGGGCCTCGCCGGCCACCGGCTTGTAGACCACCGGGGTGTTCCCGATGGCTCCGAGGAACGTGGCGTTGGACGCCGTCGTGATCCTGCCGGTGAGCCTCAGCTGCCCGGACACCAGCTCGCCGCCGTCGAGGTCAGCGCCGCCCGGCTCCGCGGCGGTCATCGCAGCTCGGGCGGGGAGCAGTCGTGACCGTCGGGGTCGATGGGCTGGCCACAGTCCGAGCAGAACGGACGTCCGGCGTCCACGACCTGACGGGTGCGCCGAGCGAACGCCCGCGCGGCGCCGACCGGCATCCGCACCCGCACCGCCTCGGACTCCGGCTGAAGCATCTGCTCGGCGGCGTCGTCGGTCAGCGGATGCACGTCCACGATCACCTGCGCGGTGCTCGGGTCCCAGCCCAGGCCGATGGCGCCCACCCGGAACCACTCCTGCACCGACTCCAGCGGATCGTTGTCCACGAGCTCGGCGGGCGTGCTGGCCGGGACGCTGTGCGGGTTGTCTTCCTGGGCCATGAGCTCGTCGAGGAGCTCGTCGATCATCTCCGCCATCAGCGCCGACTGCTGCTTCTCCAGGGCCAGGCTCACCAGCCGGGGCCCGGTGCGCACCTGCAGGTAGAACGTCCGCGCTCCCGGCTGGCCGATCGTCCCGATGACGCACCGGTCCGGCCAGTCGAACTCGTGGGCGGGGGCAGGCAGGTCGGTCATGCCTCGATCCTAGGGGTCGTCCCGGACGCCTTGTCGACGGCGGCGCCACCGGCACCTGCGCCGCCGCCCACCGGCGCGTCGTCGGCCGGGGCGAGTCTCGAGAGCCAGGCGAGGTCCCCGGCGTCGGTGTTCATCGCCCAGACCCGCGGGCGGGCCGGACCGTAGCTCACCGCGGACACGGAGGCGGGCCCCACCTCGATCCGCTGGAACAGATCCAGGTGCATGCCGAGCGCGTCGGCCAGGATCGACTTGATGACGTCCCCGTGGCTGACGGCCACCCACACCGCCCCGGCCCCGTGCTCGGCCTGGACGGCGGCGTCGTGCTTCCGGATCGCCGCCACCGCCCGGGCCTGCATGCCCGCCATGGACTCCCCGCCGGGGAAGACGACGGCGGACGGCTGGGTCTGCACCGTCGCCCACAGGGGCTCGGTGGCCAGGTCGCTGAGCGCGCGTCCCTGCCACTGGCCGTAGTCGCACTCGGTGAGGTCTGCCTCGACCGTGGACACCACCGTGGCCGGCTGGCGCTCGACGACGGCCCGCGCGGTCTGCGCGCACCGCTGCAGGGGGCTGGCCACCACCGCGGCCACGGGCACCGCGGCGATCCGCTCCGCGGTGCGGGCCGCCTGCTCCCGGCCGTGCTCGTCCAGGTCGACGCCGCCGGTCCTGCCGGCCAGGATTCCGGTCGCATTGGCCGTGGTGCGGCCGTGCCGCACGAGAAGTACCGTCGCCATGTCCTCAGCCTACTGACGGGCGGCTCTGGCCACCTCGTTCGGACAGTCGGAGGACGACGTCGAAACGGGACCAGCCGGATGCGCCGGAGCTCGCCGCGGGAACTGCCACCGGCGCCGCCGGGTCAGCGGCTGGTCAGCGCCGGGGCTGCGGCGTCCAGTGCAGACGCAGACCCGGCACCGCGGACAGCGCCTCGTACGCGGTGTCCGCGGCGTCCTCCAGGCCATCGGCCACGTCCTCACCCGCCGAGGTCAGCAGGATCACAGCGTGGTCCTCGCCGCCTGCGACGCCGCCGGGGTCGGCTCGCCAGCCGCCCTCACCGCGCACGCCGTCCTCGTCCGCGTCCAGCGACTCCATCCACCGCGCCGCCGCCTGGGCCGCACCGGGCCCGATGACATCGAGGCGCAGGGTCGCGGCAGATCCGTCGTTGCCCGGCGGGGTGCCCCACAGCCAGTCCAAGTCGACCTCCCATCGTTCGGCGGACGGGGACCGCTGGTCGTCGGCCGGCGAGGCCGCCGGGCGCGGATGCGAGTTCCAGGTCGTGTCGGTCTCCTCGGGCTGTTGGGGTCGCCTCGGCCCAGGGCGCCGGCGCTGGGCCGCCACCGCGTCGTCGATCGCGGCCTTCCACTCCTGGCGCCCCGAGAGCACGAAAGCGTGCTCGGTCCCGTCCGCCAGCTCCACGGCCAGGGAGTTCGGGGCCAGCGGAAGAACCCCCAGGAACTTCGTCCACACGGGGCGGGTGCCGCGGACCTGGTCGAGCGGGATCTGCACCGGCTCGGACTGGACGTTCAGCGTGTGCGGGGTGAAGACCAGGCGGTCGCTGACCAGGCTCAAGTGGCCGCCCACCGTCTCGAGTCCGCGCTGGAGGTTGGCGCGGCCGCTCATGTTGTCCGGCTGCCGGGGATGAGGGGTGGTCATGGGCAGGTGCCTCCGTGTTCAGTGACGCTCTCGCATCAGGCTGCTATGACGCACACAACGCTAAACCCTCGGTCAGCCTCCGAACACGGCGCGCAGCACCGTCACACCGATGGCGCCGATGATCGCAGCGGCCGGGAGAGTGATGACCCAGGCCAGCGCGATCGGCTTCATCAGATCCCAGTTCGCGGCACGGTTCACGATGCCCACACCGAGCACCGCACCGATCAGGATGTGGGTGGAGGAGACCGGCAGGGCCAGCATGGACGCGGCCATGACGACGCCGGCCGCGGCGAGCTCGGCGGTGAAGCCGGACGCCGGGTGCATCTCGGTCAGCCCGGTGCCGACGGTCTTGATCACGTTGCGGCCGATGAACCACAGACCGCAGACCAGGCCGATGCCACAGGCCAGCATCAGGGCGCCGGGCACGGCGGCCTCGGCGTTGATCTCCTCGGTGCGCAGCACGTCCACGATCGCCGCGAACGGGCCCACCGCGTTGGCGATGTCGTTCGAGCCGTGGCTGAACGCGAACGCGGACGCCGTGAACACCTGCATCCAGCTGAACAGCAGGAAGGTCGACCGGGACAGGGACTGCTTCTTCAGGGTCTTGGCGAAGATGAAGACGGCCATCCACACGGCGGCACCGACCATGAGCATGATGAGGATGTTGCCGACGTTGTCGATGTTCAGATCCAGGCTCTTCAGGCCCTTGAACAGCAGCATCGACGTGATCACGATCGAACCGCCGGCCGCCAGCAGCGGCACCCAGACCTGCAGCGCGTGCTGCGAGTTGACCTCGTCCTCCTTGGACTCGATCGCGTCCAGCTCACGGTAGTAGTCCGACTCCAGCTCGTCCGGCTCGTACTCGTGACCGGAGGACTTGGTGGCGGCGTCGCGGGCCATGGCGTTGGTGTAGGCGATCTGCTGCACCTCGGAGAGGCGCTCGAACGCCGTCTTGTGCTTCTTGCGCAGCTCGATGCGCTCCAGCCGCAGCTCGCGCATCCTGGCGTCGGCCTCCTCGTTGTAGACGAGGATGTGCTTCTTGATCGCCCGGTACAGGACCCAGGCCACCAGTCCGCCCAGCGCGGGGGAGAGGACCCAGGACAGCGCGATCTTGCCGATCTCGCCCCACTGCACCATCTCGAAACCGCCGACGCCGGTCTGCAGGCCCAGGGTCACCGCAGCGCCGACGATGCCGCCGACGATGGAGTGCGTCGTGGACACCGGCCACCCCATCTGAGTGGCGATGAGCAGCCAGAGGGCGGCGCCGATCAGGGCCGCGAGCATGATGAACACGAAGTCCATCGGCGGCAGCGACACGCTGTCGAGGTCCACGATGCCGCTGCGGACGGTCTCGGTGACCTCACCGCCGGCGATCACGGCGCCGCTGACCTCGAAGACCGCGGCCACCAGCAGCGCCTGCTTCAGGGTCAGCGTGCCGGCGCCCACGGAGGTGCCGAACGAGTTCGCCACATCGTTTCCACCGATGTTGAAGGCCATGAACATGCCCACGACGATCGTGGTGATCAGCAGCACCGTGTGGGTGGTGTCGGTGTAGTCGAGCGCCCAGGAGATGCACAGGGCGAGCGCCCCGATGGCGAGGATGCCGAAGGCGAGGTGCCAGTTGGTGTCGGGCCCCAGGAACCCGTTGCGTTTCAGCTCCGGGGCTTCGGTGGTGGAGGAGGACATGACGGGTCCCTTCTGCTCGGGGTCGACCCTGCTGTTCGTGGTCGACCCCGCTGCTCGGGGTCGACCACGAACGCCACCTTCCGCCAGTGATCTGACGCCGTCGTGACGGCTGGCTTGCAGAGCCGTGAACCGTCCTTGACAGGCTGGAGGCCTGCGCCTCCGAGCGTGCGTGGGGTCAGACCGTCATCCCGCAGCCAGGCGCGGCCCGTTCCGCAGCACCTCCACGACCAGCCGCAGGGCGATCGGGAACGCGTCCTCGTCCAGACCGAACCGCGGGTTGTGGTGACCCGCGTCGAAGCCCTTGGCGGCGTTGCCGGCCCCCACGAACACGTACGTCGCCGGCGCGGTCCGGGAGAAGGCCGCGAAGTCCTCGCCGCCGAGCATCGGCGGGTCGGCGATCACCGAGCCCGGGAACAGGTCCTCGCAGAGCTCATGGACCACAGCGGTGCGGTCCGGGTCGTTCCACACCATGTCGTAGCCGCGCAGATAGTCCAGCTCGCAGCTGAGTCCCGGGTTGGCCGCCTCCAGGCCGCGGACCATGTCCCGCATCGCCGCCTCCACCGTGTCCCGCACGCCGTCGTCATGCGTACGGACCACTCCACCGATGTGCGCCTCAGGCGGGTACACGTTCAGCGCCGACTGGCGGCCGGCGTCCATCCAGGTCGTGGACACCACACACGGGTCCAGCCCGGCCACCCGGCGGGACGGGATGAGCAGGAACTGCTGGATCAGGGAGCTGGCGGCGGTGACCACGTCCACGGCGTCCTCCGGGGTGGACGCGTGGGCGCCCTCGCCCCGCAGGTGGACCTCGAACAGGTCCGAGTTCGCCGAGGCCGGGCCGGGCTTGATGTCCACCGTGCCCGTGGGCAGGGTGCTCCAGTAGTGGAAGCCGAAGAAGTAGTCGACGTCCGCGAACCGGCCCGTCTCCACCATCTCCTTGGCCCCGCCGGGCGGGGTCTCCTCCGCATGCTGGAAGATGCCGAGCACGGTGCCGGTCAGCTCGTCCAGGTGATCGTGCGCCCAGACCAGGGCGGACATGATCGTGGCCGTGTGCCCGTCATGACCGCAGCCGTGCATGCGGCCCGGCGTCGTCGAGGCGAAGTCGAGGTCGGGCCGGTCTTCGGTCATGGCCAGTCCGTCGATGTCCGCGCGCAGGCCCAGCGTGGGGCCGGGGCGGCCGGTGTCCAGCGTCACCAGCAGGCTCGTCTCGGTGAGGTTCTCGAACGTGGCGCCCGGCAGACGCGGCTCGAGCTCGGCGCGGATGTACCGGACGGTCTCGTGTTCCTCGAACGAGGCCTCCGGATGCTGGTGCAGATGACGGCGCCAGGCGACGAGCTGGTCCTGGTAGGCCTCGATGTCGGCGGACATGGGTGCTCCTTTCGAACGGGGCGGGACGAGGCCGGCGCCTGGCTCGGCGCCGACCTGTCTGTGGTTCGTCACTCGGCGGGCAGGCGGATGGGGCCGTCCGGCCCCATCGGCCAGCCCAGCAGGAACCAGACGATCATCATGGCGGCCCACGCCAGGCCCATCGCGAGCGAGTAGGGCACGAGCGTGGAGATGAACGTGCCGATGCCCAGCTTCTTGTCATAGCGCTGGGCGTAGGTCAGCACGAGTGCGAAGTACGGGAACATCGGCGTGATGGGGTTCGTGATGGCGTCGCCGATGCGGTACACCATCTGGGTGAACGCCGGGTGGTAGCCCAGGAGCATCATCATCGGGACGAAGATCGGCGCCAGGATCGCCCACTTGGCGGAGGCCGAACCGACGAACAGGTTCACGAACGCGGAGATCGCGAGGATCCCGATGATCAGCACGACGCCGTCCTGACCCTCCAGCAGCTCGGCGCCCCGGATGGCGAGGATGGCGCCCATGTTGGATGCGCTCACATAGGACAGCAGCTGGGAGGCGAAGAAGACGACGACGACGAAACTGGCCATCGTGGCCATGGACTCCACCATCATGCGGGCGACGTCCGAGGACCCGGTGATCGTCTTCGCCCGGATCCCGTAGACCAGCCCCGGGATGAAGAACGCCAGGGCAAGGATCAGCCCGATCCCGTTCATCAGGGGCGCGTCGGTGGTCAGGGAGCCGGTCTCCGCGTTGCGCAGGAACGAGCCCTGGGGGATGCAGGCGGCCACCACGAGCGCGGCGAACAGGGCCAGCGCCACCAGGGCCCAGCGGTTGGCCCGGCGCTGGACGTCGTCGATCTCCACGTCCTCCGCGTCCAGGTCCTCGGCCGCCTGGTAGGCGCCCAGACGGGGGATGGTGACCTTGGTGGTGACGATCCACAGCACCGGAAGCAGGACGCCGACGGACACGGCGATGAACCACCAGTTCATCGGCACGGTCGTCGTGATGTCCGGGTCGATGAGGACCGCGGCCTCCTGGGTGAAGCCCTGGACCAGCGCGTCGGACATGCCGATCATCAGGTTCGCCGCGAAGCCGCCGGTGGCGGCCGCATAGGCCAGGGCGATGCCGGCGATCGGGTGCCAGCCCAGCTTGAGGAAGATCAGGGCGGCCAGCGGGGGCAGGA
The DNA here is from genome assembly GCF_001570885.1 of Micrococcus lylae NBRC 15355. GTDB lineage: Bacteria > Actinomycetota > Actinomycetes > Actinomycetales > Micrococcaceae > Micrococcus > Micrococcus lylae. Next base: position 37,679 of record NZ_BCSN01000009.1, on the reverse strand, counting down.
CGATCGGGGCGGCGTCGCCGGCGATGTTGCCCAGCAGGCCGATGACCGCGATCGCGGGGATGATCAGGATCTTGGGGGCAGTGGTCATGGCCTGGGTCAGGCCGGTCTCGAACCATCCCGAGCGCTCGGCCACGCCGATGCCGAGCATGATGATGAGCACCTGTCCCAACGGGGCGAAGGCGCCGAAGGTCGCGGCCGCATCGCCGATGACGATGCGCATGCCCTCCGTGCTGAGCAGATTGGTCGCCTCCAGGGTCTCGCCCGTGCCCGGGTGGACCGCGCTCCACCCGGCCAGACCGGCCACGGCGGACGCCGCCAGGGTCAGGGCGCAGAGGCCCGCGAAGATGATGATCGGGTCCGGAAGCTTGTTGCCGCTCCATTCGATCACGTTGAGGAACCTGTTGAGCAGGCCCCGGGAAGCGGCATTCCGATCTGACGCGTCGGCGGTGGTGGACCCGCCGTTGAGCGAGGTCATGGGGACTCCTCTTGAGGTTCGACGTGCGGTGAGACCTCGGCCACAGGGTCGAGGTGGAACCATAGTAGGCGCTCGGCCCCGGGCGTCCGGGAGGCGTCCCTCGAGAGCCCCGGAGGCGTGCGGGTCGTCTGGCCGTCAGCCCTGACGCATCGTCCCGGTCTCGATGAAGCGCTGGTGCCAGGCCAGGGCCTCGTCCATCAGGTGCGGGGTGTGCAGGCCGCCCGAGTCACGCATCGCGCGGTCGAAGTAGTCCTGCAGCTGCTCCTTGTAGTCCGGGTGCGCGCACGTGTCGATGATCGTGCGGGCGCGCTGCTTCGGGGAGAGGCCGCGCAGGTCTGCCAGTCCCTGCTCGGTGACCACCACGTGCACGTCGTGTTCGGTGTGGTCCACATGGGAGACCATCGGCACGATGCAGGAGATGGCGCCGCCCTTCGCGGTGGACGGGGTGAGGAAGAAGGAGGTGAAGGCGTTGCGGGCGAAGTCTCCGGAGCCGCCGAGGCCGTTCATCATCGTCGTGCCCATCAGGTGGGTGGAGTTGACGTTGCCGTAGAGGTCGGCCTCGAGCATGCCGTTCATGGCGAGGATGCCGAGTCGGCGCACGAGCTCCGGGTGGTTGGAGATCTCCTGGGTGCGCAGGATCAGCTTGTCCCGGTACCTGCCGGCGTTGGCGTTGAACTCCTCCGCCTTGTCCGTGGACAGGGAGAACGCGGTCGCCGAGGCCAGCCGCAGGGTGCCGGAGTCCAGGGCGTCGAGCATGCCGTCCTGGACCACCTCGGTGAAGGCGGTCAGACCCTTGAACCGGGACTTCACCAGTTCCGCCATCACGGCGTTGGCGATGTTGCCCACGCCGGACTGCAGCGGGAGCAGGTGCTCGTCGTAGCGGCCGTGGGCCACCTCGTGCTCGAAGAAGTCGACGAGGTGCCGGGCGATCGCGATCGAGTCGGCGTCGGCCGGCTTGAACGGGGAGTTGCGGTCCGGGGCGTGGGTCTCCACGACCGCCACGACCTTGTCCGGGTCGCACTCGAAGTACGGCTGGCCGATGCGGTCGGCCGGGTCCATGATCATGATCGGCTTGCGCTGCGGTGGCAGGGCGGTGCCGTAGTAGACGTCGTGCAGCCCCTCCAGGTCCTCGGACTGCCAGGAGTTCACCTCGAGGATCACCTGGTCCGCCAGGTCCAGCCAGGACTTGTTGTTGCCCACCGAGGAGGAGGGGACCAGGGTGCCGTCCTCGCGGATCGCGGACACCTCGATCACGGCGGTGCGCATGGGGCCGTAGAAGCCGTTCCACACCGTCTGCGCCAGGTGGGACAGGTGGGTGTCGATGTACTCGATGTCACCGGAGTTGATCTTCGCCCGCATGGTCGGGTCCGACTGGAACGGGGTGCGCAGGGCGATGCCGTCCGCCTCGGCCAGCGCGCCGTCCATCTCGGTGGAGGTGGAGGCGCCGGTGTGCAGGTTGATCTGGAAGTCCTCGCCGCGGGCGTGGGCGGCCTTGATGCGTTCGGCCAGTGCGGTCGGCACGGCCTTCGGGTAGCCCGATCCGGTGAAGCCGGACATGCCCACCGTGCTGCCCGGCTCGATGAAGGCCGCGGCCTCGTCGGCGGACATCACCTTGGCACGCAGACCGGGGTGGTGGATGCGGGATGACATGGGGCCTCCATGGGGTGAGCGAGTGAGACGGGCCACCGTCCAGGGTACCCCCGGGGCAGGGAGCGGGTGTCAGCCGTCGCCCTGCAAGAAGCACGGTTGTCCAGGGCGCGGCCGCCGGCTGTGGTGCCCGTTCTTCGCCTGCACGTGCCGGCCTGCGGCAGCGGCTAGGTTGTGGCGTAGTCCCCGCCGTCCTCTCGAAGGAGCCGCCATGGCCGTGGCCGCCGATGCCCCCGACTTCCTCGTCCAGCTCGCCGACGGCACCGTCAAGCAGCGCAACCCGTTCACCGGCACCGAGGTGTGGACCGTCCCCGGCCGCGGCGACCGCCCGCTCGGCATGGCCCGCCCCGCCGCCGTCCCGCTGGACCCGTCGATGCACGGCCGCCACTGTGCCTTCTGCCCCGAGAACGTCCGCCAGACCCCGCCGGAGAAGTCCCGCTCCGTGAGGGACGACGACGGCACGCACCGCACGCTGCTGGCCGTGCCTGCCGAGGAGCTCGACTCCACCGTGGCCGAGTTCCGGCGTGTGCCGAACCTCTTCGAGATCCTCAGCTACGACTACTGGCACCTCAACCACGGCTACGAGCTGTCCGACGCCGTGCGCGCCCGCCGGGACGCCTACCTGGCGACTGTGCAGGGGCGGGCCCACGTGCTCGCGGTGATCGAGAACAAGCTGCGCGCCTCCGGCAAGACCGGCGACGAGGTCTCCGGCATGACCGAGGACGAGCGGATCGAGGCGGCCTCCGGGTTCTTCGGCGGTGGACATGACGTGGTCATCGCCCGGCGCCACTTCGTGGACGGCGCCCGGACGGACCACGAGCTGGCGTCGTCCGGAACCCTGACGCCGGAGGAGCACCGCGAGTTCATCCGGTTCACCGCCGAGGCCACGAAGGACCTCTACGCCATGGACCCGGGCGTGCGGTACGTGTCCGTGTTCCAGAACTGGCTCAAGCCGGCCGGCGCCTCCTTCGACCATCTGCACAAGCAGCTCGTGGCCATCGACGAGCGCGGGGCGCAGAACGAGGCCGTCCTCGCCGCCGTGGCGAAGAACCCCGACGTGTTCGAGGACTGGGCCGTGGGATATGCGCGGAAGCGCGGCCTCGTGGTGGCGCAGAACGCGCACGCGGTCCTGTTCGCCGGCTTCGGGCACCGCTACCCGACGCTCGAGGTCTGGTCCACCGCCGAGGCCTCGGAGCCGTGGGAGCACTCCACCGAGGAGCTCGGCGCGGTGTCCGACCTGCTGCACGCGGCCCATGCCGCGACCGGCGCGGACGTGCCCTGCAACGAGGAGTGGCACACCCGTCCGGCCGGTGTGGACGTGCGCATCCCCTGGCGGATCTGCCTGAAGTGGCGCGTCTCCACCCTCGCCGGCTTCGAGGGCGCCACCAAGGTCAACGTGAACACCGTCAGCCCGTGGACCCTGCGTGACCGGGTCCTGGCGCGGCTGCGCGAGCTGCAGGCGGAAGGAGCGCTCGCCGCGGGGATCGAGCTGGCCTGAGTCAGCCCATCCGGGGCCGGCGCCGGGCCTGCTTGATCTCGGAGCGGCGCCTCTTGCCCTCGAGCCGGCGGCGCTGGGAGCCTCGCGTGGGCTTGGTGGCCCGCCGGTGCTTCTGAGGCGTCAGCGCCTCCTCGAGCAGGTCCGCCAGCCGCTCGCGGGCGGCCACGCGGTTACGGCGCTGAGCCCGGTGCTCGGCGGCGTCGATCGTCAGGACGCCAGCGGTCAGCCTAGCGGCCAGGCGCTGCAGGACCCGCTCGCGCTGGGCGTCGGTGAACACGGAGCACTCCGTGAGGTCCAGGCTGAGCTGCACGCGTGAGTCCGTGGTGTTCACGCCCTGACCGCCGGGGCCGGAGGCCCGCGCGAACCGCTCGGTCAGCTCTGCAGCCGGGATCATGAGTCCGCGCGGCGCACCGGGGCACGGGGCGACGCGCAGATCCTTCATGCCCTCCAGTATCCCGTGCAGACACAATGGGGCCATGAGCCACCGCACCCTGATCGTCATGCGCCACGGCAAGTCGGACTGGTCCGTCCCCGTGGACGACCGGCACCGGCCCCTGAAGAAGCGCGGCCGGCGCCAGGCGGCCGAGGCCGGGCGCTGGCTGGCCGCGAACACCCCGACGATCGACCTCGCCGTCGTCTCGCCAGCCGTCCGCGCCGCCGACGCCTGGCGTCTGGCCGCCGCCGAGCTCCCGGACACCGTCCCCGAACGCGTCGAGGAACGGGCCTACACCTTCGACGGCGCCGACCTGCTGGAGATCGTCCGCGGCCTGGCCTCCGCCCCGGAGGCCCGGGACGCGAACACCGTGGTCCTGGTCGGCCACAGCCCGGCCTGCGACGAGCTCGTCGCCCACCTGACCGGAGAACCGGTGACGATGAAGACGTCCGGGCTGGCCGTCGTCGTGATGCAGCAGTGGGGAGGGCCCGCTGAGCTGACCGCCCACGGGCGGCCACCCGGAAGCGAGGACTGAGCAGGACGGTCAGGCCTCGAAGCGGACCTGGACGGCGGCCTCGACCGTGACGTCCTCCGGGACCACGGCGATGCCCTCGCCGCCGTTGGCCCCGTAGGCGCGGGCGAAGCGGACACCGGAGTCCTGCGCGGCCTCGCCGCCGGAGAGCAGCCCCGGATCGGCGACCTCGAGCACCCGGACCTCCCCAGCCCCGGCCGCGGCGGCCATGACCTGCGCGCGGCGTCGGGCGTCGGCGACGGCCTCGGTCAGCGCGGACTCCTCGAGCTCTCGATGGGTGGCCTCCGTCAGCTGCCAGTCCACCCAGCCGATCTCGAGGGGAAGGCGGAGCGCCCACTCGGAGACGCGCTCGCCGAGGACGGAGGCGTCGGTGAAGACGGCGGTGACCGCCACGGACACCACGTGCCGCAGGACGGTGGGGCGGCCGTGCTCGTCGTGGTCGCGCTCCACATGGGTGCCCGGCGCCTGGACAACGTACTCGTCCAGCAGGCCGCCGGCCTTCAGATCCAGCAGCTCACCGGACAGGCGGGCGGCCTCCTGCCGCACCGTCTCCAGCGCCGCGGCCCTGTCCGGGCCGGATGCCTCCACACGCAGGCGGAGCCTGCCGAGCTCGGGGGAGCGGCTGATGCGGTGATGGCCGTGGACGGTGATGCGCATGGGGCGAGCGTAGCCGGAGGGTGTCTCAGTACCGCCAGTCTCCGTCGTCGGACCCAAACCACGGGTTGGGTTCCGGGGCAGGCTCGTGGGCGTTCAGGATGAAGGCGACGCGGTCGTCGTCGCCGTCGAAGGCCTCGTACTGGAGGCGGAACATCGTGGAGTAGTGCGCGTCGTTCCGAGCCCACCCCTGGCGGACCAGGCGGTCGATGCGGCGGCGTGCGAGCGCCTCGTCGATACCGGGTTCGTCCAGGGCCTCCCGGACGCGCTTCCACTCATCCGGCGCAAGATGCTCGCGATGGGCGATGAGCGCATCGAGTGCCGCCACCTTGTCCGCCGTCTCCAGGCCTTTCCACCCGGTGTGGTGCTCCTCGACCACGGTCACCGGTGCCTTGATCTCGGGCTCGCGCATGGCGGACTCCCAGTCGAAGTCCTCCTCCTGCATCAGCCGGTGGAGCCGGTTCAGGACCATGCATCCCGGAATGTGCCGTTCCCGCGCGGGGAGCATGGCACGGCAGCGCTCGGCCAGCGCAGTGGGAGGTCTGCCGATCCTGACGCCGATCTCGAAGGCGTCCTCGGTCTCCGGCAGCACGTCCGCCAGCCGCTCATAGTCCTCGCGCGCCCACGGCATGCCGTATCGGGACTCGCCTGCGGTGATGGTCATGGTCTTTCCTCCCTCCGGCGAGGCCCGTCCTCGCCTCCATCCATCGTGACCCGAATGCCGAGGCCGCCGGGGAGTTGTCCACAGGTCCGGGCGGGCGGTGGCGCGGGGCTTCGGTGGGCGGCGATGCTCGAGGGCATGAGAAGGACGCATCTGCCAAGAATTCATCGCCCGCTGCTCGCTAGCATCAGCGATAGCAATCAGGAGGCGATCGGCATGGCACAGATCCTCGTCAGGGGCCTGGACGAACAGGTCAAGCAGGCACCGGTCAGTCGGGCCGCGGCGAACGGCAGGTCCATGGAAGCCGAGGCCCGAGCGATCCTCACCGAAGCGGTGGAGTCGCGGAACGTCGCCCTTGAGGTGATGGAGAGGGTTCAGGCCGACGATGGACTGGACGGACTCGTCGTCCCCGAGCGGACCGATGACGCACGGTGGGCGGACATCGGATGATCCCGCTGGACACGAACGTCCTCTCGGAGACGCTCAAGCCCTCGCCGGACCCGAGCGTCGTCGCCCCTGCCGGCTCGACGAGCGCCACCCTGAGGAAGGCCGGTCCTCTCAGCGAGTGCCGACGGGTCCTCTGTGCCTAGGGTGAGGGCATGACCCAGGACACCGCCGCCGAGACCAGCCCGAGCCTCGACCAGCTGAAGGAGCTGGTCCCGTACCTGAGCCGCTGGCTCGCCACCCAGGTGGAGGTGCAGCAGGTGCCCGGCGCCCAGGTGGCCGTCCGCCTCGGCGACGAGCTGGTGCTCTCCGAGGCCTACGGCGAGGCCGACCAGGCCACCGGCGAGGTGCTCACCACCGACCACCTGTTCCGTGTGGCCAGCCACTCCAAGACCTTCACCGCCGTCGCCGTGATGCAGCTCGTGGAGGCCGGCCGCCTCCGTCTGGACGACACCGTGGCGGACCTGCTGGACGACTACGCCGACACCCCGCTGGCCGGCGCCACCGTCCGCGAGCTGCTCAGCCACACGGCCGGCGCCATCCGCGACGGCGTGGACGCCGACTTCTGGCAGCTGGACAAGCCGTTCCCGGACGCCGAGGCCCTGCGTGCGACCGTGGCCGAGCACGGCGCCACCTACCAGCCGCAGGAGCACTTCAAGTACTCCAACATCGGCTACGGCGTCCTCGGGGCGATCATCGAGCGCCTCGCCGGCGCCGACTACGTCACCCACATGACCTCGGCGGTGCTCGCGCCGCTCGGCCTGGAGAAGACCAGCCCGGAGCTCGCGGAGGCCCAGAAGGAGGGCGCCCCGCGCCTGGTCACCGGGCACTGTCGCCCGCACGGCCGCAACCGCTCCCGGGTGACGGTCGGGAACCCGACCACCGGCGCGCTGGCCGCCGCCACGGGCTTCGTGTCCACCGCGGAGGAGCTCAGCCGTTTCTTCGCCTCGCTCACCGTCGGCAGCGGCGGCCTGCTCACCGACCGCAGCCTGCGCCTGATGCAGCGGCCCGAGTCCACCGTCCCGCGCGGCGGTGAGACGGGGACCTATGGCCTCGGCATGATCGGGGCCACGGTCGGCGAGCGGAAGACCGTCGGCCACTCCGGGGGCTTCCCCGGCCAGATCACCCGCACCCTCGTGGACCCGGACGGCGGCCTCACCGTCTGCGTGCTGACCAACGCCGTGGACGGCCCGGCCGAGTCGTTGGCCGTCGGCCTGGTCGAGCTGATCGACCTGCTCACCACCGCCCCCGCTGCCTGGCAGAAGCTGCCCGAGAACGTCACCGAGGAGGACCTGAAGCGCCTCGCCGGCCGCTACTGCTGCCTCTGGGGCGAGACGGATGTGGTGTACGGCGGCGGCCGGCTGCTCATGCTCGACCCGACCGTCTCCACGCCGCTGACCGCAGCCCAGGAGCTGCGCGCTCTGGACGCCACCACGCTGCGGGTGCAGGACAAGGACGGCTTCGGCGCCTCCGGCGAGCAGATCCCCTTCGACGTGGACGAGGACGGCACGGTCACCCGCATGCGCATCACCGGCGTCAGCAGCTGGCCGGAGGAGCAGTACCTCGCCCGCCGCGGCGCTACCCTGATGCCATGAGCGCGCCGCACCCCACCGTCACCACCGGACTGTTCCTGCTCCTGCTGCAGGAGGACGGACGCCCCGAAGCCCTGGGGCAGTACACCGGCTACGGACTGGCGGGCGCGATGCTCGCGGACCTCGCCGCGGCCGGCCGTGTGGACGTGGCGGACGAGGGGCACCTCATCCAGGTCACGGACCCGACGCCCACCGGTGACCCGCTGCTGGACGAGGGCCTGACCCGGTTCCTCGGCCATGACGGCAAGCGCGTCTCGATCGCGCTGACCACCATCGGCCGCACACTCGAGCACGCCGTGGGAGACTACCTTGCCGAACGCGGCGTCGTGGAGGTCGAGGAGGGCGGCTGGCTGGGCCTGAAGCCCCGCCGCTACCCGGAGGCGGACGGCTCCATGGAGGCGGAGCTGCGCGAGGGACTCATCGAGGTGCTGCGCGGCGCCGAGCCGACACTGCAGCAGCACGCGATGCTTGGGCTCATCAGCGCCCTCGAGATCCCCACGGCCGTCTTCGACAAGCAGGACACCGGCCTGACCAACCGTGAGCTCAAGGCCCGCGCCTTCGAGCTGCGTGAGAGTGCCGGTCCTGCGGTCGCCGGCGTCTCGCGTGCCGTGCGGGCCATGCACGCCGCCGTGATGACCGGGGCCCTGTCCGCCAACGTCAGCAACGGCTGAGGGCCTGAACCGCGGGCCCGCACATCGACCGCTGCAGAGGAAGGTGCCATGCAGATCCGAGATCTGAACGACCTGAGAGCCGACCTGCTCGGCCGGGAAGCGGTGGAGGCCACGGCCCGGCGGCCGGTGGCGAACATCGTGGCGACCGTGCTGCTCTTCCTGTGGCCGATCGGGGTCGTCGGCGGGATCCTCATGATGGTCCTGGGCCGGAACGAGCCGACGCTGCCCGCCACGGGTGCGGTCATGATCGGCGTCGGCGTTCTCCTGCTGGCCGTGGCCTTGCTGCTGCGCCGCCATGCCCGCACCGCGCCCTGGCATGTGTGGCGGCTGGATCCGCAGGGCATCACAGTGGCCGGCGTGGGCCCGCTCCCGTGGGAGTACGTCGGTCCGCCGGAGAGGCGCCTGGTCCGCTCGGCCTACTCGGACGGACAGGAGCTCGGCTGGTGCCTGCCGCTCACCCAGGAGGGGATCGCCTGGATGCAGACGCTCGACGACGGCTGTCGCCAGGTCTTCGATCCCTCGCTCCGTCCGCGGCTGATGGTCATCGGCCGGCGGCGGCCTCAGGTGGTCCGCCTGATGCCGATGCGCGATGCGGACATGGGCGACTGGGTCGCCGTGGTGGGCGAGGCCTGGGAGCGCTTCGGCGGTCGGTGACGTGCAGGCACCTGCGGGGTGCCGTCGTCCGCGGACGCGGACGCTTCTCTCAGTCTGGTGTTCGGGGTTGCGCCGGTCCTGCGACCGGTCCGCGCCAATGTCACGGCCCGGTCGCGATCCGCTGTGCGGGCGGCAGGACTGGACTGATGTGACCTTGTCCTGGCTAAGGTAAGGCAAGGTGGGCCCGCACACAGCGTGGTCCCTCAGCTCACAAGACGGCCCGCACGAGGGGAAGGACCGAACAGATGACGTTCACCGAGAAGACCGAGCTCCAGGACAAGGTTGAGCGCCGCCACGGAGCCAAGGCCTGGGCCGCGCTCGGCGTGGCCGCACTCATGTTCACGGCTGCCTGCAGCGACGGCGGGGACACCCCCGGCGACGATGGCGACGCGAGCAAGGACGCGCAGGTCGAGGAGACGGTCGACGAGAAGGACGACGACCAGAAGGACTCCGACGAGGACCAGAAGGACTCCGACGAGAAGGACGACAAGGACTCCGACAAGGACTCCGACGAGGACGAGGACGACGACGACGAGAAGGACGACGACCGGGACGACGACGCGTCGGGCGCCGAGGAGGAGCTCCGCGAGGCCCTCGAGGACCAGGAGACCTGGACGGAGCAGAAGGCCACCATGCGCGTGGACGCGTCCGAGGAGCAGATGCAGAAGATCGTGGATCTTCTCTCCGAGTCCGACGAGAACATGACCGAGCAGGACCGCAAGTCCCTCGAGGACGCCATGGACATGGTCCGCGAGGTGTCCGTGGAGTTCCAGGCCCGCTCCACCACGGACGCCCCGCTGGCGGACATGAAGGACCTCACCGGCCTCGACTGGTCCTTCGTGGCCGATCTGGGCAACGGACGCTCCGTGGAGATGATGGAGGTCGGCGAGTCCGAGTACTTCCTGCGTGCCGACGTCCTGGAGATCCTGCGTTCCATGGGCTCGGACGGCAAGCAGCAGGCCGAGCAGCTCGAGCAGTCGTTCAGCGACGTCCCGAAGGAGCAGGAGTGGATCGTCGACTTCGTCAAGGGCTCCTGGCTGGGCCTGGACAAGGCCCTCGGCTCCGAGTTCGACAAGGCCGTCTCTGAGGAGACCAAGCGCATCGAGGACGAGGCCGGGGACCAGAAGTCCGCCGACTTCGCACTGGACTACGCCGACGTCGAGAAGGACGGCGACGAGACCTATGTGATGAACGTCAAGCTCAAGGAGATGTTCGAGGACAACCCGGAGATGCTGGAGTCCGCCTCGGCCTCCACCTCCGAGTTCGACTCCGCCGAGTCGTCCTCCCCGTCCACTGACTCCTCCGCAGACGTGGACGAGGTCCTCGATTCCCTGAACGACAACACGTTCCCGGTGACCTTCACGGTCAAGGACGGCAAGGTCACGGCCGTGGAGATGGACGTCATGGACATCCTCGACGTCATCGAGCCTCCGGCCGACGCCGAGGAGGACGAGGTCAAGACCTTCGAGGAGATGAAGGAGGCCGAACTGCCGATCTCCGTGGAGCTCTCGGACAAGGCCGACAGCCTCGAGGTCCCGAAGGACGCCGTGGAGCTGACCGAGGAGGACTTCGAGAACGTGTTCGGCGCTCAGAACGGCTCCGGCTCGGGCTCTGACTTCGATTCGGGCTCCGGTTCCGACTTCGACTCGGACTCTGACTTCGGCTCCGGCTCCGACTCCGACTCGGATTCCGACTCCGACTCGGACTCCTGATCGGACTCCCCGCCAGGCCTTACTGGCCCTGACACGAGATCGCCCCGGGACCATGGTCCCGGGGCGATCTCGTCTGCCGTGCTCCCGTCCCGGGGCTACGTGGCGTCGGCGTAGGAGCGCACCTGCGCGACGGTCAGCGGAAAGGTGACCGGTGCGTCCGGGAAGAGCAGCCGGCCTGCGGCCTCTGCCGCCTCAGTCGCCAGTCTCCCGGCGCTGTCCGCCTCGTGCGTCGGGCCGTGCAGCACCACTTCATCGTGGACGAAGAACACCAGCTGCGTGCCCGGTGCCTCGTTGTGCAGCCGCCGGCGAAGCTCGCCCATCCAGCACAGGGCCCACTCCGCCGCGGTGCCCTGCACCACGAAGTTGCGGGTGAAACGCCCGGCCGCGCGGCGCAGGGAGCGTGCCCGTGACTCAGCGGCCCGGGTCTGTCTGTCCGCCACCGCGTCCAGCCAACGCTGCTCCGGCTGAGGGGACCACCGGCCGAGCCATGTGCACACCTGGTTGCCGGACTCTCCCATGGCGGCGGCGCGCTCGAGCAGGCCGATCGCCTGCGGGTAGAGCCGGCGCAGATGGGGGAGCAGGGCGGCAGAGTCGCCGGTGGTGGAGCCGTACATGGCACCGAGCAGGGCGATCTTCGCACGAGAGCGGTCGTCCAGGGCGGTTCCCCGGGTCCGCCCCTGCTCGGCCACCTCACGGTAGAGGTCCTCGGTGGTGCCGGCCCCGGCGAGGGCCGGGTCTGCGGACATGGCGGCGAGGATGCGCGGCTCCACCTGGGAGGCGTCGGCCACGGTGAGCACGTGGCCGGGGTCTGCGCGGACGGCGTCCCGCACCACGGCGGGCACCTGCATGGCGCCGCCGCCGTGGGCGGCCCACCGTCCGGTGACCACTCCGCCCACCAGGTAGCGGGGATGGAAGCGTCCCTCCTTCACCCAGCTGTCCAGCCAGTGCCAGCCGTTGGCGGTGTGCAGTCGGGAGCGGGCCTTGTACTCCACCAGGGCCTCGAGCATCCGTGCGCGCTCTTGCCTGAGGGTGCCGCCGGAATCGATCCACTGCTTCAGGTCCGACTGACGTGTGGAGTCCACGGTGACGCCGGCGTTCTGCAGCGCCCGCAGCAGAGACGGTGGGGAGTCCGGATTCAGGCCTGGGGCCCCGAGGTCCTCCGCCACCTGCTCGGCCAGCTCCTGCAGTCGGGCGGGACGCTCACCCTCGGCCGGGCGGGGACCGATGATGTCAGTGAGCAGCGCGTCGTGCACTTCCGCGTCCCAGGGCAGGCCCGCTGTGTGCATCTCCTCGGCGATCAGCGCGCCCTGGGACTCCGCGGTGACCAGCATCCACAGCCGGTCAGGGCGGGCCGAGCCGCCGATCGCCTCCCGCTGGCGGCGGGCCTCGGCAGCGAGCGTCGGGGCGTCCGGCACCCCCGGCGAGGCATCCGCGGTCAGGTCGAAGAACGCGTCCTGCTCCGGTCCACGGCGTGGGGGCGCGGCGAGGGGGTCCGCTGGGACGTGCACGGGAATCTCGACCACCGGGGCGTAGGAGACCTGCGCTCCGCCGGCCGTGGCCGCGGTCCTGAGGATCCGCTGGGAAAGGGAGAGGTCCCAGGCACGGCGCACACGCAGTCCGGCGTCGAGCCAGGTGCCGTACTCGGCACCGACCGACGCCAACACCCAGCGGATGTGGTCCGCAGGCAGACGGAGGCGGCCGGGCAGAGCGTCCACGAGCCCGGCCACGGCCCCGGCGGGGCAGGAGTCCAGGGGAGCGGCGTCCCTGCCGTCCACGTCCAGGGCCCACCAGGTGCCGGGCGTGCCGGCGGAGGCGGGAGCGGGACCCAGGACGACGAGCATGAGCCTCATTCTGCCCTGGAGCCGGGCGGGGGAGGGGAATCGGGCGGCTTGCACGCCCGCGGACGCGCAGAGCACACTGTGCCGATGCACCGGCGCGCAGCGGGCCGCCGGGCGCAACCCTGAGAGGACCCACCATGACAGCGACCAGGTCCGGCGGCGGTGCGACGTCTCGCCTCAACGCCAAGGTGGTCGGCATCTCGGTCGCCGCCGCGCTCGGCGGCTTCCTGTTCGGCTTCGACACCTCCGTGATCAACGGCGCCGTGGACGCGCTCGCCGGGGAATTCGGCCTCGGTGCCGGCCTCACGGGCTTCGCCGTCTCCTCGGCGCTGATCGGCTGCGCGCTGGGCGCCTGGTTCGCCGGGCCGATCGCCAACCGCCGCGGCCGCGTGCCCGTGATGGTGATCGCCGCGATCCTGTTCCTGGTCTCCGCCATCGGCTCGGGCCTGGCGTTCGGCGTGGTCGACCTGATCATCTGGCGCGTGGTCGGCGGCCTGGGCGTGGGCGCCGCGTCCGTGATCGCTCCGGCGTACATCGCGGAGGTCAGCCCGGCCCATGTGCGCGGCCGCCTCGGCTCGCTCCAGCAGCTGGCGATTGTCCTCGGCATCTTCGCGGCGCTTCTGTCCGACGCACTGTTCGCGACGATGGCCGGAGGGGCGGCGCAGCCGTTCTGGTTCGGCATCGCCTCCTGGCGTTGGATGTTCCTGGCCGAGGCCGTCCCGGCCATCCTGTACGGCGTGTTCGCCCTGAGGCTGCCGGAGTCCCCGCGTTATCTGGTCGCCCGCGGGCGCACGGACGAGGCGGCCGAGGTCCTGCACGAGTTCACCGGCGTGGACCGCGTGAACCTGATGATCGAGGACATCCGGCGTTCACTGGACTCGGAGCGCCGCGAGTCCCTGGCGGACCTGCGCGGCCCGCTGGCGGGGCTGCAGCCGATCGTGTGGATCGGCATCCTGCTCTCGGTCTTCCAGCAGGCCGTGGGCATCAACGTGATCTTCTACTACTCCACCACCCTGTGGCGGTCGGTGGGCTTCGGGGAGTCGGACGCCCTCACGGTCTCCGTGATCACCTCGGTCACGAACATCGCCGTCACCTTCGTCGCGATCGCCCTCGTGGACCGCGTCGGCCGCCGCCCCATGCTGCTCGCAGGTTCGGCCGGCATGACGGTCAGCCTCGGTCTAATGGCGCTGGCCTTCTCCTTCGCCCAGTCGGACGGTGCCGAGTCCGTCTCCCTTCCGGAGCCGTGGGCCACCGTGGCGCTGGTGGCCGCCAACGCCTTCGTGGTGTTCTTCGGCGCCACCTGGGGGCCGCTGGTCTGGGTGCTGCTGGGCGAGATGTTCCCGAACCGCATCCGCGCCGGCGCGCTCGCCGTGGCCGCCGCCGCACAGTGGGCAGCGAACTTCGCCGTCTCCACCACGTTCCCGTGGCTGGCGGACATCGGCCTGACCCTCGCCTACGGCCTCTACGCCGTGATGGCGGCGCTGTCCCTGGCCTTCGTGGCGGCCTTCGTCCCCGAGACCAAGGGGAAGACCCTCGAGGAGATGAGCGACGTCGTCGTGCGCTCCCCGGGGCAGCGGCGCGCGGTGCGCGCCCAGGCGGAGCAGGACCTGCGCCGCTGACCGGCCCCTGCACGACGACGGCCCCCTCCTTCCCGGGAGGGGGCCGCCGTGCGTCGGGGGCGGGTCGGCCACAGGCCGATGAGGCCGCTCAGGCGGGGCCGGGGCGCTCTCCGGGGGCCGGGCGGCCGTCGTCGGGGCCCGAGGCGGGGGACGTGTTGTGCGTGGTGGGGTCGGCCGCCGCACGCGCCTCGGCCTCCTCGTCCCCGCGGCGCTCCAGGTCCTCGACCTCGTCCTCGGAGTCGCCGGTGAGGCGGTCTCCGGCGATGCGGTCGACGATCAGGGCGATCGCGCCGTCGCCGGTGACGTTGGTGGCGGTGCCGAAGGAGTCGATGGCGATGTAGGTGGCCACCATCAGCGCCACCTGGGGCTCGGTGAAGCCCAGCATGGAGGACAGCAGGCCGGAGGCTGCCACGATCGCGCCGCCGGGCACGCCGGGGGCGGCCACCATCGTCACGCCGAGCATGAAGATGAAGCCGATCATCAGCGGGACGTCCACGGAGCCGCCGGACAGGATGATCACCGCCAGGCAGAAGGAGACGATCTTCACGGTCGAGCCGGCCAGGTGGATGGTGGCGCAGAGCGGGATCACGAACGAGGCGATCGGGCGGCGCACGCCGGTCTTGATGGACTGGCGCAGGGTCACCGGGATGGTGGCGGCGGAGGAGGAGGTGCCCAACGCGGTGGCGTAGGCCGGGAGCATGGTGGCCAGGGCCTTGAACGGGTTCTTCCCGGCCACCGCCCCGGCAACCAGGAACTGGATGAGCAGCAGGACGACGGTCAGGCCGAACACCAGCAGGATCACGCCGAGGAAGGTGGAGATCACCTGGAACACCTCGCCGGCCACGGTCATGTTCAGGAACACGCCGAAGATGTAGATCGGCAGCAGCGGCACGATCACCGCGGCCACGAGCTTCTCGATGATCGCGCGCAGCTCCACGAAACCGGCGTGCAGGGTGCCCTTGGGCAGCAGGGTCATGCCGACGCCCAGGACGAAGGCCAGCAGCAGGGCCGCCATGACGTCGAACGGCGGGGTCATGGCGATCTCGAACGCCGGTCCGGTGAGGGCGTCCTCCGGGTTGGCCATGTCCGTGAAGGATCCCGGGGTGAGGATCAGCGGGAACACCAGCAGGCAGACGGCCAGGGCCATCCCACCGCCGAACAGGGTCGAGCCGTAGGCGATGCCTCCGGTGAGGGCCAGCCACTTGCCGGCACCGCGGCCGAGGTCGCCGATGGCCGGGGCGACGAGGGCCAGGATCAGGACGGGGACGATGAAGCCGAGGAATGCGGAGAAGACCCCGTTGAAGGTGGCGAAGACGACGACGAGCCAGTGCGGTGCGACGAGGCCGACGAGCACGCCGAGCACGATGGCGATGAGGACCCGGGGCAGCAGCCCGATGCGGTGCAGAACAGACATGGCGGTCACCCTACCCACCTGTGACCCGGAGCACCATTTTTTGTTCAACACATCGCCTGCGGGGCGGCCTGGCCTGCCGTGGACGCCATGCGCCGGTGCCCATGCGGCTGATGTCTCTCGGCTGAGAGCTTCCTGGTAGCGTGACCTGAGCGACACTCCGTGTGCCGGGTCCGGGGCGTCGGTCCCGCATGAGGAACCCGGCCATGAGTCAAGGGGTGCCCATGGAACTCGAGATGACCCCGGGCGTCATCGGCATGTCGCTGCTGATGCTCGGCATGCTGGCGGCGGTCGGCATGTACCTGCGCGCGAAGCTCCGGTTCACCCAGCGGCTGTTCCTGCCTGTCGCACTGATCGCCGGCCTGCTCGCGCTGCTGCTCGGTCCCGAGGTGCTCGGCCGCATCGCCGGCGCGCTGGGCGTCGAGTCCTTGGAGGCCGGCGGTCTCTTCGGAGAGACCGTGATCGAGGTCTGGTCCACGCTGCCGGGCATCCTGATCTCCGTGGTGTTCGCCACGATGTTCCTGGGCTCGCGCATCCCATCGCCGAAGTCCGCGGTCCGTCTGCTCGGCCCGCAGCTGTCGCTCGGCATCACCTTCGCGTCCGGCCAGTACGTGGTGGGCATCCTCGCCGTCCTGCTGATCCTCGGCCCGCTGTTCAACGTCGGGCCGGAGTTCGCGGCGCTGCTGGAGATCGGCTTCGAAGGCGGCCACGGCACCGCGGCTGGCCTGCAGAGCCAGTTCGAGTCCCTGGGCTTCGACGAGGGCTACGACCTCGCCCTCTCGATGGCCACCGTCGGCCTGGTGTCCGGCATCCTCTTCGGCGTCGCAGCCGTGAACTGGGCCGCCCGCAAGGGTGTCTCCACCTCCCTGGACGCCGGCCAGGAGCTGTCCCTGGACGAGAGGATCGGCTACTACGCCGCTGTCCGCGACGAGGACCGCCCGGCCGCCGGCCGCCTGACCTTCCGCGACTCCGCGGTCGAGTCCTTCACCATCCACCTCGGCGTCGTCGGCCTGGCGGTGCTCATCGGCTGGCTCGGCCTGGCCGCCTTCCAGTGGGTGGAAGAGATGCTCTGGATCGACACCATCGAGATCTTCGGGCACGTGCCGCTGTTCCCGCTGGCCATGCTCGGCGGCGTGCTCGTCCAGATGGTCCTGGACCGTTCGGAGACCCTCCACGGCCTGGTGAACCGCGGCATGATGGAGCGCATCCAGGGTGTCAGCCTGGACCTGCTGATCATCGCGGCCCTGGCGGCCCTGTCCCTGCAGGCCGTGGCGGACAACCTGGCACCGTTCGCCATCCTGGCGGCCCTCGGAATCGTCTGGAACCTGGTGGTGCTGTTCGTCTTCGCCCCGAAGTTCATCCGCACCTACTGGTTCGAGCGCGGCATCGCGGACTACGGCCAGTCCCAGGGCGTGACCGCCACCGGTCTGCTGCTGCTGCGGATGGCGACCCGAAGAAGGAGACCCCGGCCTACCAGGGCTTCGGCTACAAGCAGCTCGTGTTCGAGCCGTTCTTCGGCGGCGGCCTGGTGACCGCGCTGGCGATCCCGTTCCTCATCCAGGGCGGCCCCTACCCGTTGCTCGCCATCATGGGCGTCCTGCTGATCGCGGCGATCCTGGCCGGCTACCTGTACTTCGGCCGCAGCTCCCGCTTCGACCTGGGCGCGGACGGCGAGCCGATCGAAGCATCGCGGGGCTGAGCCGCAGCACCGCAGACCACTGATCCCGGAGGGGGAAGCCACATGTCCGTTCCCGACTACTTCGACACCAGCACCGACGAGGGCCGCCGCGCCGCCGCCCGCCACCGCCCGGACGGGAAGGCCTGGTTCGGCCTGCCGATCCCGCTTGTTCTGGGCGTCGGCGTCGGCCTGCTCGGCTTCGTGATCACCGTGAGCGCGACGACCACGCGCTCCGTCAACGACGTGGTCACCGTGTGCCGCCACACGGACTTCTCCGCGTGGCTCTGGGCGGCCGCCACCGCGGTGCTCGGCCTGGTGGGGCTGGTCCATGGGATGCGGGAGAACCCGAACTGGACGGCCCCGCGCTGGGCGCTGTGGGCGATGGTCGCCGCCTGCGCGGTCATGGCAGTCCTCCACGTGCTGCGGGGGCTCGGCTTGATCGGCGATCCCTGCGTGGACCTGATCGACATCCGTCCCTGACGGGCCCGGCCCCACGACGACGGCCGCTCACCTGGGCAGGTGCGCGGCCGTTGTCGTGCAGGCGGCCGCATCGATCAGCCGAGGCGGCGGACCGCCTGGATGCCGGCGACCACCGCGGCGGCGGCCTCCTCGAGCTCGGCCTCGGTGGTGTGCGGGCCGAAGGTGCAGCGCAGGGAGGACTGGGCGGCCGAGGAGTCCAAGCCGAGCGCGGCGAGGACGGGGGACGGGCCGGCCAGACCCGCGGAACAGGCGGAGGCCACGGAGCACAGCACCCCGCGGGCCTCGAGCTCCACGAGCACGGCCTCGCCGGTGACCCCGTCGATGAGGAACGAGGCGTGCTGCGGCAGGCGATGCTCCGGGTGGCCGGAGAGGCGGACGCCGTCCACGCTCTCCAGGACGCGGGCGATGAACCGGTCCCGACGGGCGGTACGGGCGGCGGCGCCGACCTCGCCCGGTGCGGTGCGCTCGGCCTCGGCCAGGGCCATGGCGGTGCCCATGGCCACCGCGCCGGCCACGTTCTGGGTGCCGGAACGGCGGCCGGACTCCTGGCCGCCGCCGGTGAGCACCGGCTCCAGCGGCAGGCGCGGGCGGATCCAGAGGGCGCCGACGCCCTTGGGGGAGCCGACCTTGTGGCCGGACACGGACAGGGCGTCCACTCCCAGGGCCGCGACGTCCAGGTCCAGCTGGCCGGCCGCCTGCACGGCGTCCGTGTGGATCGGCACGCCGGCCTCGTGTGCCACGGCGGCGAGCTCGGCGATGGGCTGGACGGTGCCGATCTCGTTGTTGCCCAGGTGGATGGACACCAGGGCGGTCTCCGGGCGCAGGATCCGGCGCAGGTCCTCCGGGTCCACCCTGCCGGTGGAGTCCACGGGGAGCAGGTCCACCTCGATGCCGTGGATCCGCTTCAGGGACGCGGCGGTCTGGCGGACGGCGCCGTGCTCGATCGCGGTGGTGACCAGGCGCAGCGGGGCGTCCAGAGTGCCCTGGCGGCGGGCGCGCAGCAGCTTCGGCAGGATGATCCCCTGCAGGGCGAGGACGTCCGCCTCGGTGCCGCCGGAGGTGAAGACCACCTCGGAGGGGCGGGCGCCGAGGACCTCGGCCACCTGGCCGCGGGCCTGCTCCAGGCCGAGTCCGGCGCGACGGCCGAGCTCGTGCACGGACGAGGGGTTGCCGAAATCGCCGGTGAGATAGGGCCACATGGCCTCCACCGCCTCGCGGCGGACGGGGGCGGTGGCGGCATGGTCGAGCAGGATCACGTCGGTTCCCCTCCCAGGTGTGCGGCACCGTTGCCGCGCGTCGGTGATGATGCGGGTGCGGACAGGTCCTCAGCCCGCGGCGTCCTCCGGGCCGCCGGTCGCGCGGCGCTGCGGCGTTCCGGGGGAGACGGCGGCGTCGAAGCCGATGTCCAGGGCCCGCACCGAGTGCGTCAGGGCGCCCACGGAGACCACGTCCACGCCGGTGGCGGCGACCGGGCCGACGGTCTCCAGGGTGATCCCGCCGGAGGCCTCCACCACGGCCCGGCCGTCGACGAGGGCGACCCCGGCCCGCAGGTCCGCGAGGCTGAAGTTGTCCAGCATGATCGTATCCGCGCCCGCGGCGAGCACGGGGGCGATCTGTTCGAACCGGTCCACCTCGACCTCCACGTGGACGGTGTGCGGCAGGCGATCCATGCCGGCGCGCAGGGCGGCGGTGACCTCCTCGTCCGAAGCGCCCTCCGCGATGCCCATGGCGGCCCAGTGGTTGTCCTTGACCATCACGGCATCCGACAGGGACATGCGGTGGTTGTGCCCGCCGCCGTCCCGTACCGCCTGGCGGTCCAGGACGCGCAGGCCCGGGGCGGTCTTGCGCGTGTCCGCGATGCGGGTGTGCGCCCCGGCGGCACGGACGGCGTCCACGTACCGCGCCGTGGCCGTGGCGATCCCGCACATGCGCTGCAGCAGGTTCAGGGCGATGCGCTCGCCGCGCAGCACCGCGCGGGCGGGGCCGGAGACCTCGGCCAGCACCTGCCCGGCGGCGAAGCGGCCGCCGTCGCAGGCATTCAGCGTCACGGACACGGCCGGGTCCACGAGCAGGAAGACCTCGGCCAGCACCGCGGCACCGGAGAACACGCCGGCCTCCCGGGCCACCACACGGACGTCCATGACGGCGTCCTCCGGCACGAAGGCCTCGCCGGTGACGTCGCCCCAGGGGGCGTCCTCGGCCAAGGCGCGGGACAGCACCTCGCGGCGCAGGGCGGCGGTCACTGGGCGGCTCCCGTGGTGGAGGGCTCGGTGCCGGCGGGGGCGGACCCGTTCCGGGGACCGGCCCCCGCGGGAGTCGCCAGCGGGACGACCGCGAGCATGCGCTCCAGGGCGGTCCGCGAGTGGGCCTGCACTGCGGAGGGGACCTCGATGCGGTTGACCACGCGTGAGGCAACGAGCTCCTCGAGCACCCAGGCGAGGTAGCCGGGGTGGATGCGGTACATGGTGGAGCAGGGGCAGATCACCGGGTCCAGGCAGAAGATCGTGTGCTCCGGGTGCTGCGCGGCCAGACGCTGCACCAGGTTGATCTCGGTGCCGACCGCGAAGGTCGAGCCAGCCGGCGCCGCCTGGATCGCCTTGACGATCGCGTCCGTGGAGCCGGAGGCATCCGCGGCGTCCACGACCTCCATGGGGCATTCCGGGTGGACGATCACCTGCACGTCCGGGTGCTCGGCACGGGCCTTCTCGATCTGCGCCACGGTGAAGCGGCGGTGCACGGAGCAGAAGCCGTGCCAGAGGATGACCTTCGCGTCCTGCAGCTGCTCGGCGGTGCTGCCTCCGAGGGGCTGCCGCGGGTCCCACACCGGCATCTGCTCGAGCCCGATGCCCATGGCCTTGGCGGTGTTGCGGCCGAGGTGCTGGTCCGGGAAGAACAGCACCCGCTGTCCGCGCTCGAACGCCCACTCGAGCACCTGGGCGGCGTTCGAGGAGGTGCAGACGATGCCGCCGCGGGCGCCCACGAACGCCTTCAGCGCGGCGGAGGAGTTCATATAGGTCACCGGCAGCACCGGCTGGCGCCCCTGCTCATCCGGCTCGGTGCCGTAGAGGTCCTCGAGCTGGGCCCAGCAGTCGGTGACGGAGTCCACGTCCGCCATGTCCGCCATGGAGCAGCCGG
Organism: Micrococcus lylae NBRC 15355; assembly: GCF_001570885.1. Lineage (GTDB taxonomy): Bacteria > Actinomycetota > Actinomycetes > Actinomycetales > Micrococcaceae > Micrococcus > Micrococcus lylae. Next base: position 16,545 of record NZ_BCSN01000009.1, on the reverse strand, counting down.
CGCCCAGATGGGGCAGGATCACGGCCTGCCCGTCCCCGGAGAGGATGTCCGCGGTCTCGGCCATGAAGTGCACGCCGCAGAACACGATGGCCTCGGCGTCCGGGTGGGCGGTGGCGGCGCGGGCGAGCTGGAAGGAGTCGCCCACGTAGTCGGCGTGCCGGACCACCTCGTCGCGCTGGTAGAAGTGCCCCAGCAGGACCACGCGGTCTGCGAGCTCGGCCTTGGCGGCGGCGATGCGTTCCTGCAGCTCGTCGTCGGAGGCGGTGCGGTACTCGGCCGGGATCTCGCCCTGGCGGGGCATGTCGGACGGAGCACGGTCCTGCATGGAGGAGCCGGGGCCGTAGCCTCCTCCGGCCTCCCACGGCGGCAGCAGCAGGTCCTCGGTGCAGGAGGCGGTTCCGGCAGGCCGGGAGGGCAGCAGGGTCAGCTGCACGGGCACCGACGGCGTCGTCGGAGCGGCGGGGGCCGCGGGGGCGGCCTGTCCGGTGTTGGGGGTCACGGCGGTCATCGGTCGGTCCTCTCGTCAGGGCGCGGGGCCGCGTCGGGGGCGGCGGTGGGGGTCGTCGATGTGGGTGGGCGCCTCAGCGCGCGCGTCACCTCGGGCGCGGCGAAGCGGTAGAGCCGGGGCGGACGGTAGGGGGTTCCGGTGCGCACGGTGCCGGTGTCCTGCACGGACGGGTCGCCCAGGGCGGTGCGGCGGAAGTTCGCGGCGTCCAGCCGCTCGCCGGTGACGGCCTCGTGCGCCGCGCGCAGCTCGCCGAGCGTGAACTCGGCCGGCATGAGGGCGCCTGCCACGGCGGCGTCGTCCAGGCGGCGGGCCAGTGCGGTGCGGGCGGCGGCCACGATCTGCGCGTGGTCGAAGGCCAGGGCCGGTACGCGGTCCACGTCGAACCAGCGGACGTTCCAGCCCTCGCGGTCCGTTCCGGAGGTCAGGGCCCAGTGCGCGAGTGTGAGGACGCGTCCGGTGGGGGAGCGGTCCACGGCGCCGAACACGGCCAGCTGTTCCAGATGGGCGGGGGAGACGCCCACGGTCTCCGCCGCCACGGCCTCGGCGGTCTCGTCCACGTCGGCGTCGGCCTCGAGCCAGCGGCCGGGCACGGCCCAGCGGTCCAGGAAGGGGGCGCGGGTGCGGGGGACGAGGGCCACGTGCAGGGCGGTGCGCCCGGAGCGGTCCGTGCGCAGGCTGAGCACCGCCGTGGACACGGCGGCCCGGATCAGGGCCGCCTCGGCGGCGCGGTCGGCGGTCATGGGGTGGTGGTCTTCCTGGGTCGGCGGGCGTGCGAGGACGCGGTCGGCTCCATAATGTCGCGCAGACCATATGAATTCGAGGCCATATGTGTCAGTAGGACCATAAGACGTCTTCGGTGCCGTCCCGACGAGCACGGCCGCTACCCTGTCCCCGTGACCTCCGCAGACACCTCCCGCACCGATGCCCCCGACGCCCCGCTGGCCTCCACCGTGGTGGGGGACGGCCCCCGCCGCGTCGCCTTCGTCCACGGCCTGATGGGCCGGGGCCGCAACTTCAACGGCATCGCCCAGGCGTTGTCCGACCAGTTCACGGTCGAGATGATCGACATGCCGGACCACGGCCAGTCCCCGTGGACGGACGGCGTGGACTACCGCAGGATCGCCGACCGGCTCGCCGACCACCTGCGCTCCGGTCTGGCCGCCGACGGGCCCGTGCACCTGGTGGGCCACTCGATGGGCGGAAAGGCCGTCATGGCGCTGGCCCTGCGCCACCCGGAGCTCGTGGATCGCCTCGTGGTGGTGGACATCTCCCCGCGCACCTCGCCGGCTGCCACGGACGAGTTCGTCCACCTGCTCGGCACCATGCTGGAGATGGACCTGGCCTCCTTCCGCACCCGGTCGGACGCGGACGCGGCCATGGCGCAGAAGGTCCCGGACGAGCGCATCCGTGGCTTCCTGCTGCAGAACCTGCGCCGGGACCACGGCCACTTCGCCTGGCAGCCGAACGTGGAGATGCTGCTGCGAGACCTGGAGGTGATCGGCTCCTTCCCGGAGCCGATGGTCGAGGCGGACCCGGACCGCACCTACAACGGCCCGGTCCTGTGGATCGGCGGCGCGGACTCGGACTACATCCTCGACTCGGACGTGCCCCGCATGAAGGAGCTGTTCCCGCGCGCCGTGCGCGTCACCATCCGCGAGGCCGGGCACTGGGTCCACGCGGACCAGCCCGGCCCGTTCGTGGACGCAGTCCGGCACTTCCTCACCCAGGACTGAGCCGAAGCGGACCGGCTCGCACACGGCGTCCGTCCCCCACACGGCATCCGTCCCCAGGAGACGGGACGACGACGGTCCCCTCACCTCCGCCGAGGAGTGCACGGAAGGTGGGGGCCCGTCGTCGTGGGCCTGCCGGGAGGCGGGCCGGCGGTGTCAGTGGGCGGCCTGGTTCTCCTGGTCCTTCGTGCCGAACGCCTTGCCTGCCACCGTCACGACGCCCAGGACCACGGTGCCCCAGAGGAGCCCGACGATCGCGGAGCCGAGGGTCTCGGCGACCCAGCCGACGAACGCGCCGGCGGCCTCCGCCACCGGCGCGGTGAGGTGGTGCAGGAACTCGTAGGGGGCGTGCAGGCCCAAGAGGTCGAGCTCGACGAGCACGATGTGACCGCCCACCCAGAGCATCGCCACGGTGCCGACCACGGTGATCACGCGCAGCACATGCGGCATGCCCTTCACCAGGGTGGCGCCGAAGCGGCGGCCGCCGTCCGTGTGGCCGTCGCGGAGCATGTGCAGGCCGATGTCGTCCATCTTCACGATCAGTGCCACGGTGCCGTAGACGCCCAAGGTGATGGCGATCGCGACCACGAAGAGGATGATCGCCTTCATCCAGATCTCCTGGTCCGCCACCTCGTTCATGGAGATCACCATGATCTCGCAGGACAGGATGAAGTCGGTGGTGACGGCGCCCCGGACGACCTTGTCCTCCGCGTCGGCGCCCTGCTCGACCGCGGGCTCCTTGTCTGCCGAGTGGTGGCCGGTGATCTTGTTCCAGACCTTGTGGGCGCCCTCGTAGGCCAGGAAGGTGCCGCCGGCCAGCAGCAGCCACGGCAGGATCCACGGGGCCAGCCAGGACAGCAGGAGCAGGGCGGGGAGGATGATGAGCAGCTTGTTGCGCAGAGAGCCCTTGGTGATCTTCCAGATCATGGGCAGCTCGCGCTTCGGGTCCACGCCGGTCACATATTGGGGGGTCACGGCGGCGTCGTCGATCACCACGCCTGCCGCCTTGGTGCTGGCCCTGGCGACGCCGGCGGCCACGTCGTCCGCACTGGCAGCGGCCAGGCGCGCGAGCGCTGCGACGTCGTCCAGCAGTGCGACGAGTCCGCTCATGGTTCCTCCTGATGGGACGCAGGGCGGGCTCGGTGCCGCGCCGGGAAAAGCATAGCGGCCGCCCGGGAGGGTCCCGGACGGCCGCCGCGTCGTTGGCCGGGGTGCTCGTCGCCCGGCCGCCGACGGTGGGTCACTCGGCCTCGGTGGTCTCCACCGGGCGGGCGCCGAGGCGCTGGTCGATGCGCAGCAGGCCCGAGCCGTCCTCGCCGACCAGGCGGAGCTGGCCGATGATCTCGGACACGGTGGCCTCCTCCTCGATCTGCTCGTCCACGAACCAGTTCAGCAGCGGGCGGGCGTTGAGGTCGCCGGCCGCGTCGGTGGCGCGGTAGAGCTCGCGGATGGCCTCGGAGACCTTCTGCTCGTGGGCCAGGGCGGCCTCGAAGATGTCCAGGGCGGTGGCGTCGCGGGACACCTGCGGGGCATTGATGGTGCCGATCTCCGCGTAGGCGTCGCGGTCGGTCACGTGGTCGATGAACTTGTTGGCGTGGACGATCTCCTCGTCCGCCTGGCGGCGCAGCCAGGTGGCCATGCCGGTGAGGTCCAGGTTGTCCGCGGCGATCGCCAGCTGGCGGTACACGATGGACGCCTCGAGCTCGAGGGTGATCTGGTCGTTGAACTTCTTCAGCAGGTCGTCGGTGAGCTTCATGACGCCCACAGTAGACCCGCCGGCCGGCGGCCGAAAGCCTGGTGAGGCTCACCTGAGCCGGGTCGCCCGCTGCGTCCCGGTCCCCGGCAGGCTAGGATGGCGGGTCGGCCTGCGCGCCGCGACCCGTCCCCTGTTCGAGAGAAGCACAGTGACCGACCCGAACTCCGCTCCCTCCCGCAGTGCGGCGGCCCGCGACGACGTGCCGCTGGGGCCCGGAGGCCGCCCTGCGTGGGCGCGGCGGCGGGTGTTCCGCAGCCCCGGCACCCGCCGCGTCGTCTACGCCGTGGTGTTCGAGGTGCTGGCGGTGCTGTTCGTGACCGTCCTGCTCACCCTTGTCGGCAAGGAGGCGAACTCGTCCCTGGTGCTGGCGATCGCCAACTCGACCATCGCGCTGCTGTGGAACCTGGCGTTCAACACGATCTTCGAGGCGTGGGAGCGCCGCTCCGGGACCACCGGCCGACCGCTGAGGGTGCGGGTGGCGCACGCCGTCCTCTTCCAGTTGGGCCTGGTCTGCATGCTTGTGCCCACCGTCGCGTTCATCCTGCAGGTGAGCCTGGGGGAGGCGATCGTGATCGAGGGCGGCCTGCTGGTGTTCTTCTTCCTCTACACCGCGGTCTATGCGTACTGCTTCGACTCCGTCTTCGGCCTGCCGGACTCCGCCTCCGAGCCGCCGGCGGGCACCTCCACCGCCCACCCGGCCTCCGGCGTGGACGTCCTCACCGGCCCGATCGACCGCGTCTGAGGTCACCGGCGCCGGGACTCAGCCGTCCAGGCCGAGGAACTCCTTGATGGCGGGCAGCTCCTTGGCGAACTGCTGCCGGCCGAGCTCGTGGGCGGCGGCCAGCTTGGCCACGTTGCGCTCGCCGTTCTGCACCGGCATGTGCTCCGGTGCGAAGACGTAGGCCGTGCCCGCACGCTCCATCTCGAACAGGCGCTCGCGGGTCTCGTTGTACCGCTTCCAGCGGGTCGTCAGCCCCTCGGCCACGGCCGGGTAGCGGCGGAAGTAGGTGCGGTAGAAGCCGGGGAACCGCTCGGGCCGCTTCACATAGGACCGTTCGCGGGTCAGGATGACCAGCTGCTTCTCGTACCCGGCCTGCACGCCGGGGGTGAGCGGGATGCCCCCGTCCACGCCGAGCGCGCCGTCCACCCAGGTGGAGCCGGCGAGCTTCACCGGCGGCATGAGCACCGGCATGGTCGAGGACGCACGGACACGGACCATGAGGTCGTCCAGGGTGTGCACGTCCTCGCGGCCCCACCAGACGGTCTGCCCGGTCTCGGCGTCGAAGCCGCCGATCGCGAACCGGGCCGGGTTCGCCCGGAACGTGCCGAAGTCGTAGGGGAGGACCTGTCCGGGGCGGCCGGCATGCTGGTAGATGTACTCGGCCGCGAACAGGCCCTGGCCGCGGATCCAGGTGCGCCACGAACCGAAGCGCGGGTCGTCCGCGAAGTCCACGAAGCAGGCCCGTGCCCGGCGGGCGTCCCGGGACAGGTAGTTCGCCGTGTTGGACGAGCCGGCGGAGATGCCGGACACGAAGTCGCAGAAGATCCCCTCCTCGATCAGCCCGGACACGACGGCCGAGGTGAGGGAGGCCCGCATTCCGCCGCCTTCGAAGACGAGGGCGGTGTCCGTGACGGTGCTCCGGATGCGGGCGCGGTCCTGTTCGCCCTCGGGGGAGCCGGACTGCGATGAGGTGTTCCCTGCCACGTCCACATTCTAGGGTGGACCCATGGCTGACATCACCTTCCGCTCCACCCCCGTCACCACCGTCGGCGAGCTGCCGGCCGTGGGCGCGTCCGCCCCCGCCTTCGAGCTCGTGGGCCAGGACCTCGCCGCGATCAGGCTGGCCGACCTGGCCGGAAAGACCGTGGTGCTGAACATCTTCCCGTCGGTCGACACGGGTGTCTGCGCGACCTCGGTGCGCACCTTCAACCAGCACGCCGCGGGACTGGAGGACACCGTGGTCCTGGCCGTCTCGGCGGACCTGCCGTTCGCCGCGGCCCGCTTCTGCGGTGCCGAGGGCATCGAGAACGTGCTGCCGGGCTCGACCTTCCGCTCCGACTTCGGCGACGTCTACGGTGTGCGCATGCAGGACGGCCCCCTCGCCGGCCTGCTCGCCCGTTCCGTGGTGGTGATCGGCCCGGACGGCACCGTGAAGCACACCGAGCTCGTCCCGGAGATCGCCCAGGAGCCGGACTACGAGGCCGCCCTGGCCGCCGCGCAGGCCTGACCCATGCCCCGCCGTCGTCCTGAGTCCCGCCGCGGCCGAGCCCCGCAGGACCCGTACGCCTACCTGGGTTACGGGTCGTCTGCGCGCGCGGACGGGGACCCTGGACGGCCCGAGGGGCCGCTGGACGCCTATCGCAGGCACGACGACGGCAGCTCGCCCTGGCAGGGCGACGGCCGCTTCGGCGGCGGCTCCTTCGGTGCGCAGCCGCAGGGCAGCCCGTACGGTGCGCAGCCGCAAGGCGGCCCGTACGGCGGTCCCTCTGGTGGCGGCCCCTACGGCGCACCGCCGCAGGGCGGCGCGTACGGCGGCCCCTCTGGTGGCAGCCCGTACGGCGGTCCCTATAGTGGCGGCCCGTACGGCGGCCCCCAGTACGCCATGGGCGGGTATCCGCCCGGCAGGCCGCCGAGGCGGAAGAAGTCCTGCGGCCGGATGCTCATCACGGCCGCCGGTGTGGTGGGCGCGCTGATCCTGGCCGGCGGCGGCGCGGGCTTCGCCGTCAGCGAGCTCACGGACCGGATCGAGGCCGAGCAGCGGCAGCAACAGCAGCACCAGTCCCAGGGCGCCCCGCGCGGCACCGAGCAGCGCAGCCTTCCCTACGAGGACCGCGACCCGGAGGAGTGGGTGCAGGCCCTCACCGAGGTGCACGAGGGCGTCGTGGTGGACTGGGAAGCCCCGCCGCACCGCGGCCGCGACCTGGACCGCGGCCAGACCGTCATGGAGGCACCGGGCGTCCTGCTCGTGGACACCCAGCTGTCCGGGGCGATGGGCACCGGCACCGGCATCGTCCTCTCGGAGGACGGACTGGCCGTGACCAACTACCACGTCGTGGAGGACTCCTCCCGCGTGCGCGTCACCGTCTCGGACACGGGCCGGAAGTACACCGCCACCGTGCTCGGCCGTGACGCCGAGAACGACATCGCCGTCCTCCAGATGGAGGATGCCGAGGGACTCGAGACGGCCAGCCTCGCCGCCGGGGACCCGACGCCGGGGGACGCGGTGGCCGCCGTCGGCAACGCCCGCGGGCAGGGCTACCTGACCAGCGTCCGCGGCGAGGTCCTCGGCCTTGACCGCTCCATCTACGCCGCACCCGAGGGGAGCGAGGACTACTCCCGGCTCACCGGCCTGATCCAGACGGACGCGGACGTCGTCCCCGGGTACTCCGGCGGCCCCATGGTGGACGCGGACGGCCAGGTGGTCGCCGTGTCCGTCGCCGCCAGCTCCGGGACCACCTCCAGCGAGGTCGACGGCTTCGGCATCCCCCTGGACGTGGCCCTGGGCGTGGTGCAGCAGGTGCTCTCCGGCGAGGAGACGGACACCGTCTCCATCGGCGCCGACGGCGCGCTGGGCATCATGATCAGGCCCGGCGAGGACGGCGTCGTGGTCGTGGACGTGGACGAAGGCTCCTCCGCGGACGAGATCGGCCTGCGTCCCGGCGATGTGATCGTGGCGGTGGACGGCCACTCGGTCGGCACCAGCGCCTCGCGTCTGTCCCGCATGGTGAACGACCGCAACGTGGGCGAGCGCATCACCGTCAAGTGGATCACCGCCAACGGGCAGGTCCGCGAAGAGGAGGCCGTCCTCCAGGAGGCCGTCGTCAACTGACGCCCGCTCTGCCGCGGTGACCGGCCGTCGTCGGGCGCGACCTGCCCGGCGGCCCTGTGGCGGCGGCCGGCTCGGGGGAGGCGCCGTCGTCGGGCAGCAGCCGCGGGGCCGGCGGGTCAGGGGAGCATGTCCAGCGAGACCATCATCGCGACCATGCCGATGAGCATGCCCGCCAACGCGACCCGGGCGCCGCCGGCCTCGCGGGCGGCCGGCAGCAGCTTGTCCACGCTGATGACCACCATGATCCCGGCGACCGCCGCGAAGAGCATGGACGGCAGCGCCTCGGTGAGGATCGGGGCGAGCAGCAGGTATCCGACCAGGGCGCCGACCGGCTCGGCGATGCCGGTCAGGGCCGCCCAGCCCAGGGCCTTGCGGCGCGACCCGGTCGCCTGGCGGACGGGCACGGCCACGGCGAGGCCCTCCGGGACGTTGTGGATGGCCATCGCGACGGCCAGGGCCAGGCCCACCTTGGGATCGGACAGGGTTGCGGCGAAGGTGGCGAAGCCCTCCGGCAGGTTGTGCAGGCCGATGCCGACCGCCGTGACCAGGCCCAGGCGCATCATGCGGCGGTCGCGGCGGGTGACCGGGGCGCCGTCCTCACGCTCGTCGAGGTCGATCCGGTCCGGCAGGAACCGGTCGATCGCAAGGAACGACCCCACACCGGCCAGGAAACCGACCAGCATGACGGTGCCGGCCCAGGTCCCGAAGTCCAGCACGAGGCCGTCGGTCGCCTCGGGGATGATCTCCATGAAGGAGACGGAGACCATGACGCCGCCGGCGAGGCCGAGACCGAGCGCCAGTCCGCGTGGTCCGGGTGTGCGCCCCATGACCGCCAGGACGCCGCCCAGGACGGTGGCGACGCCGGCGAATACGGTGAGACCGAGGGCCGTCAGGACGGGGTCGGACGGTGGCACGGCAGGCTCCTTCTGCGGTCGGCGGCGGCGGTCGTCGGCGAGCGGTGGGGAGCCGAGGATGTGTGACTGTCATCACAGTTATATGGCTGTGCGGGGCCCTGGCGACAGCTTCATCCTTCGCGCGCGCACGAGGGCACCCTACCCGACGTGTCTTGGGGGCCACAGTCGCCTTTGGCTAGGCTGGGAGCCATGCCCGCACTCCTCACGCTCTGCGTGCTTGCGGGAGGCCTTCTGCTCACCCCGGTCGTGGCACGGCTGACGCCCCGCGCCACCGGGTGGTTCCTGGCCGCGGTCTACGCCGTGGCCGCCGTCGTCTTCGCACCGGCGTTCGGCTCCCTCACCGGGACCGGCGCTGCGTACACGTGGTCGATGCCGTGGATCCCCGCCTGGGGAGTGGAGCTTTCCCTGCGCACGGACCCCATCGGCGCCCTGTTCACGCTGCTCGCGCTCGTGATCGGTGCGATCGTGCTCGTCTACGCGGTGGCCTACCTCGGCCCCGGACGCCACCTCGGCTTCTACCTCGGCATGGCGATGTTCACCCTCGCCATGGTGGGCCTGGTGACCACCGACGACGCGGTCGTGCTGTTCCTGTGCTGGGAGCTGACCTCGCTGGCCTCGTTCCTGCTGATCGCCCGCTCCGGACGTGCGGCCGAGGCGCCGTCCATGCGCACCCTGCTGATCACCTTCGTCGGCGGGGTCAGCCTGCTGGCCGGCCTGGCGATCGCCTCCGTGGCCGCCGGCACCACGCGCGTCTCCGAGATCCTCGCCGCGGACGTCTGGGCCGGCAGCCCGGGCCTGACGTCCCTGGTGGCCGTGCTGCTCGCCGTCTCCGCGATGACCAAGTCCGCGCAGTTCCCGTTCCACTCCTGGCTGCCGGACGCCATGGCCGCCGCCACCCCGGTCTCCGCCTACCTGCACGCCGCGGCCGTGGTGAAGGCAGGCATCTTCCTGCTGCTGCGCTTCTCCCCCCTCTTCCACGCCGTCCCGGCCTGGTCCTTCCTGCTGGTGGCCGCCGGCCTGGCCACCGCGCTCGTCGGCGGACTGCGTGCCGTGCAGCAGACCGACCTGAAGAAGCTGATGGCCTATTCGACCGTCAGCCAGCTCGGCCTCATCGTCGCCGCGATCGGCACCGGCACCGCCGTCGGCCTGGCCGCCGCCGCGCTGCACACGCTGGCGCACGCCGTGTTCAAGTCCGGCCTGTTCATGTCCGTCGGCGTGATCGACCACGCCGGCGGCACCCGCGACCTGCGGCACATGCCGGCCCTGGGCCGCCAGGCCCCCTTCGCCCTGGTGCTCACCGTGATCGGCGCCGCCGCCATGGCCGGCGTCCCGCCGCTGCTCGGCTTCGTGTCCAAGGAGAAGGTCCTCACCGCCATGCTCGAGTACGGCGAGGGCGGCGCCGGAGGAGCGGCCCCCGCCTGGGCGGGCCCGGTCGCCCTGGTGCTGGCCGCCCTGGCCTCCGTCCTCACCGTGGCCTACTGCGCCAAGATCGTGGTCGGCGTGTTCTTCGACGAGCCGCGCGAGCAGGCCCCCGAGCCGCTGCATCCGCACGCCCCGTCCGCCCTGCTGGTCGGCTCCACCGCCGTCCCGCTGATCGCCACCGCCGTGCTGGTCTTCTTCCTGGCCCCGATCAACACCCTGGTCGGAGCCGTCGGCACCGCCGCCGAAGGGGCCGCCGAGGTCCAGGACCCGCACCTGTCCCTGTGGCACGGCGTGAACGCCGAACTCGTCACCACCGTGATCGTCCTGGCCCTGGGTCTGGGCACCCTCGCGATGCGCCGCACCCTCTGGCCCGCCCTCGAGGGCCTGCGCCTGCCCGCCTCCGGCGCCGGTGTGGTGGAGGGCGCCCGTGCCGGCCTGGAGCGCGCCGGGGCCTGGCTCATGGCCCGCACCGCCCACGACCACGCGGGGCCGCACGTCGCGGCCATCCTCGTCTTCCTGTCCGCCGTCCTGCTCGGCGGCGTCGCCGGCCTCATCGCCGGCGGCCACATCCCGCCGGTCGCCGAGGGCATCAACCGCTCGATCGACGCGGTCCTGCTCGTGCTGCTGGCCGTCGCCCTGTTCGCCGTGGTGCGCAGCCACACCCGACTGGGAGCCACCGTGTCCCTCTCGGCGGTGGGCATCCTCATCACCGTGCAGATCCTCTCGCTCGGCGCCCCGGACGTCGCGTTGACCCAGCTGCTCGTCGAGTCGCTCACGATCATCGTGATCATGCTGGTGCTCCAGCGCCTGCCGAAGACCTGGGGCTCCTCCGCGGCCTCCCGCCGCCGCCCCACCCGCCAGCTCGTGCCGGTGCTCGTCGGCCTGGCGACCGGCCTGGCCGCGTTCGCCGCAGTCTGGGCCCTCAACGGCCGCCGCGAGCGCTCCGAGGTGGGCACCTACCTGCTCGAGGAGACCTACCCGCTCTCCCACGGCCTCAATGTGGTGAACGTGATCCTCGTGGAGTTCCGTGCCCTCGACACCCTGGGCGAGCTCACCGTGCTCGGCATGGCGGGTGTGGCCATCGTCGCCATCCTGTCCACCCTCCGCTCGGCGAAGCTGGACCCGGCCACGCGGACGATGTCCGCGGTGGAGGCGAGCACCTTCGACTCCGGCGAGCCCGTCCTCGGCTCCGACACCGCGCGCCGGGCGATCCTGAACCCCTGGGCCAACACCGCTCAGCTGCAGCTGATGCTGCGGGTGATCCTGGTGATCATGCTCGGCGTCTCGGCCCTGCTGTTCTGGCGTGGACACAACGAGCCGGGCGGCGGCTTCAACGCCGCGCTCGTCGGCTCGGCCGTGGTCGGCCTGATGTACCTATCCACCTCGAAGGACCGCCAGATCGGCCCGCCGCGCATGCCGCTGTACTTCATCGGCGGCGGCGTCATGCTGGCCACCGCCACCGGCCTGTGGAACATGGCGGCGACCGGCACCTACATGCAGCCGCAGGGCGCCGAGATCCTCGGCCAGCACCTGTCCACCGCCATGGTCTTCGACGCCGGCGTGTACCTCGCGGTGATCGGCCTGATCCTCGTGGCCGTGAACGTGCTCGGCGTCGCCCGGCAGTCGACCACGGGCGCGGAGACCATGCGCGAGCGCCTGGACGAGGCCGTCGAGGGCGAGCTGTCCGGGCCCATGGACACCGTCCACGGCGAACGTCCGGACGAGATCCCGCCGACCACCTCCTCGATGCACGTGGTGAGCCCGCGTTCGCAGTACATCTCCTCGGGCACCCGACCGCCGGAATGGGGGCATGACGCATGATGATCCTCGCCCTGACCGTGGGCCTGCTGATCGGCACCGGCGCGTGGATGGTGCTGCAGCGGGAGATGGTGCGCGCCATCTTCGGCCTGACGCTCATCTCCCACGGCGTGAACCTGCTCCTGCTGACCACGGGCGTGCCCGCCTGGCGCCAGGAGCCCCTGACCGACGGGGCGGACATCCGCCAGGTGGCCGACGCGCTGCCCCAGGCGTTTGTGCTCACGGCGATCGTGATCTCCATGGCCTCGTCCATCCTGATGCTGGCCCTGGCCGTCATCGGCCGTGACGACGACCAGACCGTGCCGCCCGAGACCGGAGAGGACCACTGATGGCCGTCGCCGAACTCCTGCCGCTGTTCGTGGCGGTGCCGCTGCTCACCTCGGGCCTGTCCGTGGTGGTGCGCAGCCGTACCCTGGACGCGGTGCTGTCCGTGGCCGTCCCGCTGGTGTCCATGGCCGCCGCGATCGCCCTGCTGGTCCACCACGGGTCCCATCCGCCGATGGCCGTCAGCGTGGGCGCCTTCGTCCCCGGCGTGGCCATCCCGTTCGTCTCGGACACCCTGTCCGCGCTGATGATCGTCGTGACCTCGCTGTCCACCGCGGTGGCCGCCTGGTTCCTGATCCTCACGCGGGAGTACCGCTACCGCTTCGTGCCTGCCCTGACGCTCATGACGTTCGCCGGCGTGAACGGCGCCCTGCTCACGGGCGACCTGTTCAACCTCTTCGTGTTCGTCGAGGTGATGCTGCTGCCGTCCTACGCGCTGCTCGCCGTCACCGGCTCGTGGCGTCGCCTCGGCATCGGCCGCATGTTCGTGATCGTCAACCTGGTCACCTCGGCCGTCCTCGTCTCCGGCGTGGGCCTGGTCTACGCCTCGGCCGGTGCAGTGAACCTCGCGGTGCTGCAGGGCGCCGCGGCGCAGGACCCGCGCGTGGCCCTGGGCGTGTCCGTCGTGCTGGTCGCCCTGCTGGTCAAGGCCGGCGTGGTGCCCGCCTACGGCTGGCTGCCGCGCGCCTACCCGGGCACCTCGGCCGGGATGATGGCCCTGTTCGCTGGCCTGTACACGAAGGTCGCCGTCTACGCGGTGCTGCGCATCGTCTACGTCGTCTTCGCCCCGCAGCACCGACCGTACGACCTCGCCACCCACCCCCTCACCTGGGTGCTCGGCGTGCTGGTCGTCGCCACCATGCTGGTGGGCGCCGTCGGCTCGCTCGGTGAGAACCGCGTCCGCGGGGTCATGGCGTTCCAGATGACCGCCGGCGTGGGCCACATCCTCATCGGTGTGGTCCTGGCCTTCCCGGCCGCCGTGGTCGCCGGCGTGTTCTACCTGGTGCACCACGTGATCACGATGTCCGGCCTGCTCACCCTCACCGGCTCGGTCGAGCTCGCCTACGGCCAGTCGCGCATCGACCGCCTCGGCGGCCTCGTCAGGCGCGAGCCTGTGATCGCCGTCGGGATGGCCCTGGGCCTGTTGTCCCTGGCAGGCCTGCCGCCGACGTCCGGCCTCTGGGGCAAGTGGGGCCTGATCTCCGCGACCGCCGAGGCCGGGCAGCATGGCCAGGCCGCGTGGGGCTGGGTCATGATGGCGGGCATCCTGCTCGCCTCCGTGGCCACCCTGATGGCCCTGCAGCGCCTCTGGACCGGGGCCTTCGGCGGTGACGAGCTGACCCACATGCGCCCGGACGTCGTCACCGGCGGCCGCGGCCCGGACACGGTCCTGCCGGCCGACGTGCGCGTGGCCCCCCGCCTGATGGCCCCCGGCCTGCTGATGATCGGCCTGTCCGTGGCGCTCTTCGTGGGCGCTGGCCTGGTGATGCCGTTCGTCGAGCAGGGCGTGGCCGGGCTGTTCGATCCGACCGACTACGTGAAGGCGGTGCTCCCGTGACCGACATCCGTCAGACCCGCCCGCCGCAGGGCGGACGGCGGTGGCGCTTCCATCTGGGCCACGCCGTCTCCTATGTGCTGTGGCTGGTGAAGGAGGTCATCGCCGGTTCGTTCCAGGTGGCGCGCAAGGCCGTGACTGCCGGCCCCTTCGCCACGCCGTCGATCATCCGGTACGACCTGCGCTGCGAGCGCGACCTCGAGGTGACGTGGATGGCCAGCTCCATCACCATCACCCCGGGCACGCTCGTGGTGGGCACCGCGCACGGCACCGACACCGAGCCGGTGACCCTGTTCGTCCACTGCGTCTTCGACCAGGACCGCGAGGAGGTCGTCGCCGGCCTGCGTGAGATGGAGGACCGGCTGCTGCGCATGCTGCGCGGACCGCGTTGGGAGGAGGCCTCATGAGCGTCGACACCGTGATCACCGTGGGCGTCGTCGCCACGATCGCCGTGCTGGCCGTCGCGTTCGGCCTCGGCATCCTGCGCATCCTGCGCTCCGAGACCAATGCCGAGCGGGCCGTGGTGGGCGACCTCGTGTACTTCGCGTCGATCGGCATGCTCGCCGCGGCGGGCCTGGTCTTCCACTCGGCGGTCGTCCAGGACGTGGCCCTGCTGGCGGCGTTCCTCGGCATCCTCGCGACGGTCGCCCTGAGTCGCATCCTGACCCGAGGGGAGCGCTGACCCATGATCGTCCTCGCCCTGTTCGGCATCCTCTGCATGGTGGGCGGCGCCGTCCTGGTGCTGCTGTCTGCCGTGTCCATGCTGCGCGCCCGGGACGGCCTGCAGATGATGAACGTCTTCAGCCCCGCGACCGGCATGGGCCTGCCGCTGATCTGCTTCGGCGTCTTCCTGTGCCTCACCGCCCGGGACGGCTTCGCGCTGTGGTCCCTGGTGCTGTTCCTGCTGACCGCGATCTCCCTGGTGATCGTCTCCTCGCTCGCCTCGAACGTGCTCGCCCGCGGCATCTACCGCTCCGGTGCGCACGTGGACGAGGCGACCGTGCCGCAGGACCTCGCCCAGGACCCGGGCCCGACCGCCCGATGATCCGCACCGGCCGGTGAGCCACGAGCAGTCGATGCGTCCCGTCTCCGGCTTCCCGCTCCCGGAGGGCGTCGAGCCCGGGCGCGTCGCCGTCGTCGGGTCCGGTCCGAACGGCCTGACCGCCGCTGCCCTGCTGGCCCGTGCCGGCTGGGAGGTCGACGTGTACGAGGCGGCCGACCGTCCGGGCGGAGCGTGCGCCTCCGCACCCGTGCTCGGGGAGGGGACGGTCGTGGACCTCGGCGCCGCCGGCCACCCGCTGGGGGTCGTCAGCCCCGCCTTCGCCGAGCTGGACCTGACCGCCCACGGACTTCAGTGGGTCCACCCCGAGGTGCCGATGGCGCACCCGCTGCCCGGGCAGGACGCCGTCCTCCTCCATCGGGAGCCGGAGGCCACCGCCTCGGGCCTTCACGACGACGGCCGCGCCTGGTTGGCATGGCATCGTCCCGTCCTCGACGCGCCCGCCGCGGCGGCGGCGGACGTCCTGGGTCCGCTGGTGCGCCGGTGGCCCCATCCGCTGACGATGGCCCGCCTCGGGCTCCGCTCGCCCTGGCCGGCCGCGGCGGCCGCCCGAGCCGCTTTCTGCGGCGACCGGGCCCGTGCCCTGTTCCTCGGCTCGGCGGCGCACACGATCCTTCCTCCCACCCGGCCGCTCACGGCGGCGATGGGCACGCTCCTCGGCGGGCTCGGCATGACCACCGGATGGCCCGTCGCCCGGGGCGGGTCCCAGTCGGTGGTGGACGCGCTGCTGAGCGTGCTGGCCGCGCACGGCGGCCGGCTGCACACCGGCCGGCGCATCACCCACCTGGCCGAGGTGGCAGACGTGGACGCCGCCATCCTCGACCTGATGCCTGCGGCCGTCGCCGCGTTGGGCGGCACCGGCATGGAGGCGCGGCCTCTGCGGCGGCTGCGCCGGTGGCGGCACGGCCCGGCGTCGGCGAAGGTCGACTTCCTCCTGGACGGCCCGATCCCGTGGCGGGACCCGCGCGTCGGCGGGGCCGGCACCGTGCACCTGGGCGGCACGCCGGAGCAGCTCACCGCGGCGGAGGCCGCCGTGGCCGCCGGGCGGATGCCCGAGCGGCCCTTCGTGATGCTGTGCCAGCAGCAGGGCGCAGACCCGTCGCGGGCGGCCGCCCCGGCGGCGGGGAGCACGGTGGTGTGGGCCTACGCCCACGTCCCGCACGGCTGGGAGGCAGCGGTGCGGCCCGTCGTCGAGGCGGTGATCGAGGAGCATGCCCCGGGGTTCCGCGACCGGATCCTGCGAGCGGTGGAGACGGGGCCGTCCGCTCTTCAGGCCTGGAACCCCAACCTGGTCGGCGGGGACATCGCCGGTGGTGCGTTGGACGGCACCCAGCTTCTGGCCCGGCCTCGGCTTCTCTCGCCGCACCGGCTCCGCGCCGCCGTCCGGGGCAGCGGAGTCCCGGGCCTGTACCTGGCGTCCTCGGCGGCGGCCCCGGGTGCCGGTGTCCACGGCATGTCCGGGGCATGGGCCGTGCGAACGCTGCTGCGCGACGCCGCCTGAACCGGCCTTCGCGCACCGTCGGCGGCGCACGTGTGACATCGAGGTTACGAAAAGGTAACGATCACCCTCGGTGCGGGATGTTTCCCACGTCACGCTTTTGCAAGTACCCCTCGGCGGGCTAATGTGG
>NZ_BCSN01000008.1 GCF_001570885.1 Micrococcus lylae NBRC 15355 | reverse complement strand
CAAGGCCGTGAAGCTCGGCGGTGACGGCTGGAAGTACGCCTTCTCGCGTTCGATCAAGACCTTCCTGAACGCCGGCGGCACGGACCTTGCCGCGAAGCTCACCTACTTCATGGTGCTGTCCCTTGCCCCGGCCCTGCTGGCGATCTTCTCGATCATCACCCTGGTGATGGCCAGCAACCGCGACGTGGTGAACGACCTCGTCCAGGACATCGTGGACAAGAACGTCTCCCCCGACTACGCCCCGCTGGTCACCGACCTCGTGGACAACATGATGAACCAGTCCACCGGCGGCGTGATCGCGCTGATCATCGGTATCGCCACCGCCCTGTGGTCCGCCTCCGCCTATGTGAAGGCCTTCAACCGCGCCGCGAACCAGCTCTACGGCTACGAGGAGGGCCGCGGCTTCGTGAAGCTCACCGCCGCCAACCTGCTGGCCACCCTGGTGGTGCTCGTGGGCATCGTGGTCGTCCTCATCTGCCTCGCCGTGAACCGCACCCTGGTGGAGGGTCTCGTGAAGCCGATCGCCGAGCCGCTCGGCGCCGATGACCTCATGGGCTTCCTCACGGACTCGTTCCTGCCGATCTGGACGTGGGTGAAGTGGCCGGTCATCGTCGTGCTCGTGCTGCTGATGATCGCCGTCCTGTACTACCTGACCCCGAACGTGCAGAAGCCGAAGTTCACCGTCTTCGGCCCGGGCAACATCGTCGCCTTCGTCGGCATGATCCTGGCCGCCGTGGCCCTGTCCGTCTACTTCGCCACCCTGGCCGGCTACTCCTCGTACGGCGCCATCGGCGGTGTCATGGCCCTGCTGTTCGCGCTCTGGGTCTTCAACATCGTGCTGCTGCTCGGCCTGTCCGTGGACGCCGAATGGGAACGCGCCAAGCAGCTGCGCGCCGGTGTGGCCGCCGAGAGCCACCTCAGCCTGCCTCCGAAGGACACCTCCGCCCTCGTGAAGAAGGCCGAGGCCCAGGAGAAGCTGGAGGAGGCCGGATACGCCCTGCGCGCCGACTCCTGATTCCTCGACGGACACCCCACACACGCCGGGCCCCGGTCCTTCCTGACAGCGTCAGGCAGGACCGGGGCCCGGCTTGTGTCGCCCCCCTCCGCAGCCGCAGCGGCGCGGGAGGTGAGGCGGGTCAGCGCTTGGCCGCGCGGTAGCCGGCGGCCTGGGCGGCCGCGGCGGTGGCGTAGCAGTTGCGGGCGTTGGTCTGCGAGTACGCCTGGTTGTGCGGCAGGTGGTAGATGCCCGAGTTGTCATTGGCCTTGACCGGGTGGGAGGCCGGGCAGGTCTTGGTGGCCGTGTTGCCTGCCACCGGGCCCGAGCCGCCCGCTGCGGGCTTCGGCGCCGGGGCCGGGGCCGGGGCTGCCACCGGCTTCGATGCCGGGGCCGGGGCCGGGGCCGGCTTCGATGCGGGAGCGGCGAACTGCTGCGGAGCCGGAGCGGCCTGGGCCGGTGCGGACGCCGTGCCCGGAGTGCAGCCGGGGCCGGAGGCGAACTGGCCGCGGCCGGCGGCCTTGGCCTCCTGCCAGGCGGCGTGGACCTCGTTGTAGAAGCGGACGTTCGGCTGGAAGATCACCGGCTCGCCCAGGCCCAGGCGGGCCATCTCGGCGTTGACGAAGGTGTCTCCGACCCAGACGCCGGCGAGGACCCGGTCGTAGCGGTCGCGCCGCTCCTTGTCATAGCGCAGGGTGACGGGCTGTCCCGGGGAGACCAGGCTCTTGAGGGCGGCCGTGGACTCCGGACCGAGGCACTGCACACCGTGCGAGGGATGCTTGGTCTCCGGGGTGTCGATGTTCAGCAGGCGGACCCGCTCCTCCACGCCGTTGATGCGGATGCGCAGGGTGTCGCCGTCGGTCACGGAGACCACGATGCCGCGCTCCCCGTCCACGTACGCAGGGGAAGCCGGCTTCGCGGAGGCCTGGGAAGGGGCCGGAGCGGCAGCCTGGGCAGCGTCCGTCGCGACGGCCTGCTCGGCCGTCTTCTGCTCGGCCGTCTTCTGCTCGGTGGCCTTCGCCTCGGCTGCCTTCTTGTCAGCCGCCTCGCGCTCACGCTGCTGAGCCGCGGCCTGCTCGGCCTTGCGCTCAGCGGCCGCTGACGCCTCAGCCTTTCGGCTCGCCTCGGCCTGCTCGGCTTCGCGCTCGGCGGCGGCTGACTTCTTGGCCTCGGCGCGGGCCTGCGTCTCACGCTCCTGCTCCTTGCGCGCTTCGCGCTCCTGACGCTCCTTCTCGGCGCGCTCGGCCTTCTCGGACTCACGGGCCGACTCCTCAGAGACGTCGTCCCCGCGACCGTCTTCCACCCGCTCGGACTCACGGGCTTCGGCGGACCGGTCGGCGGACGCACTGGAGGACGAGTCATTGGTCTCGCTGGCCCACTCCGAGGAAGAGCTCCCGGCGGCAGACGAGGGGTTCGGGTCCACATTGCAGCCGGTGAGGACCAGGGACAGACCGAGGCCGAGGGCGGCGGCAAGACGCAGAGAGCTGGAGGGGGAGGGGGAAACGGGCACGACGCTGTGTCCTTTCTGCGAAGAGGGGATGAGCCCTCGCCAAGGGGAGATGCCCTTCGGCCTCCAAGTTTTTGAGGAGCGGCCGTACAGGACTTTCCCAGTTTACCTTGGTGCGAGCATCTTCCCAGGTCAGAACCGCATCACTGTGACCAACTCCATAGGGGCCGCCCGCCGCAGTCGGCCACGTTGCCCAGGCGTCAGCGCGTGGTGATCTGACCGTCGCCGTCGAGGGCGTCGGCGATGAGGTCACGGGCCTCGCCGGTGGGCGACTTCGCGGACAGCCAACGGGCGCCGGCCCAGGCGAGGATGACCACCACAGCGCAGCCGTAGGAGGTGACTGCCAGGCTGCCGGACTGCAGGCCGCGGCCGTCGGAACGGTTCACCCCGATCCAGAACAGGCCCCAGGCCACGGCGAGGACCACACAGAACCGTCCGCCGTCATAGGCGGAGAGCAGTGCGCTCAGAATGGTGAGGGCGATGACGGCGATCACGGCCCAGGTGACAGGCATCAGGGGGCCGCCATCCCAGCCGGAGGAGGCCAGGCCCGCGGCGACGTTCACGAAGACGCACACCATTGTCCAACCGAGGTAGAACCCCTGGACGCAGTCCACGGCGATCCGCTCGCCCCAACCCGGCGCGGGAAGCCGTTCCATCTGGACCAGGATCACCAGCAGGACGGCCAGCTGCACGATGCTCACCGCCACGCTGGCCCACAGCAGCCCTGCCTCGACGGCGGCGAGCCACACGATGTTCAAGGCGATGCCCGCGAGGATCCAGGGGCGCATGCGCACGTGCCGCCGGCTGGGGGTGGGAGTCATCAGCTGCCACACCGCATAGCCGACGAAGCCGGCGTAGATGAGCCCCCAGATGTAGCCGGCTGCCTCTCCGGCGGACAGCCAGGTGGCGTCCTCATCGAGCCAGCCGCCGACGGCGTGGGTCACACGCGTGCCGCCGAACAGGCCCATGCCGACCATCATCAAAATCAGCGCGGCCACCACCACGACGGCGGTGACGATGCGCCCGACGGTCGAGTCGAGTGCGCGACCCGCCTGAGTGCTGTCGACGTGCGTGCTCATGGGGTGCT
The DNA here is from genome assembly GCF_001570885.1 of Micrococcus lylae NBRC 15355. Taxonomy (GTDB): domain Bacteria; phylum Actinomycetota; class Actinomycetes; order Actinomycetales; family Micrococcaceae; genus Micrococcus; species Micrococcus lylae. Next base: position 60,759 of record NZ_BCSN01000008.1, on the reverse strand, counting down.
CCCTGGCCAGACGGAGGCGCCGGGGCGCAGGCACCCCGGCCCGTTCGTTCGCCGCCATCCTAGGCATCCACACCGACGAGAAGTCCATGCGGGGACTGTGGATTCACCGCCCCCTAGTGAAAGTACATGCGCGACATCTCCCCGATCGGACTCCTGCTGGACGTGGACGGCCCCGTGGCCTCCGCGGACCTGCCCGACGTCGCCGCGGGCGAGTCCCTGCTGCGCTGGGTCGAGCGCGACCTGCTGCGCTGACCGGGTCGGACGCCCCCTGCGGGCGGCCGCCCCTCGCCGGGCCGGGACCTCGACCCCTAGCGTGGAAGGCAATGCGGCGCCCACTGCCGAACCGGCCCGGGCGCCTCCCGACCAGAGAAGAGGTTCCACCGTGGCCACTGTCGCCCAGAACATCGTCGAGACCCTCCACGCCTCGGGCGTGCGCCGCATGTACGGCGTGCCCGGGGACTCCCTCAACGGGCTGACCGAGGCCCTGCGCTCCCACGGCGGCATCCAGTGGGTGCACACCCGGCACGAGGAGACCGCGGCCTTCGCAGCCTCCGCCGAGTCCCAGCTCACGGATGAGCTCGCGGTCTGCGTGGGCTCGTGCGGTCCGGGCAACCTCCACCTGATCAACGGCCTGTTCGACGCCCAGCGCTCCCGCACCCCGGTGCTCGCGATTGCCGCGCACATCCCGTCGGAGGAGATCGGCTCGGGCTACTTCCAGGAGACCCACCCGCAGGACCTGTTCCGCGAGTGCTCCGTCTACGTGGAGCACGTCTCCTCGGCGGACCAGATGCCCCGCATGCTGCGCACGGCGATGCGGGCCGCCGTCGAGCAGCGGGGCGTGGCCGTGCTCGTGATCCCGGGCGACGTGGCCCTCACCGAGCTCTCCGCGAAGCCCGAGGTGATCCGTCACACGCCGTCCCGCGTCATCCCGGCGGACTCCGTGCTGCGCGAGGCGGCCGAGGCCCTGGACTCGTCCAAGCGGATCACCATCCTGGCCGGTGCGGGTGCGGCCGGTGCCCACGACGAGGTCGTGGCCCTGGCGGAACGTCTGCAGGCCCCGATCGTCCACGCGCTGCGCGGCAAGGACCGGATCGAGTACGACAACCCGTATGACGTCGGCTTGACCGGCCTGCTCGGCTTCGCCTCCGGCTACCACGCGCTCAAGGAGGCCGAGACGCTGCTGATCCTCGGCTCCTCCCTGCCGTACCGGCAGTTCTACCCCGAGGACGCCACGGTCATCCAGGTGGACGTGCGCGGCGAGCAGATCGGCCGGCGGGTGGCCGTGGACGTGCCGCTCGTGGGCGGGGTGAAGGAGACGGCCCAGGCCCTGCTGCCGCTGCTGCGCGGGAACTCGTCGTCGGCGTTCCTGAACAAGGCGCTCAAGCACTACGCCAAGACCCGCAAGGACCTCGACCAGCTGGCCAGCCCGGGACGCGGACGCGTGCACCCGCAGTACGTGGCCCGCCTCCTCGACGAGATGGCCGACGATGACGCGGTGTTCCTGCCCGACGTCGGCTCCCCGGTGATCTGGGCCTCCCGGTACCTGACGATGAACGGGCGCCGCCGGATCATCGGCTCGATGTCCCACGGCTCCATGGCCAACGCGGTCACCCAGGCGGTCGGCGCCCAGGCGGTCGAGCCCACGCGCCAGGTGGTGGCGATGGCCGGCGACGGCGGGCTGGCCATGATGCTCGGCGAGCTGCTGTCGTTCGTGCAGAACGACCTGCCCGTGAAGACGCTCGTGTTCGACAACGACTCGCTGAACTTCGTGGAGCTCGAGATGATGGCCGCCGGGTTCGTCCCCTATGGGACGGGCCTGGAGAACCCGGACTTCGCAGCGATCGCGGAGGCAGTCGGCATCAAGGGCTTCCGCGCGGACCACACGACGGACCTGCCCGCGGTGATGGGCGATTTCCTGGCCCACGACGGGCCTGCCCTGCTGGTGGTCAAGACCGAGCGTCAGGAGCTGACGATCCCGCCGAGCATCGAGCTCGAGCAGGCCAAGGGCTTCGCGCTCTACGCCATGCGCACCGTCCTCGACGGCAAGGGCACCAAGCTGCTCGACCTCGCGAAGGCGAACCTGCGCCAGCTGTTCTGACCTGTCGCGCACGACGACGGCCCTGACACGGACGGATCCGGTGATGCCGACCACTTCTTCTGCCTTCTCAAGGCGTGGATCTGGGCGACCAGGACCGGATCGAGCTGGGCAGGTGAACGGTGCGGCCGGCTGGGCAGGTCCTGAAGTCCTGCCTCGCCCTGAGCCTTGTAACGGGCCACCCAGGTGGCCACCGTGGGCCGTGAGACCCGGAACTTAAGCGGCCACGTGTGCCTGCGGGATCCGGTCGTTCAGGTGGCGGTGGACCATCCTGAGACGGCCAGGGGGGGTCAGGGGTGCGTTAGCGTGAGTCATGAGTGGGTCTTTTCGAGCAGGTCGGTGGTGTAGGAACTTCCATCCTGCGGGAGAGGCCCACTCGTCTCATCTCAGCCCGGCACCCATGTCAAGAACCTCATGACCCACAACACCTAGTGTGGGTACATGCGCGACATCTCCCCCGTCGGACTCCTGCTGGACGTGGACGGCCCCGTGGCCTCCACCGAGACCCGCACCGTGCCCGAGCCGATCGTGGGCTCCCTGGCCCGCCTCCTCGCCTCCGGGGTGCCGGTCTGCTTCAACACGGGCCGCTCGGCCGACTTCCTCCTGCGCCGCGTCCTCTCCCCGCTCAGGGACGCCGGCATCGCCGCGGATGCCCCGGCCTTCGCAGTCTGCGAGAAGGGCGCCGTGTGGTTCCCCTTCTCCGAGGTCCCCTCCGGGGACCTGCCGCGGGTGACCCACGACGACGGCCTGCCGGCCTGGGTGCGCACGTCGCCGCCGATGGCGGTCCCTCAGAGGCTCCGGACCGTCGTCGGGAAGGTGAACGCCGAGCTGGCGGACGGGCTGCAGTTCGAGGACCACACGAAGCTGGCGATGATCTCCCTGGAGAAGGAGGTCGACGCGGACACGGGCCGCTACGAACCCGCCCGGGACGCGGTGGCCCGGCGCGTCGAGGAGTTCCTGGCGGCCGAGGGCCTGGCCGAGGACTACGAGGTCGAGGCGACCGTCATCTCGGTGGATGTACAGCACGCAGACTCCGGGAAGGCGCTCGGCGCCTCCCACACCCTGGAGATGATGGCCGAGGCGCGCGTGCAGCTGCCGGCACGCTGGCTCACCGCCGGCGACTCGCGCTCCGACTACACGATGGCGGACTGGCTGCACGGCCGCGGCGCCCGCGTGGACCATGTGGACGTGCGCCCGGCGGACGGCGTCCCGGACACGCCCTACCCGGTGCTGACGGCGGCCGACCTGGCGGAACGGGGCTTCGGCGACGCCGAGGACGTGCACGAAGCCGTCGGGGCGTCCCTGCTGGAGTGGGTGGAGCAGGAGCTGCGGGGACACTGACCTGGGCGCGGGCTCCGAACCCGTCACGCGGGGTCACCGTCGGACACACGGAGTCACCGCAGGACATGCGGCGCAACGCGATGTGCGCCGGAGACCGGCCCGGGCGTCTCATAGTGGGCATGACCACCTTCACCACACAGGACCAGCGCACGGAGCCGGCCCCCACTGAGGTCCCCGTGCTGGACATGTCCACGCTGCGCCTGCCGGACGGCTCCCGGAACCCCGAGTTCCTGGAGCAGCTGCGGCATGCGGCGCACACAGTCGGGTTCTTCCAGATCGTCGGCTACGGAGCGCAGCCCGGCCAGGTGGACGACCTGTTCCGCGTGACCGCCGAGTTCTTCGCCCGCCCGGAGGCGGAGAAGATGGCGCTGCACAACCAGAACTCGCCGCACTGGCGCGGCTACTCGGCGATCGCCGCCGAGCGCACCCAGGGGCGGCCAGACTCCCGCGAGCAGCTGGACTTCTCCCCGGACCGCGAGCCGGTGCCGGCCGAGCGGATCGGCCCGGACGACCAGTACTGGCATCTGCAGGGCCGCAACCAGTGGCCGGAGCAGATGCCGGAGCTGGAGCGGCAGGCCATGGCCTGGGCCACGCTGATGGACCACGTGGGCGAGGAGCTGCTCGGCGCGCTGTGCGTGGCCATCGGCCTGGACGAGGACCACTTCGCCGACGCCTTCTCCGGCGACCGCGCCTGGATGGCGAAGCTCGCCCACTACGTGGGCGGCGTGACCGAGGCCGGCTCCCAGGGCGTGGGCCTGCACGCGGACTACGGGTTCATCACCCTGCTGCTGCAGGACGAGGTCGGCGGCCTCGAAGTGCGCCCCTACGGCCAGGACGCATGGCTGCCGGTGGAGCCGATCCCGGGAGCCCTGGTGGTGAACCTCGGCGAGATGCTCGAGGTGGCCACAGACGGGTACCTCATGGCCACCATCCACCGGGTCCAGTCCCCTCCGGAGGGCGTGGACCGCTACTCTGTGCCGTTCTTCTACTCCCCGCGCCTGGACGCCGTGGTGGACCAGGTGGAGCTGCCCGCCGAGCTGGCCGCCGAGGCCCGTGGCGCCTCGGACGACCCGGACAACCCGATGCTCTCCTCCTTCGGGGCCAACATGCTCAAGGGCTTCGCCCGGGCGCACCCGAAGGTGACGGAGAAGTTCCACCCGCACCTGTTGGGCTGACCACCCGCGGGGCCGGACGGCCCCGCACACACGACGGCGGCCACGCACCTGTGAAAGGTGCGTGGCCGCCGTCGTCCCTGACGGTCAGCGGGTGCTCAGTTGGTATGAGCACCTCCGTCGCGGCGCGGGGCGTCCGCGGTGTCAGCCGTGGCCGCAAGCTCCTCGCCGGTCATGCCCTGCTTCACCAGCCCGTCGGCGCGCAGCTCCCAGAACTCCGCGTTCCGGATGCCGACCTTGCGCGGGTCGAACTGCGGGTCCAGCCCGGCGTTCTTCTGCTGCTGGTAGTCCTTCAGCGCCTTCAACGCCGGCCCCTGGAGCAGGAGGATGCCCACGATGTTCAGCCAGGCCATGGAGCCCACGCCGATGTCACCGAGGCCCCATGCGGCACCGGTGGTGGTGACGGCGCCATAGGCGACGGAGATCAGGATCAGGCCCTGGACGGCGCGGATGGCCCCGCGCCGCAGGATCGGGTTCTTCAGGTTGCGGACCAGGAACGAGGTGTTGACCTCGGCCATGTAGTAGTAGGCCACGATCGTGGTGAAGGCGAAGAACGCGAGGGCGATCGCCACGAAGGACGGGCCCCAGCCGCCGAACACGGTGTCGAAGCCGTTCTGCACGTAGCCGGGCCCGACCTTCACGGAGTCCGCCACACTGCCGGTGAACAGCTTCGCGGAGTCCTCCTTGCCCTCGGAGAACACGTTGTACATGTTCGTCGAGATGATGATGAACGCGGTGGCGGTGCAGACGAACAGGGTGTCGATGTACACGGCGAAGGACTGGGCGAAGCCCTGCTTGGCCGGGTGGGACACCTCGGCGGCGGACGCGGCGTGCGGGCCGGTGCCCTGGCCGGCCTCGTTCGAGTAGATGCCGCGCTGGACGCCCCACTGGACGGCCATGCCGAGGATCGCGCCGAACACGGCGTGGGCGCCGAAGGCCGAGGAGAAGATGAGGGAGAAGACGTGCGGGATCTGGTCGAAGTTCACGAAGAACACGATCAGCGCCAGGACGATGTACAGCACCGCCATCACAGGCACCACGTAGACGGCGAAGGTGGCGATGCGCTTCACACCGCCGATGACGATGAAGGCCAGCAGGATCACGGCGCCGAGGGCCACGACCCAGTGCGCCACGCCCCACGCCTCGCCCATGGCGGCGGCCATGCCGTTGGCCTGGACGCCCGGCAGGAAGTACGAGGTGGCGAACACGGTCACGATCGCGAAGACCACGGCGTAGACCTTGAGGGCGCCGCCGAAGGAGGTGTGCTGGTACGCCTTGGAGAGGTAGTAGGCCGGGCCGCCACGATACTCACCGGTGTCCAGGTCCTTCTCCTTGAAGATCTGGCCGAGGGTGCACTCGATGAAGGAGGTCGCCGCCCCCAGGAAGGCCACGGTCCACATCCAGAACACGGCACCGGGGCCACCGAAGGCAATCGCGGTGGCCACACCGCCGATGTTTCCCATGCCCACGCGGCCGGCCAGGGACATCATCAGCGACTGCATGGAAGACGTGCCGTCCGCGGACTTCTCGCCGGCCTTCAGCTGAGTGAGCATGTCCGGGATGCAGCGCACCTGCAGGAAGACGGTGCGCAGGGAGAAGTAGACGCCTGCGGCCAGACACAGGTACACCAGGGCCGAGGACCAGACGTACTTGTTGGTGAGTTCGATGAGTTCCTCAAACGACATGCTGTGGCCTCCGAGATGAAGAGAACAGTGTGAGGGAGCCGCTGCTCCCCCTCTCGCCGGTCTGGCGATATGTGAGGCAGAACACCCTCGGTTGGTGGTGAAGCATACGTCACCGAGTGGGACACAACGCGTCTTTCAGGAGTTCTCGGACATGCGAAAAGCCCCCGGACCGAAGTCCGAGGGCTCTTCTTCCGCGGAGGATGGGGGATTTGAACCCCCGAGGGCTGTTAACCCAACACGCGTTCCAGGCGTGCGCCATAGGCCGCTAGGCGAATCCTCCTTGGCTCGCCCTTGCCGGCGAACCGGCCAAGGGCACAGATGAGCCTACACCACAGATTCCCGACGACGCCAATCGACCACTGAATCGCTCGCCCCCCGGTTCACTGCTAGACTCATCGACGGCCCCTCACGTGGTGTCATCTCGCTGAACTCCCCCAGGACCGGAAGGTAGCAAGGGTAGGTGGGCTCTGGCAGGTGCGTGGGGGGCCTTCACTTTCCCCGGAGCCATGCGCCGCACGGCGTCTCCGGCCCGCACACCGAGGAGCCTGACGATGCCCGCCGGTCGCTACGCCCCCTCCCCCACCGGCCGACTCCACGTGGGCAATCTGCGCACCGGGATGCTCGCCTGGATCGCCGCCCGCGCCTCCGGCCGCCCGTTCCTGCTCCGTGTGGAGGACCTGGACCGTGTCCGTTCCGGCGCCGAGGAGGAGCAGCTCGCCGAGCTGGCGGCCGTCGGCATCACCTGGGACGCCGAGCCGGTCCGGCAGTCCGAGCGCACCGCCCTGTACGCGGACGCCGTCGCAGCCCTGCGCGCCCGCTTCGGCGAGGACGCCGTCTACGAGTGCTACTGCTCCCGCAAGGACATCGCAGAGGCCTCCTCCGCGCCCAACGGACCCGCCGGGCAGCACGACGACGGCCCCTCCTCCGCCTCCCCGGCGCCTCTTCGTCCACCCGGCTTCTACCCGGGCACCTGCCGGAACCTGTCCGCGGCCGAGCGGGTCCGCCGCCGTGCCGAGCGCCCTGCGGCACTTCGCGTGGACGCCGCCCGGATCGAAGGGCTCCCCTCAGGGCAGTTCCCGGAGGCTTCCGCCCGTGACCTGCTCCACGGCACCGTCACGGGGCTGGTGGACGACGTGGTCCTCCGCCGCAACGACGGCGCCTACGCCTACAACCTCGCCGTGGTGGTGGACGACCTCGAGCAGGGCGTCGACCAGGTCGTCCGCGGTGACGACCTGCTCGACTCCGCCCCGCGGCAGCGCTGGCTGGCCGAGGCGCTCTGCGTCGCCCGCGGCGACGACTGCCCGGACACCGAGTACCTGCACGTCCCGCTCGTGGTGAACGCCGAGGGCCGTCGCCTGGCCAAGCGGGACGGGGCCGTCACCCTCGAGGACCTCGCCGCCGTCGGCGCCCCCGCGAACCTGAGCGCGGTCGGCGAGCGCGTGCGGGACGTCATGCTCGCCTCCGTCGGCCTGCCGGCAGGGCCTCTCGAGGACGCGGTCGCCGTGTTCGACCCCCGGGCGCTGCCCCGCCGGGCCTGGGTCTTCGACGAGACCGCCTTCACCGCCTGAGCCCACGGTTCGCCACCGTTCCGACCGCCGAGCACTCCTCCCCAGACGACCACAGGGCCCCGGAGCATGCGCTCCGGGGCCCTGTGCCGTCGTCGTCCCTGTGTCCGCGGGACGGTCAGAGGACCGTGGCGACCTGGTCGAACTCCAGGCGGCCCTGGCGGGGCTGCTGGGCCTTCTCGTGGCCGGCCGGGGCGTGACCCACGTTGAGCACGAGCAGGGACTTCCAGTTGGTGTCCCCATGGAACTCGGCGTCGATGCCGTCGCCGTCGAAGCCGGCCATGGGGCCGACCTGCAGGCCGTGGGCGCGCAGCGCGAGGATCAGGTAGCCGATCTGCAGCCAGCCGTTCGTTCGGCCCATGCCCTCGCGCATGCCCGGCTTGTCCTCCGCGTCCTCGGCGAAGCCCTCGCGGAACGGGGCGAGGTGCGGCATGTGGCGGTGCCAGTCCAGGTCATAGGAGGCGATCAGCGTCAGCGGCGCCCGCCGCGTCTTCTCCTGGTTGAAGGCGATCATGTGCGGCAGCAGCCGGGCCTTGGCCTCCTCCGACTCGATCAGCTCGAGGCGCAGGGGCTGATTGTTCATGGCGGTCGGGGCCCAGCGCAGGTCCTCGTAGACGCGGCGGATCAGCTCGGGGTCCACCCTCTCATCGGTGAACAGCTGGGTGGTGTGGGAGCCCTCGAACAGGGCGTCGAGCGCCTCACGGTCCAGCCGCACCCCCATGTCCTCGGGGGCGGTGGAGCGGGCGTGCTGCTCGGCGTCGTTGCGCAGGTCTGCGGTGGTCTGAGTCATGATGGGCGCAACGGAACGGCCGTCCACAGGTATTCCGTGGCCGTTCCATGACGTCCGGCACACCGGATAGTGTTCTACGGGTGAGCACCGCCCTGTATCGCCGCTACCGCCCTGACCGGTTCGAGGACGTCATCGGGCAGGACCACGTCACCGTCCCGCTGCGGACTGCCCTGTCCAAGGACCGGGTGAACCACGCGTACCTGTTCTCCGGTCCGCGCGGCTGCGGCAAGACGACCTCGGCACGCATCCTGGCCCGCTGCCTGAACTGTGCCCAGGGCCCGACGTCCACCCCGTGCGGCGAGTGCGACTCGTGCCGGGACCTCGCCACCGGCGGCCCCGGCTCGCTGGACGTGCTGGAGATCGACGCCGCCTCGCACGGCGGCGTGGAGGACGCCCGCGGCCTGCGCGAGCGCGCCACGTTCGCCCCGGTCCGGGACCGCTACAAGATCCTCATCATCGACGAGGCCCACATGGTCACCTCGGCGGGTTTCAACGCCCTGCTGAAGATCGTGGAGGAGCCGCCGGAGCACCTGAAGTTCATCTTCGCCACCACGGAGCCGGACAAGGTCATCGGCACCATCCGCTCCCGCACCCACCACTACCCGTTCCGGCTGGTGCCGCCGGAGCCGCTGATCGCGTACCTGGAGCAGCTGTGCGCCTCCGAGCAGACGCAGGTGGACCCGGGCGTGCTGCCGCTGGTGGTGCGCGCCGGCACCGGCTCGGTGCGAGACACCCTGTCCGTGCTGGACCAGCTGATCGCCGGCGCCGCCGAGGGGCGCGTGGACTACGACCTCGCGGTGAACCTGCTCGGCTTCACCCCCGAGGCCCTGCTGGACGACGTCATCGACGCCCTCGCCGCGGACGACTCGCAGACCGTGTTCAAGGCCGTGGACCGCGTGGTGCAGTCCGGACAGGATCCGCGACGGTTCGTGGAGGACCTCCTGGACCGCTTCCGTGACCTGGTGATCGCCCGCGCCATGCCGGACCAGGCGTCCGCGGTGCTCCACGGGGTGCCGGAGGACCAGGTCCGGCGTCTGGCCGCGCAGGCCGCCCAGCTGAGCCGCGCCGAGCTCTCCCGGCTCGCGGACATCACCAATGAGGCCCTGTCCGAGATGGTCGGCGCCACCAGCCCACGCCTGCACCTCGAGCTGCTCATGGCCCGTCTGCTGCTGCCCGCCTCCGATGACACCCACCGCGGCCTGTCCGCGCGCCTGGAGGCCCTGGAGCGTCGCCTCGCCTACGCCGGCGGCTCCCTTCCCGACGACGGCCCCGCGCCCTCCCAGCCCGCCTCGCCTGCCGCCGATGCAGCGGCTGCAGGGCGCACCCCGGACGGTGTGGCCCGCAGCGCCGAAGCCGCCGGTGACGGTGCAGACGGCGGCGGTGGCGTGGCCGCCGCGGCCGGACTGTCCGGCGCCGCGCTCGCCCGTGCCGCCATGCGCCGGCAGGACACCGCGCCGGGCGGTCAGGGCGCTCCGGCGGCCGAGCAGGCCCCAGCGGCCCAGCAGATTCAGGAGGCGCCGCAGGTCTCGCAGCGTCCACAGGCACCGCAGGCACCGCAGGCACCGCAGGCCGAGGCTCCGACGGCCGAGGCTCCCTCGACGCAAGGGTCGCCAGCCGAGGCTCCGCAGACACCGTCGACCGAGGCTCCCTCGACGCAGGGGCCGCAGAGCGAGGCCCCGCCGGTGGAGACCCCCGGCGCACCGGACGCCGCCGAGGGCACAGACTCCTCGACCCCCGCCTCGGAGCAGCCGCCGTCCGGCGGCCAGGCCACGAACTCTGTGGAGATGGTGCGCCGCGCCTGGCCGGACATCCTCGCCGCGCTCGAGGACTCCTCCCGCCTGGTGTGGATGCTGGTCAAGGACAACGCGTCCGTCGCCGGCTTCGACGGCCGTCTGCTCACCGTCGGCTTCACCCAGGACGGCCCGCGACGCTCCCTGCTGAACCGCCGCGGCGACCAGGTGCTCGCGGAGGCCGTGCACCGCGTCCTCGGCATCCGTCCCGAGTTGGACCTGATCCTCGGCGGCGACGGCCCCCAGGGAGACCGGCACCCAAAAGCTGAGGGCCGCCCCTCCCCGGCGGCCGGACCTGTGAACGGCGGAACGCCACAGAATCCAGGCCCCCAGCCCGCGCAGGACTCGGCCCCCATGGTGCCGCAGCAGCCCGAGCGCCCAAGCCCGCAGCACCCCGAGCGTCCGCGCCCTCAGACGCCGCAGCCCGAGCGACCGGCCCCGCCTGAGCACGAGCAGCGCCAGCGGCCGGCCAATCGTGAGACCACTCCCCCGCCGGCGCCCTCCCCAGACGCCTGGGGCACCCCGCAGGACACCGCCCCGGACTGGGGCGGCCCCTCCGGGTCCCCAGGTGACGACCCGTGGGCCGACATCCCCGAGTTCGACCCGGATTCGGACATGGAGGACTCGGCCGGTCCCGAGGGCTGGAGCCCGGAGGACACCGGCTCCGAGGCCGAGCAGACCTTCGGCGCCTCCGGTTCCTCCGCGCCTTCCGCGTCCGCCGCAGACGACGCGGACGACGCGGACGACGACACCACCGCTGACGAGCACCGACAAGACCGTCAGGACCCTCAGGACCGTCAGGACCCTCAGGACCCTCAGGCTCTGGAGGACGCATCGGCCTCCGACCAGGGCGGCAAGGTCGACCCGTCCGCCGAGTCGTCCGCACCGCAGGGCACCGACCCGGCCGGCCCGTCGTCCTCGACCGAGGGCTCCCCGTTGCCGGCCTACGACCCGGGCCCCCTGGTCCCGGAGGTCGAGCACTCGATCCCGGTGTTCGCGCGGCCCGAGTCCGAGCTGCGCGCCGAGTTCGCCGCCCGCTTCGGCAACCTGAGACCGCAGGGCTTCGACCGCTCCGCCGAGGACGACCCGCGCCCGAACGCTTCGGCTGCCGATTCAGAGGGTCCATCCTCCCGCCGCCCCAGCAGTGACGACTCCCCGGACCCGGGCGTCCCCGCCCCGGACCACGACGACTCGTCCGCGACGCAGAAGCCCGGAGTCCCCGGCCGCCCCGGGAAGGACTCGGCGGGCTCCCCGTCCGGCGAGCGCTCCACCGGTGCCCGTTCCGCCCGGGAGGTCGCCTTCGCCGAGGCCGCCGCCGGCAACGACCCGAAGGCCCTCGCCGAGCGCGGTGGAGGGCACCCCGCCTCCTGGTTCGGTGCCCTGATGCAGCGCATGGCCGAGGGCGGATCGGCCGATCCCCCGGTGAACGAGGGATCCGGTGGTCCCGGAGGCGTGCCCGGCTCCCGCGCACCGGGCGGACCCGGCGCCGCGGACCCGTCTCAGGGCGGCCGTCCCAGCGCAGCCGACCTGTCCCGTCCTCGAGGCGGGGAGGCAGGCGGCGGCGAGGAGCCGTCGTCGGGAAGCGAGAGGCCGGCACTCGACCCGCGTGCGGCGGCCGTCCAGGCGGCCCGTGATGCCGCCCGCGGCCGGGCACCCCGCCCCGAGCCGACGACCCCGCCGGCCGAGGCCAAGCCCTCCGTATCCTGGGAGGACGAGGTCGCCAGCGACGACGACATCTCGCTCGAGGAATCCGGCCTCGTCGGCCGCGCCGTGGTCGAGCGGATCCTCGGCGCCCGCCTCATCGAAGAGCAGCCGAACAGCTGACCTGCCCGCGCCGCCGACGCGGACACTCCATCCACGCGGCACCCCACACGCCGCGAGAAAGCCACAGGTGACACGTGTACGACGGTGCCGTCCAGGACCTCATCGACGAGCTCGGCCGGCTGCCGGGCATCGGCCCGAAGTCCGCGCAGCGCATCGCCTTCCACATCCTGGAAGCCGAGTCCGAGGACATGCTGCGTCTGTCCGACGCGATCCGGACCGTGAAGGAGAAGGTGAAGCTCTGCGAGCTCTGCTTCAACGTCTCCGAACAGGAGCGCTGCGCCATCTGCCGTGACGACAAGCGGGACACGTCCCTGCTCTGCGTGGTGGAGGAGTCGCAGGACGTGATGGCGATCGAACGCACCCGCGCCTACCGCGGCAGGTACCACGTGCTCGGCGGCTCCATCAATCCGATCGCCGGCATCGGCCCGGAGCAGCTGCACGTGCGCGAACTGCTCACCCGCCTCCAGGACGACGTCATCCACGAGGTCATCCTCGCCACCGACCCCAACCTCGAGGGCGAGGCCACCGCCACCTACCTGGGCCGGATGCTCGGCGCCACCGGCATCCGCGTCACCCGGCTGGCCTCCGGCCTGCCCGTCGGCGGCGACCTCGAGTACGCGGACGAGGTCACGCTCGGACGGGCCTTCGAGGGACGCCGCCTCCTCAACGGCTGACGAGGCCGCTCAGGCGACCCGCAGGCCGCGGGGAAGACGTCCGGCCGGAGTGTTCAGCCGCCGGTGTCCGAACACCATCAGCACCGCCACGAACCCGACCTGCACGGCCAGGCCGAGCGGCCAGACCGGGGTGAGGCCCCCGCGCTCGACCAGCAGCGGCTCGCCGGTGGTCCGCGGGATGCCGTCCACGCAGTAGATGGTCTCCTCCGGGGACAGCTGGGTGATGCGGGTGCCCGCAGAGATCGTGGTCATGAGGGAATTGACCGCGGCGTCCCGTTCGTCCAGGAGCCGGCTGGCCGGAGCCACGGCATCCGACATGAGCACGAACGGGTTCGGCGCCAGCGCCCAGCCGATCCGCCGCATGTCCGAGACCTCCTGGTCCCGAAGCCGCCCGGTGCACTCCTTTACCTGTCCGGGTTGCCAGTCGACATCTGCGGTGGAGGAGTAGTCCGGGTAGTTGGCCTTCACCGTGGTCTTGGTGAACTGGGTGCCCAGGCCGAAGCCGATGAGCGTGCCGATCCCCAGCAGGGCCACCAGCAGGTAGGTCACCACCACGGCGAACAGGGTGCGGCCGGAGATCGCCGAGACGGCGACGCCGAGTCCGGTGACCACGGCGAACTCCACCATGAGCACCAGGCAGGCCAGCAGCAGCATGGACACCGGCAGGTCACCGAACACGAGGGTCACGATCAACCAGGGCAGCGCCGCCAACAGGAACGCCACCGAGGGGATCCATGCGGCGATCCACTTGCCGAGCATCAGCTGCCAGGTCCGCACCGGCGTGACCTGGACGATCGCCAGGGTGCCGCCGGCGCGGTCGCCCGTGATGGCGTTCGCGGACAGCGCCGGGGAGATCAGCAGGGACAGCAGGAGCACGAAGAACGCGACGAAGTCGAACATCAGCCGGCCGGAGGCCTGCCGCTCCTCCGGCCCCGCCCCGGACAGGCCGAACAGGCCCAGCGCGCCGAGGGTCACCAGGCCGGTGAGCACGAAGAAGACGGCCAGCATCACGTACCAGCCGCGCGAGCGCATCCGCTGGCGCAGCTCCATCCCCACGAGGGTGCCGACGTGGCTCATGCGGTCTCTCCTTCCTGCGGGGCGGCGTTCGCTGCCGGCCCGGCCGCCGTGCCGGCGCCGGACGAGCCCTGCGCGGCCGGACGCTCCGCGGCGAGGTACGCATCCTCCAGACGGGAGCCCTCCTCCGCGAAGTGGGCGATCGGCACGCCGGCACCGACCAGCTCGGCCAGCAGCTGCGCTGCCGCCTGGCGACCGGACACGGCAACGACCACACCGGCACGCTGCCGTCCCCTGCCGTGGGTGTAGGGGATGCCTCGCTCCTCGAGCGCCCGCGTCAGGGCCGCACCCTGGGCGTTCTCCGGGCCGGCGATGCGGTACCGCAGCTCTCGGTCCGCGGCGTCGTCCAGTTCCGAGGCGGAGACCGTGGTGCCGTCGCGGACGACCACCGCGCGGTCGGACATCTCCTCGAGCTCCGAGAGCACGTGGGAGGAGACCAGCACGGCCACCCCGTCCGCGGCCATCTGGCGGACGTCGTCGCGCAGGCGCAGCCGGGAGCCGGGGTCCAGGCCGTTGGCCGGCTCGTCCAGCAGGAGCACGGACGGGCGGTGCACGGTGGCTCGAGCCAGGGACAGCCGCTGCTGCTGGCCGCGAGAGAGCACACGGGCGGGGCGCTTGGCGAACTCGGTGAGCTGCACCCACTCGAGCTGCTCGGCGGCCCGCGCGTCGGCCTCGGCGCCGGACATGCCGTACAGCCGGCCCATGGTCCCCAGGATCTCCAGGCAGGTCAGCGACTCCCAGACGCCCAGGGTGTCCGGCATCCAGCCGATCCGCCGGCGGGCGCCCTGCGGGTCGCGCATCGCGTCGATCCCGTCGACGGTGACGAAGCCGGTGTCCGGGCGCAGCAGCGTGGCCAGGATCAGCATGAGCGTCGTCTTGCCGGAGCCGTTCGGCCCTACCAGTGCGGTGACCTTCCCGGGCGGGACCGAGAGGGCCATCTCCCGCACGGCCTTCACGTCCCCGAAGGAGCGCGACAGGCCGTGCGCGTCGATCCCGCCGGGTACCCGCCGCTGCGGGACCTCCGGGATCGAGGCCGAGGTGATCTGTGTCATGGACTCATAATGACACCTTCCAGCCCGGGCCCACATCAGTCTCAGGTCTGAGCTGGAGGCGGGCCGGGCCACCGACGTCCACCGGCTGGACACATTCGACCTCACATGTCGGACCTGCCCCGGCACCGTGCCTACGATGACCCCGAACGGCCCCGGTCAGCATGGGCTCCGCACCCCTTCCGGTGTGCGGGCACGGACCGGTTCCCGGCTTTACCGACCCCGAACCGCAAGGGCAGGACACCATGAGTCTGATCGTGCAGAAGTTCGGCGGCTCGTCCGTCTCGGACGCCGCCGGCATCACGCGTGTGGCCAAGCGCGTGGTGGAGACCCAGCGCGCCGGACACCAGGTGTGTGTGGTGGTCTCCGCGATGGGCGACACCACGGACGAGCTCCTCGACCTCGCCGCCGAGCTCACCGACGACGCCCCCGCCCGCGAGATGGACATCCTCCTGTCCGCCGGCGAGCGCATCTCGATGGCGCTGCTGGCCATGGCGATCCACGCCGAGGGCTCCCAGGCCCGGTCCTACACCGGCTCCCAGGCCGGCATGATGACGGACACCAGCTACGGCCGTGCCCGCATCATCTCGGTGAATCCGGACCGCGTGAAGACCGCCCTGGACACGGACCACGTGGCGATCGTCGCAGGATTCCAGGGCATGAGCCCGGAGTCCCGGGACATCACCACCATGGGCCGGGGCGGCTCGGACACCACCGCTGTGGCCCTGGCCGCCGCACTGAAGGCCGACGTCTGTGAGATCTACACGGACGTGGACGGCGTCTACACCGCCGACCCGCGCGTGGTCCCCTCCGCGAAGAAGATCGACCGGATCTCCTCCGAGGAGATGCTCGAGATGGCCGCGTCCGGCTCCAAGATCCTGCACCTGCGCTCCGTGGAGTACGCCCGACGCTTCGGCGTGCCGCTGCACGTGCGCTCCTCCTTCTCCCAGCACGAGGGGACCTGGGTGATCCCCGACCCCGAGGACACCATCACCATCAAGGAAGGCGAACCCATGGAACAGCCGATCGTCTCCGGCGTCGCCCACGACCGCTCCGAGGCCAAGGTCACCGTCGTCGGCGTCCCGGACATCCCGGGCAAGGCCGCCGAGATCTTCGCGGTGATCGCCGAGGCCAACGCGAACGTGGACATGATCGTGCAGAACGTCTCCCGCGAGGGCACCGGCCGCACGGACATCTCCTTCACCCTGCCGATCGTGGAGGGCAAGGAGGCCCGCGAGGCCCTGCGCGCCGCCCAGGAGCGGGTCGGCTTCGAGGACATCGTCTACAACGATGCCATCGGCAAGCTCTCCCTGATCGGCGCCGGCATGCGCTCGAACCCGGGCATCTCCGCGACCTTCTTCAAGGCCCTGCACGAGGCCGGCGTGAATGTGGACATGATCTCCACCTCGGAGATCCGCATCTCCGTGGTGACCGGCGAGGACAAGCTGGACACCGCCGTGAGGGCCATCCACTCGGCCTTCGGCATGGACACGGACGTGGAGGCCACCGTGTACGGCGGCACCGGCCGCTGAGCGGGTCGCCGGACGCCGGCGTGACGCCTCCGCACCCTGCTCAGGCGCGTCGCCGTCGTCGTTGTGCCAGGGCGAGGGAGAGGGCGAGCGAGGCCACCGCGAACCACAGAGCCTGCAGACCGACCTGCAGGTAGGCCACCGCTCCGAGGATGGAGCCCAGGGCGATCGCCGCCCACAGCCCCAGGTAGTGCAGCCACAGCGTGCGACTGCCGCCGGAGAACGCGGCGACCAGGTGCTGTCCCACCTTCACCAGGGTGCCGGTCATGTAGGTGAGGCCGACCGTCACCTCTCCCCCGCGGGTGAAGGTGCCGTTCACGGCACCCATGGCAGCGGCCATGATCGGCGGGGCCACGACGTCGGCGGCACCCGCGAGCGGCTCGGGGGCGACGTCGACCACGACGGCCAGCAGCGCGGCGACCACGAGGATGCCGAGGGTGAGGGCCACTGCGGGCAGCTGTGGGCCGTCCTCCGGCGTCCGATGCCGACGGCGTCGGCGTCCCAGCACAAGCGAGGAGAGCATCACGCCGACCACGAAGGCGGCCACGAGACCCATCGCCTTCGCCCAGCCCTCCACGAACCCCTCGGCCAGATCCGCACCGGCGCGGGACGAGTTGCCGGACATGAAGGAGACGAAGTAGCCGCCGAGATGGATGAAGGCCAGCCCGTCCACGAAGCCGGCGACACCCGTCAGGCTCACGGCGAAGAGTCCCTGACGGCGCGTGAACGGTGCGGAGGGCGCAGGGGCGGCGTGCGAGGGCATGGACAGGATTCTAGGGAGTGCCGCTCCCGGACATGCAGGAGGGCCCCGCACCGTTGCCGGTGCGGGGCCCTCTGCGTCAGGTCAGATCACCGGGTGATCCGAACTGTGATCAGCGGGTGCCGTCGAAGCGCTCCATGATCACGGCGACCTCACCGCGGGAGATGTCGGTGCCCGGACGGAAGGTGCCGTCACCGTATCCCTCCACGATGCCCTGGTCATGCAGCCAGGCGATCGCCTTGTAGTGGGTCGAGCCCGGAAGCACGTCCGTGTACGGGGACTCGGCCGGGGCGGTGTACTCCGGCTCACCGGCGGCGCGGTACATGAACGAGGCGAACTCGCCGCGGCTCACGTCGCGCTTCGGACGGAAGGTGCCGTCCAGGTAGCCGGTGGTCACGCCGGCCTGGGCCGCCCAGGTGATGGCCTCGTAGTGCGTGAAGCGCGTGGAGAGGTCAGAGAACGGCGAGGTGGCGGGAGCAGTGTGCTCCGGCTTGATGTAGCGGTACAGGAAGGCAATGGACTCACCACGGGTGATGTCGCGGTGCTTCTTGTACGTGCCGTCGACATAGCCGGAGGTGATCTCCGCACACTGCATCCAGCGCACGGCTCCGTAGAACTGCGAGCCCTCCGGGTTGTCCGAGAAGTCCTCGACGTCGCAGACCTCGGGGTCGCCCGGCTGGCCGCCGCCCTCACCCACGGTGATGGTGACGTTGGAGGTCACACCCGGAGCCCAGGTGATCACACCGCGCCAGGTGCCCTCGGTCAGGCCGGACCAGGAGACGGTGGTCTTGGTGGTCTGGCCCTTCACGACCGGGACCGGGTTCGGGTCCACGGTCAGGTTGCCGGCGTCGGCGGTCAGCTGGAGGGTCTCCAGGGTGGCGTCGTCGCTGGATCCGTCGTCGGTGCTGTACAGGTGCGCGATGACGATGTACTGACCGGCCGCCGGGGAGTTGATGGTGACGTCCTCGGACTCCGCAGCGGTGGCCCGCTCGATGAGCTGGCCGGACGGGGTGAAGACGAACAGGTCCCAGTCGGAGCCGGCACGGCCGGAGTTGATGGCGACGGAGAAGGACTCCACGCCCTCCGCCACGTTCACCTCACGGATGGCGGTCGACTCGTTCTCCGCGACATCGAGCTCACCGCCCGGCTTCTTGGTGATGGCCTCGGACTCGCTCTGGTTCAGACCCGCGATGGTCGGGGTCAGCTCGCCGGTGATGCCGGCCTTGACCTCCACGTCGTGGGAACCGGAGGCGCCCTCGTCGACGATGTCGGCGGTGCCGTTCTCGGCGGTGACCGAGGCGGCCTTGGCCTTCAGGGTGACCGGGGAGGTCACCGACTGGGCGGCCGGGCGCTCCCAGGACATGGAGCCGTGGGTCCAGGTGTCCAGCTCGGCGTCGGTGCGCGAGATCGTCAGGGTGACCTCGGCCGACTGCCCCTTGGCGAGGGTCACGGTCGACGGGGAGGCCTTGATCTCGAAGCCCGGAACGTCTGAGGTGAACTTCCAGGTGCCTGCCTGGGTGGCGGTCACGGTGCGCTTCACCTCAGTGGAGCCCACCACGTCCGGGACCACGACGGACGGGACGTTGACGTCACGGCCGGCGATGTCGCCGAACAGCAGGGAGTCCCACTGCTTGGCGTCGGACTCGTACACCAGGCCCGGGGCCGCGGCGGCCTTCGGGTTGGCGGAGCCGGCGCCGGTGGCGAAGTTGTCCTGGTTGTCCGAACCGTCGGAGTTCTTCACCGGGTCGGCGGTGGTCATCAGGGCGGACTTGATGGCCATCGGGGACCAGTCGGTGTGCTTGCCGGCCAGCAGGGCTCCCATGCCCGCCACGTTCGGCGAGGCCATGGAGGTGCCGGACATCAGGCCGAAGGTGTCTCCGCCGTAGTCCGGGTCCAGGGCGGAGACGCCGGCCAGGACGGCGACGCCCGGGGCGCCCACGTCCGGCTTCAGGAACTCCTGGTTCTCCGCGTTGGACGGGCCGCGCGAGGAGAAGCCGGCGACCTGCGGCAGCGGCTCCTCCGGCAGGCCGGTGGTGTCCTCAGGGACGATGGTGGCCTTGATGTCCTTGTCACGCACCTTGTCGATCACGGAGGTGTCGTTGGTGTGGACGGTCGGCACGGAGTGCAGGTCCGCGTCCAGCGAGCCCTCGGTCATGTTGACCAGGATCATGCCGACGCCGCCGGCCTCCGCCACGGCCGCAGACTTGTCCACGCGCGCGATTTCGCCGCGCTCGCAGACCACGATCTTGCCGGCGGCCTCGTCGGAGAGTCCGCCCGGCACGCAGAGGCGCGCGGCCTTCTCGTCGGAGCCGGCGGCGACCTCGGAGGCGAGCACGACCTCGGCCGGACCGGCCTCAGAGGTGGCGGCGGAGGCGCCGCGGACCTTGGTGCCGTCCTCGAACTCGATGGTGCCGGTCAGCTCGTTGGAGAACGTCTGGGCGGCGACCGTGGTGAGCCACGGGGAGGAGTGGTTGACCGTGTTCGGGCCCGGGCCGGAGTTGCCGGCGGAGGCAGCCACGAAGATGCCGGCCTCGGCCGCGGAGCGGAAGGCCATGGCCACCGGATCCACGATCGAGTTGTTGTTGCCGGAGATCGAGTAGTTGAGCACGTCCACGTTGTTGGCGATCGCCTGCTCGATGGCGGCCACGGAGGCGGAGGTGTAGCAGCCGCCGGTGTTCGGGTCGTTGTCCTCCCAGCAGATCTTGTAGGAGATCAGCTTGGCTTCCGGAGCCACGCCGGAGCCCTCGCCGTAGGACTCGTCGTTCATGATCTGCTCGGTGCCGTGGTTGCCGAGGATCGTGGTGGCCACGTGGGTGCCGTGCGAGAACACGCCCAGCGGCGAGATGCGCTCGGACGGGTGACGGTTCTCGGCGGGCACGAAGGCCTCGAAGTCCTCGGAGAACGCGTACGCGCCCAGGATCTTGTCGTTGCAGGACTCGGCGGGGAAGTCCGGGCCGGTCTCACAGTCGGCGTAGGCGGTGGTGCCGTCGGCCTTGAGCATGGCGGTGCGCCCGTCGGCCGTCTTGTACGGCTCGCCGACCTTCGGGGTGCCGGACAGCGGCTTGACCGGCTCGCCGGACACGAACGGCTGGTCCGGGTAGATGCCGGAGTCGATGACGCCGACCACGACGCCCTTGCCGGCCTGCGCCGCACCGCCGTAGGTGCTGTTCCAGGCGCCCTTGGAACCGGGCAGGCCCAGGAACTCGGTGGACGAGTAGTCCGGAGCGTTCTGCTCGTCCTTGGCGATGCCGAGGACGCGGTCGTCCTTCGCCAGCTGCATGGCCTGGGCCGGGGTCAGCTCGGCGACGAACGCGTTGAGCGCACGCTTGAACTTCATCTGCGTCTTGACGCCGGCGCCCTTGGCGACGGCCTCCTGACGCATGGCCAGGTGCTGCTCGTACTTGGCCACGGACGGGCGGTTCGCGTCGAACGGCTTGCCCTTGCCCGTGGCGGTGGCCTCGAAGCCGGCGGTGCCGCCGGTGTAGGTCACCGAGGGCTGGTCCTTGAGGACCACGAAGTAACGACCGGCCTCGTACTTGTCCGAGATCGTCGGCACGCCGGTGGTCGAGCTGGCCTGCACGTCGTTCGGGGCCGCCATGGCCGGAGCGCCCGCGATGGGCGCCACGACCAGGCCGGCACCGGCGACGGCGGCGGCCAGGGCCCGGAACCTCCGGGTGCGCTGGGGGTTATCAGACATAACCTCGCCTTTCCTCACCAATGATGTGGATTCCCCACCCGGGACCGGGCGGGCGGTGCGGGTGCGGCGACTGGCGCCCTTGTTTCCCCTCAGGGCGTGATCCAGGCCATACACGCGAGTGCAAATCTAACCTGGGTAAGCCCTGGACATCACAACCGTTACCTGAATGTGATCTGAACGCGCCACGCAACGGGGGCCGGGCGTCCGGAGAGAGCCGGCTCGGACCCGCGATTCGGGAAGAATGGGCGGAGTCATGCACTCCCCCTCTGACCTCCACCGCCGCCCTGCCACACCCCAGCAGGCCGACGTCGTCCTGCCCGCCACCCAGTGGCGCGCCGCTGCCCGGGCGCATCGGGCCCGCATCGCCGAGCGCACCGATCCGCTCATGGCACTGCACAACGACGGCCTGCGCCACCCCGTGTACGACTTCCTCTTCACGTACTACAGCCAGTCCGCAGGCTCACTGCAGCGCTGGCACCCGGGGCTGGGCGTCATCCTCGCCGACGACTCGGCCGGCTCGGCCGCGGCGGCCGAGGCCGAGGAGTTCGCGCAGGCCCCGCGGCACAGCTGGACGCACTACCGCCGCGTCGCCCCCGGCGAGCACCCTGACGCCCCGGAGGGCGGCTGGACCGTGGACCAGGAGACCTTCGCCGCGGACCGTGCCACGGGGATCGCCTTCATCCGTGACCTGCTCGGCCGCACCGCCGGCCGCCAGGCCCGCCTCGGCTGCTTCGGCCTCCACGAGTGGGCCATGGCCTATCGCTCCGAGGTCCACGGGGTGCGCCACTCGACCGTGCCCCTGCGCCTCGGCGCCAAGGGTACGAACGCCGTGGTGGAGGGCCAGCGGATCCGCTGCACGCACTTCGACGCCTTCCGCTTCTTCGCCCCCGAGGCCCGCGCCCTGAACGAGGAGCAGCCGACCCGCCAGACGATGCGGGACATGGAGCAGCCCGGATGCCTGCACGGCAACATGGACCTCCACAAGTGGGCCGGCAAGCTCACGCCGGCGGTCCCCTCGGAGCTCGCGGCGGACTGCTTCGAGCTGGCCTGGGAGATCCGGGAGATGGACATGAAGGCCTCGCCCTACGACCTCGTGGACTGGGGCTTCGAGCCGATCCGCATCGAGACGCCCGCGGGCCGGGCCGAGTACGCGCGACGCCAGCGCGAGTTCGCAGTCCGCGGCCAGGCTCTGCGGGCACGGCTGCTGGAGGCGACCTCGCGCCTGGCCTGACGACGGCTGTGCACCCCGCGACACACTGTGACCGGCTGGTTGCACACCGCCCTCCGGCTGGTTGCACACCGCCCGGACAGCCCTGGTCAGGCGTCGAATATCCATGCACTGGCACCGTGGAACCATGACCCCGGAGTGATTCCCACCACATTCAGTTCGCGTCGATCTGTAATGTGGCGCACACACAGACTGTCTGAGGGGAAGCCTGTGTCACTCCCGGCAACACAACACGACAGATGAGGACGATGGGCATGAGCCTGAAGAAGTCGCGCTACATGAAGATCTCGGCGGCCGTGGCGGCAGTCGCCGCCCTGGGCCTGGGAGGCGTCGCCCCGGCGAGCGCCGCACCCGGCAACGGCAACAACGGCAAGGGCAACCAGGTGAACGACGCCGGCGTCCTCGGCGCGCACCTGCTGGACCAAGAGCTGAACTGGGAGGACTGCGACTTCGGCTCGGAGTCCCTCAACGAGCGCTTCGGCGCCATCCCGGGCACCGCCTGCGCGGACGTGACCGTGCCGCGGGACTGGCACAACCCGACCGACGGCAACACCATCACCCTGCGGGTCGCCAAGACCGAGACCTCGAAGGGCAACCCGAACCGCCAGGGCATCGCCCTCGTGAACCCGGGCGGCCCGGGCGGCTCCGGCCTGCCCTGGGGTCCGGCCATGGCCGAACGCGCCCCCGAGCTGGCGGAGTCCTACGACTTCATCGGCTTCGACCCGCGAGGCGTGGGCGAGTCCACTCCGCTGGAGTGCACGTACACCCCGGACCCGGACGCGGACATCTGGGAGGACCAGAAGGCTCAGACCGAGGCCTGCCTCGAGAACCCGCTCACCCCGTACATCACCACCGAGCAGACCGTGTATGACATGGACTTCATCCGCGCCCTGTTCGGCGAGGAGCAGCTGTCCTACATCGGCTACTCCTACGGCACCTGGCTGGGCTCCTGGTACCAGCGCGAGTTCCCGCAGCGCGCCCACCGCTTCCTGCTGGACTCCGCCGTGGACGTCTCCCGTGACGGCCTCCAGACCACCTGGGACCTGCAACCGCGTTCCCGTGACCGCCAGTTCCAGGACATGATGCTCCCGTGGGTGGCCCGCCATGACGACGAGTTCGGCCTGGGCACCGACGCGATGGAGATCCGCGAGCAGTGGGAGGCCGCCGGCGGCACCCGCTCGATGCTCGGCCAGATGGTCGCCGGCTCGTTCATCCTCCCGGCGATGTACAACACCGCCGACTACCCGTTCGCCGGCGTGATGATCCGCATGTTCCTGAAGATCTCTGCAGAGGAGGCCGAGGCGGAGACCCCGGAGGAGGCGAAGGCCCAGCTCGAGGAGGTCGTCGCCCAGGCGCGCGCGGAGATGCCGGCCGACCAGGTCGCGGCCTTCGACCGCTTCGCCGCCCGGGGCATGGAGTCCGTGGAGAACCGCGGCCGCATCGCCGAGGCCGTGAAGACCGGCGATCAGGTGACCTTCTCCGGCACCTTCTCCGCCATCCGCTGCCAGGACGGCCAGTGGAACCAGTCGAAGGGCTACTGGACCTCGTGGGTCAAGGACCTGATCCGCAAGGCCCCGTGGATCGGCGTCATGATGGGCCCGTCCGAGTGCATGTACTGGCCCGCCCAGACCTCCATGCCGAAGCAGCCGGGTGGTGCCAAGGCCCAGGACGCCGTCATCATCCAGACGGAGCTGGACGCCGCCACCCCGTATGAGGGCAGCCACCGTGCTGCCGGCGTACTGCGCAACACCTCGCTGATCTCCGTGGACAACGAGGGCTCGCACGGCGTCTTCCCGTACGGTTCCGAATGTGTGGACGCCCCGGTGCGCGAGTACTTCCTGACCGGTGAGATGCCGGACGAGTACACGCTCTGCGAGGCCCTGCCGCTGCCGATGGACACCGAGGCCCACCAGGTGGCCGGCACCCCGACCCACAAGAACGACATCAAGATCACGATGCGCACCGAGGCCGTCAAGGCCGCCAACCGCATCACCGAGGCCGCCATGCAGCGCGAGCTGCTTGACTCCCGTGCGGTGGTTCCCTCGGTCGAGGACTTCCTGAACCGCTGATCCTCTGCTGACGGGGGAGCGTCTCCCCCTTCACGACGACGGCCCCCGCACCTCCGCCTTCCCGGCGGCGGTGCGGGGGCCTCGCCGTGCCTGCAACCTCGGCTGCATAGCCTTCAGCGGCCCACCTCATGGTTTCCTCCTGACGCGATCGCGTCTGCCGCCAGACCGTGATCTCCTTGGAGAAGGGCCGCTACGACCCCTCGCTCCCGCTCGCCTTCCGCCTCGCCGCGGTGTTCGAGCGGCGGATCGAGGACCTGTTTCACCCCGGACGAGGAATGAGGAGACCCGCCATGGGCGAGATGCCCCCGGAGCTGCGCCACCACGGATTCGAGGAGGACGACGCCCCGCGCCGTCCGAAGCCGATCGTCACGATCGTGGCGGTCCTCTGCCTGGCCGCGCTGGTCCTCTCGGCCCTCTCCGGCCTCTTCCTCTGAGGTCGGGACCGGGCCGACGCACGCATTCGAGACGTGCCGGCGTCAGATGCCGGCCCACCCCGAGGCAGACCGACGCCCTCCGGTCAGCGCACCTCGCCGTCGACGTAGACCCAGGCCCCGCCCTCACGGCGGAAGCGGCTGGTCTCGTGCAGGCGGAACCGGCCGCCCTCGCCCTCGCCGACCGCCACGAACTCGACCACACCGCGGTCCTGGAACGGCCCGCCGTCCTGGGTGGAGAGCACGGCCAGGCCCGTGAAGCGCGCCGCCGGCTCCGCCGGCGTCGGGGTGAGGTCCGCGGCGGAGGGGCGATGCTCGGCGGCCCAGGTGGCCCGCAGATAGGCGACCATCGCGGCAGACTCCGCCGCGCCGTCGTCGTGGTTCGGATCCGCCTCGCCGAGGCGGGCGAACGCGGCGAAGCGCGAGCGCATGAGGGCCTCCGCGGTGGGCGCGGTCAGCTTCCCGGTGGCCGCGAAGCGCTGGTGTGCCCTCCCGCAGCACTCGGCGTAGGGCAGGCCGAGCCCGCAGGGGCAGGCCCCGGCGCTCACGCCTTCCCGCCGCGGCCGGCCTGACGGCGCTCGCGGGCGGTCGGGGCGGAGGTGTTCTTCGAACCGCGGATCGCGGCACCGATGACGCCGGCCAGGGCGAGGGCCATGGTCGGCAGGAGCGGGCTGATGCGGGGACGCCGAGCGCGGTCCGTGGCGGAGGCCGGCGGGCGGGCACCCTTCGGGGGACGTGCAGTGATCATGGCACCAGGCTAGGCCCGGGCAAGGCGTCCGAGCAGGCCCCTCCGCCGAGGGCGGAGCGGTTCGCCCGGGGACAGACGAAGGACGCCGAGCAGGCCCCCGGCCCGCGCCCATCCGCCTGAGCACGCACCGACGGGGCACCGGCCGCAGGCGCCGCCCACCACACTTTCGGCCAGATGGCCAAAAGGACTTGGCCGCCCGGCCAACTCTGTGTCAGGATGGTCCGCGTCCTAACCCGAACTTCCCCGTGAGGTGCCCTGTGTCCGCACTCCGCCGCTGGACCGCGATGGCCGTGCTGGTCCTGCCCGTGCTGCTGATCTCCATCGACATGTCCGTGCTCGGCATCGCCGTGCCGTCTCTGTCGGCCGACCTGCAGCCGAGCTCCACCCAGCTGCTGTGGATCATCGACCTCTACTCGTTCCTGCTGGCCGGACTGCTGATCTTCATGGGGTCCCTCGGCGACCGGATCGGGCGCCGGCGTCTGCTGCTCATCGGCGCCCCGCTGTTCGGCGCCGCCTCCCTGGTGGCGGCGTTCGCCACCACCCCGGAGACGCTGATCCTCGCCCGCGCCCTGCTCGGCATCGGCGGCGCCACCCTCATGCCCTCCACCCTCGGCCTGATCCGCACGATCTTCCCGGACCGCACTGAGCGCCGCACCGCGATCGCCGTGTGGGCCACCGCATTCTCCGGCGGAGCCGCGCTCGGCCCCGTGGTGGGCGGTGCGCTGCTCGAGCACTTCTGGTGGGGCTCGGTGTTCCTCATGAACGTCCCGGTCATGGCGGCGTTCCTGCTGCTCGCCCCGTTCCTGCTGCCGGAGTCCAAGGACCCACACCCGGGCCCCTTCGACCCGCTGTCCGCACTGCTGTCCATCGTGGGCCTGATCGGCGTCGTCTACGCCCTGAAGACCGCCGCGAAGTCCCCGGACTGGACCGTGCTGGTGGGCCTGGCGGCCGGCGGCGCGGCACTGACCTGGTTCATCCTGCGGCAGCGGCGCCTGGCGAACCCGATGATCGACGTGTCCCTGTTCGCGAACATCGCCTTCACCTCCGCGGTGTCCATCAACGTGATCTCCATGTTCGCCTTGATGGGCCTGATGTTCTTCCTCCCCCAGTACCTGATGCTGGTGGAGGGCATGGGCTCGGCTGCGGCCGGCCTGTGGATGCTTCCGCTGGCGGCGGCCTCCGTAGTGGGCACCCTGCTCGCCCCTGCCCTGGCGAAGACCGTCTCCGTGCGCACCGTGATCATGGTCGGTCTGGGGTTGGTGATCTGCGGCTTCGGGGCGGGCACACAGATGCACGGGGACGAGACCATGCTCCTGTTCACGCTGCTGTCCTGCCTGTTCGGCCTCGGCGTGGGCCTGGCCGAGACCCTCACCAACGACGTCATCCTCACCGCAGCCCCACCCGAGCGCGCCGGCGCGGCCGCCGCGATCTCCGAGACCGGCTATGAGTTCGGCGGTGCCATGGGAACCGCGGTGCTGGGCACCGCCGGCATGGCCCTCTATGCGGCGCAGGTGCGCGAGACCGCGGACCTGCCCGGCATGGACGCGGCCTCCGCGGACGCCGCCTCCCAGACCCTCGCCGCCGCCCACCGGATCGCCGAGTCCCTTCCCGACGGCGGCACCCGTCTCCTCGAGATCGCCGACGGCGCGTTCATGGCCGGCATGGACCTCGTCGCCGCGATCGGCATCGGCACGGCCGCGCTCACCCTGCTGCTGGCCTGGCACGGCCTGCGCTCGGAGGGCAGACAGGGGCAGCCGGCCGCCGCCCGGCAGTTCATCGCCGAGGCCGCGGCCGCACGGGACACCGCGCAGATGCGGCGGGTCGAGGCGCACGAGGTGCGCCGGGGCGCCGCCGAGCCGACCCCCGCGCGAGGCGAGGGACAGGCGCAGGCACGAGCCTTCGTCGGGGACCGGCCGGGCGGCACCTGCGGTGCGGTGCAGGACGAGGCAGGCGCCGCCGTCGGGAAGGAGCAGACCCGTGGCTGAGAAGCGCACCCATGTCCCCCTGGAGCAGCGGCGTCAGGAGCTGACCGAGACCGCCGTGCGGGTGATGGCGCGCGACGGCGCCTGGGCCCTGACCACCCGCGCTGTGGCCAAAGAGGCTGGCGTGCCGCACGGCACCGTGCACTATGCGTTCTCCTCGAAGAACGAGCTGCTGCGCGAGGTCATGCGGCTGGACATCAGCCACCTCAACGACCTGGCGGCGACGCAGCGGGAGCGCGAGATCTCCTCGGCACAGGACGTGCGGCACGCGGTGGCCGAGGTGTTCACGGCATATGCGGACTCGGTGATGGCGGACCCGGACACCGAGACCGCGTACTTCGAGCTGTCCCTGATGGCGGCGCGGGATCCGGAGCTGCGTGCGCTGTCCGGGCAGAGCCAGGGCGAGTATCGCGCCGTGGTGGCGCAGCTGCTGGAGGACATGGCCGCGCGGACCGGCCTGGCCCGGGACGCGGACGTCGCCCTGGTGGCCGAGCAGGCGCTGTCCGGGCTGTTCGGGGCGGCCGTCGGCTGGCTCGAGCACCGCGACGACGCCCTGTTCCGCGCCCTCATCGACGACGCCGCCGAGGTGCTGGCCCGCAGGTTGGGATGAGGCGGTCGGGGCATGCTCCCGCGTTGCTCCCCAGTGCTGATAATCGACGGTTCGTCATGGGATCGCAGAGATTCTCCGCGATCCCATGACAAACCGTCGATCCTGGCGGGGGGCTGCCCGCGCACGCTCACCGCGGAACCCGGGCGGCGTCGTCACGCCTGCCTGCGCGGCACTCCGACACGCAGCAGCTCAGCCTCCAGACGCCGCGGGTCCTTCAGGTCAGCCCACGTCCAGTGCGTGACGTCGCGGCAAACCCTCCGAAGCTCCACGTCCCGTTGCTTCTCTCTGTTGATGGAATTCCTCCTGTCTCGGGGGTCCGCGTGGAGGTCCACGTCATACTTGCCGATCCCGTCGAACTCGCCGGCGACCCGGACGTCCTCCCACCAGAAGTCGGTTCGCGCGATCTCCCGCCCGTCCGGCGCGAAGAAGCGCCGCTGGAGCTGCGGCGCCACGAACCCCAGTTCGTGGATGAGTGCCCGGGCGAGGGACTCTCCGGCCGACTCCGCACGGGCGTCCGAGAAGGACCAGGCCCGGGTGAACCTCTGCGTCGCAGCCCTGCTCCTGAGCCTGTGGACATGGTTCTCCGCCCACGTCTGAGAGGGACCGGGCAGACGGCGGTGAAGCCCATCCAGGGCGACCACGGCCTCTCGGAACGGAAGGGTGGACCCCAGGAGAAGCTGCAGCGTCGGCAGCGGATCGACCGTGACAGCACCGAGCGGCGTACCATCCTTCAGCTGCGCCTCGACCGTGGCCGGTGCCAGGGGCGCCGCCGGCCAGGCGGTCCACCCGATGGCAGCCAACGCAAGCCGGCCACGCCAGCGCCGCGGCTTCTCTTCGACCGGGGCCTCGACGCCGTTCCAGGTCCAGCGCACCACGGGCAGCGCCCACAGCTTCTGCCGGTTCCGCCCTCGAGCAGCGTCTGAGAAGGGCGAGGCGGTCATCGCCCGCTTGGCACGGTGCCCGGGCACGCGGGATCGAAGCCAGATCTCGCGTGGCGTCTCCGCGAGCGGGAGGCCGTGCAGGTGGGCCGCTGTCACACCGGTGAACCGGGCCGCCGGATGAGTGAGCGCATAGGCCGCGCACGCCGCGGTGTATCGGTCCCATGGCGCCATGGCGGCCCAGCGCTCGAGACCGATGTAGACCCCGGGGCAGAGCCGGGCGACGCGCCCGGTCGTCCACAGCTTGCCGAGCAGGTTCGCGGCCGACTTGGGCGCTCCGTCCGCCAGCCGGAGCAGCGGCCCATGTCCGGGAATGAGGAGACCCTCCGACCGAAGCCGAGCGGTCCGTTGTTCGAGAACGTCGTCCATGTGCCCAGCCTGCGGGGTCCGGATGGACGACTCCGATCGGCTGTGGACAACTCCCGCCGGCAGTCGGCTCGATGCACGGGCGGGTTGCACCGGTGTCGTGGCGGCTGCGGTGGGCCGGATAATCGACGGTTGGTCAGGGGATCGCGGAGAATCTCCTCGATCTCGTGACGAACCGTCGATTATCAGCAGCAGAGGGCAGGCACCGGCACCCACCCGGCCTCACGCCCCCGGCTAGACTGGGCGGGCAAGCACGCGGAGCGTCCGGCGCCCAGGCCGACGTGAGACGGCACGAGACGGCGCGCCGCCGTGCTTCCAGCACCGTCAGCAGGCCCCGCCGCGCGGGGCGCACCAGGCACATCAGGAGCAGTGGATGCCCACCATCGTCGTCGACGTCATGCCCAAGCCCGAGATCCTCGACCCGCAGGGCAAGGCCATCGCCGGAGCCCTCCCCCGCCTCGGCTTCACCGCGTTCGAGCAGGTCCGCCAGGGCAAGCGCTTCGAGCTGCACGTGGAGGGCGAGGTCACCGACCAGATCCTCGAGCAGGCCCGCACCGCCGCAGCCGAGCTGCTGTCCAACCCGGTGATCGAGGACGTCGTGAACGTCGCCGTCCTGGACGAGTCGGAGGCCTCCGCCTGATGAC
Organism: Micrococcus lylae NBRC 15355; assembly: GCF_001570885.1. Classification (GTDB taxonomy): domain Bacteria; phylum Actinomycetota; class Actinomycetes; order Actinomycetales; family Micrococcaceae; genus Micrococcus; species Micrococcus lylae. The sequence continues at coordinate 30,698 of NZ_BCSN01000008.1, read as the reverse complement.
CACCGAGATCCCGCTGATCGGGGACTACTCCACTCCCGGCACAGAGCTCAACGGCGCCAGAATCGGCGTCGTGACCTTCCCGGGCACGCTCGACGACGTCGACGCCGCCCGCGCCGTCCGCCTCTCCGGCGCCACCCCCGTGTCCCTGTGGCATGCGGACGAGGACGCCGCCGGCTCGCTCAAGGACCTGGACGCCGTGGTGATCCCCGGCGGCTTCTCCTACGGCGACTACCTGCGCGCCGGTGCCATCGCCCGCTTCGCCCCCATGATGGACGCCATCGCCGCGGCCGCCGGCGGCGAGGCCGGCTCCACCAGGGGCCTGCCGGTCCTCGGCATCTGCAACGGCTTCCAGATCCTCACCGAGTCCCACCTGCTGCCGGGCTCGATGATCAAGAACGACCACCTGCACTTCATCTGCCGCGACCAGGCCCTCGCCGTCGAGAACAACGAGACCGCCTGGACCCGCGACTTCGCCCCGGGCCAGCGGATCACCATCCCGCTGAAGAACCAGGATGGCCAGTACGTGGCGGACGAGCCCACGCTCGACATGCTCGAGGGCGAGGGGCGCGTGGTCTTCCGCTACCTGGACGTGAACCCGAACGGCTCCCGCCGTGACATCGCGGGCATCACCAACGCCGCCGGGAACGTGGTGGGCCTCATGCCGCACCCGGAGCACGCCGTGGAGCCCGGCTTCGGCCCGGACACCGAGCACGGCCTGCGCACCGGCCTCGACGGCCTGCCGTTCTTCACGTCCGTCCTGTCCACCCTCGCCTCCGGAGGTGCCGCATGAGCCAGCAGTTCAACATCGACACCGTCGAGCACGCCGCCGCCACCCCCGAGGTCGAGCAGCCCTGGGCCGAGCTGGGCCTGAAGGAGAACGAGTACGCCGAGATCAAGACGATCCTCGGCCGCCGCCCCACCGCCGCCGAGCTGGCCATGTACTCCGTCATGTGGTCCGAGCACTGCTCGTACAAGTCCTCGAAGGTGCACCTGCGCCAGTTCGGCGAGAAGCTCACCGACGAGATGAAGAAGAACCTGATGGTGGGCATCGGCGAGAACGCCGGCGTGACCGACCTCGGCGACGGCTGGGCCGTGACGTTCAAGGTCGAGTCCCACAACTCGCCCTCCTACGTGGAGCCCTACCAGGGAGCTGCCACGGGCATCGGCGGCATCGTGCGTGACATCATCTCCATGGGCGCCCGCCCGGTGGCCGTGATGGATCCGCTGCGCTTCGGCGCGATCGACCACCCGGACACCGCCCGCGTGTTCCACGGTGTGGTGGCCGGCATCGGCGGGTACGGCAACTCCCTGGGTCTGCCGAACATCGGCGGCGAGACCCGCTTCGACCCGATCTACCAGGGCAACCCGCTCGTCAACGCCCTCGCCGTGGGCGTGCTCAAGCACGAGGACCTGCGCCTGGCCAACGCCTCCGGCGTGGGCAACAAGGTGGTCCTGTTCGGTGCCCGCACCGGCGGGGACGGCATCGGAGGCGCCTCCGTGCTGGCCTCCGAGTCCTTCGACGGCGACGGCAAGCCCGCCAAGCGCCCCTCGGTGCAGGTCGGCGACCCCTTCTCCGAGAAGGTGCTCATCGAGTGCTGCCTCGAGCTGTTCCGCGGCTCCCTCGTCGAGGGCATCCAGGACCTCGGCGCCGCCGGCATCTCCTGCGCCACCTCCGAGCTCGCCTCCAACGGCGAGGGCGGCATGCGCGTGGAGCTGACGGACGTGCTGCTGCGCGATTCCACGCTGACCCCGGGCGAGATCCTCATGTCCGAGTCGCAGGAGCGCATGATGGCCGTGGTGACGCCGGAGAACGTCGCCGCGTTCGAGGCCGTCATGGCCACGTGGGACGTCGAGTACTCCTGGCTGGGCGAGGTCACCGGCGACGGCCGGCTGGTCATCACCTGGGACGGCGAGGTCATCGTGGATGTGGACCCGCGCACCGTGGCCCACGACGGCCCGGTCTACGAGCGCCCCTACGCCCGCCCGGCCTGGCAGGACGAGCTCCAGGCGGACACGTTCCGCTCCTCCGAGGCCGGTCAGCACCTGCCCGCCACGGGCGAGGAGCTGCGCGCCGCCGTCGTGGAGCTGATGAGCTCGCCGAACCTGGCGGACACCTCCTGGATCACCCGCCAGTACGACCGCTACGTCCGCGGCAACACCGCCCTGGCCTCCCCGGACGACGCCGGCGTGGTGCGCGTGGACGAGGAGACCGGCATGGGCGTGGCCCTGGCCACGGACTGCAACGACCGGTTCACCTACCTGGACCCCTACACGGGCGCGCAGGCCTCCCTGGCCGAGGCGTACCGCAACGTCACCACCGCCGGGGCCGTGCCCCTGGCCGTGTCCGACTGCCTGAACTTCGGCTCCCCCGAGGACCCGGATGTGATGTGGCAGTTCGCGGAGGCCGTGCGCGGCCTGGCGGACGGCTGCCAGGCCCTCGGCATCCCGGTGACCGGCGGCAACGTGTCCCTGTACAACCAGACGGGCAGCACGCCGATCCACCCCACCCCCACGGTGGCCGTGCTCGGCCAGTTCGACGACGTCTCCCGCCGCACCCCGTCCGGCTTCGGCCAGGACGCGGACGGCCAGGCGATCTACCTGCTCGGCACCACGGCGGACGAGCTGGACGGCTCGGAGTTCGCCCGCCTGCGCGACCACCTCGGCGGCCTGCCGCCGACGCTGGACCTGGCGAAGGAGCGCCTGCTGGGAGACCTGCTGGTCAACGCCTCGCGCGACGGCATGATCGACGCCGCGCACGACCTCTCCGGCGGTGGCCTGGCGGCGACCCTGTCCGAGATGGTGCTGCGCTTCGGCGTGGGCGCCCGGATCGTGCTGGACGGGATCATGGAGCGCGACGGCGTGGACGCGTTCACCGCCCTGTTCTCCGAGTCGCAGGCCCGCGCGGTGGTCTCGGTGCCGCGCACCGAGGAGGTCCGCTTCACGGACATGACCACGGCCCGGAACTACCCGGCGCTGCGCATCGGCGTGGTGGACGCGGAGTCCGGGGCCCTCGAGGTGCAGGACCAGTTCACCCTGCCGATCGCCGAGCTGCGCGAGGCCTGGGAGGCCACCTTGCCGAAGCACTTCGGCTGAGCCGCACCGCCGGCGCACCGGGCCGCCGTGCGGGCCGGCTGACGCCGGCGTCCCGACGACGGCCGCTCACCACGGGTTCCGCACCTGCGGGACCGAGGTGGGCGGCCGTCGTCGTCCGTCCGGTGGACCGTGTCCGGGCGCCGCGCCGCGGGCCGCCTGCACCGGCCCTATCCTGCTCGCAGGCCCACGCGAATCGGCCTCACGGCGCACGCAGACCCCGTTCCGGAAGGAGGACCGGCATGGAGTACGGCCAGGCGCTGCTGGCGTTCACCGGCGTCGCCCTGCTGCTGACGGTCACGCCGGGGTTGGACATGGCCCTGGTGCTGCGCTCAGCGCTGACGAGGGGACACTCCCACGCGCTCGTCACGGGTCTGGGCGTCTGTGCCGGCGCCCTGATCTGGGGGCTGGCCGCGGCGGTGGGCATCGCCGCACTGCTCGCGGCCTCGGACCTGGCCTACACGGCTCTCAAGGCGGTCGGTGCCGCCTACCTGATCTGGCTCGGCGTCTCCATGATCCGCGCAACGCTCAGGCGAGGCGGGCAGGAGCCCGACCCCGTGACGGACATGCTGGAGACGGTCCCCGCGGGCCCCGGCCCGGCCCCCGCTGCCGCACCTGCGGAAAGGCTTTCCCGCGGTTTCCTGCGCGGGTTCACCACGAACCTGCTGAATCCGAAGGTGGGCGTCTTCTATCTGGCGCTGATCCCGCAGTTCATGGCGCAGGGCGTGCCCGCCTGGCTCATGGGGCTCTCGCTGGCCGGCGTGCACGCGGCGCTGACACTGGTGTTCTTCGCCGTGCTCATCGCCGCTGCGCACGCCTTCCGCCGGCTGTTGACGGGCACGCGTGCGACCGACTGGATCGACCGTGTCACCGGCGGCGTCCTGCTGCTGTTCGGCGGCCTCCTCCTGCTGGACGACGCCCGCTGAGCGCCTGCGGTGCGGGCCGGGCGCACCACCGCCGCCGGATCTCCTCCCTGAGTCGGATACGGCGGCCCACAGCCCCCGATTAGAGTGGGTCACCGGCCCGCCTTCTGCCCCGCGGGCCGGGCGGGGATCCGCCCGCCAGGACCACAGGAGGGACGCACCGGGATGACAGCCGAGGACGGGACGACGTCGGCCACCGGCCTCCACGCCTCCGGCCCCTCCCGGTCCTCCGGCATGCCCACCGGCGTACCCGCCGGGGACCTGACCGGCCTGACCTCGGCGCAGGTCGCCGAGCGTGTGGCCGCCGGCAAGACCAACGCCCAGCCAGACGACACGTCTCGCTCGCTGGCCATGATCCTCCGTGTCCACGTCCTGACCCTGTTCAACCTCACGATCGGCCTGGCCGCCGCTGTGGTGATCGTGCTCGGCCGATGGCTGGACCTGCTGTTCTGCCTGGCCGCCGTGGCCAACGTGGTCATCGGTGTGGTCCAGGAGTACTCGGCCAAGCGGAAGCTGGAGAAGATCGCGCTGCTGCACCAGGACGGCGTCACGGTGGTCCGGGACGGCTCCCGGAAGACCGTCGCCCTGGCGGATGTGGTCCTGGACGACCTGGTGGCGCTGCGCCGCGGCGACCAGGTGCCGGTGGACGCCGAGGTCCTCACCGCGGAGGGTCTGGACCTGGACGAGTCCCTGCTCACCGGCGAGTCGGACGCGGTGCCGAAGCGCCCGGGGGACACCGTGCTCTCCGGGTCCGCGGTGATCGCCGGCGCCGGCCTGGTGCGGGCCACCGCGGTCGGCGCGGACTCGCACGCCTCCAGGCTCGCGGCACAGGCCCGCCGCTTCACCAAGATCTCCTCCGAGCTGCGCGGAGCCCTGGAGAAGGTGGCCTCCTGGATCACGTTCGCCCTGATCCCGATCGTGGCGGTCATCGTCCACGGCCAGGTGCAGGCCTTCGGGGGCTGGTCCTACGCCCTGGCGAACCCGCGCGAGGCGGCCCTGGAGCCGGCCCTGGTGGCGTCCGTGGCCGCGGTGACCAGCATGATCCCGCAGGGCCTGGCGCTGATGACCACCATCTCCTTCGCCGTGGCCGCGCTGAAGCTGGCTCGTGAGCAGGTGCTGATCCAGGAGCAGCCGGCGGTGGAGATCCTCGCCCGCGTGGACGTGGTCTGCGTGGACAAGACCGGCACGCTCACCGAGGGCGGCATCGTCTTCCACGGCGCCCACCCCTGGGACACGGATCCTGCGGTTCCGTCCGCCCTTGACGACGACGGCGCCCGTGCCTCCGCCTCGGGCCGCGCCCGGGACGGGGACGTCGCCTCCGCCGGAGAGCTGCTCACGGCTGCCGAGCCGGCCGGGGCCTCCACCCTCTCCCCCGCTGCCCGGGCCGTGCTGGCCGTGGCCGGCGCGGACCCGGACGCCAATCCGACGGCCGCCGCCCTGCGGGAGCCGTTCGCCGAGGTCCCGGACGTGCGCCCGGCGCAGGCGGTGGCGTTCTCGAGCGCCCGCCGCTGGTCCGCGCTCGCCTTCGACGCGGCCGCCGAAGAGCAGGTCCCCGGCCTGGCGGGCACCTGGCTGATGGGTGCCCCGGAGGCGCTGGTGGATGTGGAGACGATCGGTGTGCAGGGTGCGGAGGAGCTGACCGCCCGCTGCACGATCACCGCGGACGCGGGGCTGCGCACGATCCTGCTGTGCCGCACGGACCGCCCGCTGGACGGCGACCGCCTGCCCTCGGGCATCCGCCCGGTCGCGATCCTGACCTTCGCCGAGGACGTGCGCGAGGACGCCGCGGAGACCCTGGACTACTTCCGGGAGCAGGGCGTGCAGATCAAGGTGATCTCCGGAGACAGCCCCCGCACGGTGGCGGCCGTCGCCCGCGAGGTCGGCATGGAGCTGGCCGGGGAGGCCGTGGACGCCCGTCGGCTGCCGGAGGATGCGGACGAGCTCGCCGACGTCATGGACGCCCACGAGGTGTTCGGCCGGGTGAGCCCGGAGCAGAAGCAGTCCATGGTGAAGGCCCTGCAGGCACGCGGCCACGTGGTGGCCATGACCGGCGACGGCGTGAACGACGCCCTGGCGCTGAAGTCCGCGGACCTCGGCATCGCCATGGGCAACGCGGCGCCCGCCACGAAGGCGGTCTCCCGCCTCGTGCTGCTGGACGGGAGGTTCGCGCGCCTGCCCTCCGTGCTCAAAGAGGGCCGCCAGGTCATCGCGAACATGGAGCGCCTGGCGCACATCTATCTGACCAAGACCACCTACGCCGCCTTCTTCGGGGTGGTCTTCTCCCTGCTGTTCTGGCAGTTCCCGCTGCTGCCGCGTCAGGCCTCCACGGTGGACTTCCTGATGATCGGCCTGCCGACGTTCTTCCTGGCACTGCTGTCCAACCCGCGCCGCTACGTGCCCGGATTCCTGAAGCGGGCCCTGCTGTTCGCGGTCCCGTCCGGCACGGTGATCCTGCTCGGCCTGCTCGCCCTCGGCGCCTACATCCGCCTGTTCGCCGCCGTCCCGGCCTCGCCCGCCCAGCAGCAGGCGGCCGCCATGATCACGCTGACGCTCATGGGCCTGTGGGTGCTCACGGTGATGACGCGACCGTTCACGAAGCGCACGGCGGTCCTCGTGCTGGCCATGTACGCCCTGCTCGCCCTGGTGCTGGCCGTGCCGGCGTCCCGCTGGTACCACCTGATCGAGGTGCCGGCCCCGGACCTGCTGGCCGCCGCGGTGACGATCGCCGTGGCCGGATGCGCCCTGATCGAGCTGGTCCACCGCGTCCACCACGCAAGAGTGGTGAGGCCCACGCTCCACCCCGTCCCATCTGCGGCTTCGCAGGCCTGACACCACACGCCCTGGGCTGAATCCGCGCCCAGACGTTGACCTGGCGGCCTCGGTACGGCAAAAGTGGGACTCAAACGGCGGATGGGCCTGACGAGGGGGGCCGCCTCGGCTCCGCAGCCCACCGCCCCCGTTCCTACAGAAGGAGAATGGACATGCGTCTGATCACCCTTGGCGTCGGTGCCGCCCTCGGCTACTTCCTCGGTTCCCGTGAGGGCCGCCAGAACCTGAACAAGATGACCAACAACGCCCAGAAGTTCTGGAACGACCCGAAGACCCAGGAGAAGGTCTCGCAGGTCCAGGGCCAGGCCACCCAGAAGTGGGAGGAGGCCAAGTCCAACGAGAAGGTCCAGAACCTGACCTCCACCGTCCAGCACAAGGTGGACGACGCGAAGGCCAAGGTCTCCGGCAACGGCGACAGCGCCGTCAAGGCCGACGCCGACGTGGTCTCCGACCCGTCCACCCCGATGTCCTCCGAAGGCCCGGCCGGCGCTCAGAACTGAGCCGTCTGCGCCTGAGGCGCGATGCGAAGGCCCCCGATCGTTCCCGGTCGGGGGCCTTTGTGCGCATGCACACCAGCCGGGCGGTCAGCCCTGGCCGTCGAGTCCGGGCGGTCAGCCCTGACCGTCGATGCCAGGCGCCTCGCGGACCTCGTCTTCCGCGGGGGCCTCGACCTCCTCCACCGAATCCCAGCCGGAGAACGTCATCTCGGTGGCAGGGGCCTTCTCACCGTCCTCACCCTCTTCACCCCGGAGCTCCAGGGCGAGGAGCTCGCCGTCCCCGTCCACCACGAAGGCGTGCACCAGGGACATGTCGAGCTCGTTCAGGGCGGCCGCACCCTGGTCCAGACCGTCGGAGTCCTCCCCCTCGGTCTCCGCCTCCTGGGCAGCGGACTCGGCGATGTCCTGGGGGATCTCATAGCGGTAGGCCTTCTCACCGTCGCGGTCGACCTCCTGCGCCTCCGCGTCAACGCCCTCGAGGGCGCCGGCGTCAGGGAGCTTGGCCAGCATCGACTCACGCAGAGAGCCGATCATGCCCCTCTGGTCTTCCGGGACGTCCTGGGCGATCCACTTGTCCCCCAGGCCCATCATCGCCTTGGCGTTCTGGTCCAGGTCTTCGCCGTCCACGTCCATGCGGATGTAGCCCTTCTCTCCGACCTCGCGCACCTCCATGGAGAAGTCCCCCTGGTCGGCCTTCATGCGCATGGTCAGCTGGCCGTTCGGCTCCCCGGTGCTCCCGGAGGCCTCGAGGGTGCCGGAGGCCGCACCGCCCTGCAGCGCCTCCTCGGGAAGCTCCGCCGTGAGCCGGAAGGACTCGGCCTCCGCGAGCTGCTCCCGGGCGCCGTCCCATGCCTCACCGGCGGAGTCCGGGCCGCCGCAGGCGGAGAGCGTCAGGGCGGCCGTGACGGCCAGGGCGCCCAGGCCGAGGCGGGACAGCGCACCTGCGGCGGAACGGTCGGCGGCGGTGCGGGGCGTCGAGGAGATCACGCGGGGATCCTTCCGTCGGGGTGCAGGGATCTGCCCTTCCACGGTACCCGGCGGGCGCTGCGGCCGGAGGCGGGGGACCGTCGGCGGGGCGCTGCAGCCGGAGGCGGGCGCAGCGGCCGAAGGCGGGGCGCCCGCCGGGGGCGAGGGTCCGTCGGGGGCGAGGGGCCGTCGTCGGGAAGAAGGCCCGGATCAGCCCAGGGTGACCTGCGCGGCCCGGTGGGTCGGCTTCACCCGGTCTCCGGCGCCGAAGAGCTTGTGGCGCAGCGTGCCGTCCGTGTACGCGGTCTTGTAGCGGCCGAGTCTCTGCAGCTGAGGCACCACGAACTCCACGATGTCCTCGAAGGTGCCGGGGGTGATGTGGTAGGCGAGGTTGAAGCCGTCCACGTCCGTCTCATCGGCCCAGTCGGCGAGCTGACGGGCCGCGGACTCACCGCCGCCCACGATCACGGGACCGAAGCCGCCGATGCCCACCCACTCGGCGAGCTTGCGCACCGTCCACTCCTCGTCCGTGCCGGAGGCCTTCTGGAAGGTCTCCACGGTGGACTGGATGGCGTTCGACTCCACGTCTCCGATCGGCTCGTCCAGCTCGTACCGGGACAGGTCGATGCCCATCCAGCCGGACATCAGCACGAGGCCGCCCAGCGGGTCCACGTACTGTGCCAGGTCGTCGTACTTGGCCCGCGCGTCCTCGTCGGTGGCGCCGGTGACCACGGTCTGCATCGCGAAGATCTTCACGTCGTACGGGTCGCGGCCGGCCTCCGCCACCGCCTGGCGGATCTTCTTCACAGTGGCCGCCGCCAGCTCCTTCGTGGGGGAGTTGATGAACACGGCCTCGGCGTGCTTGCCGGCGAAGGCGCGGCCGCGTGTGGAGGCGCCGGCCTGGTAGATCACGGGGGTGCGCTGCACGGACGGCTCGGTGACGGCGTGGCCGGGGACCTTGAACCACGTGCCCTCGTGGGCGATGTCGTGGACCTTGGCCGGGTCCGCGAACACACCGGAGGCCTTGTCATAGACGACGGCGTCCTCCTCCCAGGACTTCTCGAGCAGCTTGTACACGACGTCGAGGTACTCATCCGCGTGGTCGTACCGTTCGTCGTGCTCCATCTGGTCGTCCTGGCCCATGTTCTGGGCGGCGGAGGGCAGGTAGCCGGTGACCACGTTCCAGCCCACGCGGCCGCCCGTGAGGTGGTCGAGCGTGGCGAGGCGGCGTGCGAATGGGTAGGGGTGCTCATAGGCGGTGCCGGCGGTGACGCCGAAGCCGAGGTGCTCGGTGACCGCGGCCATCGCGGAGACGAGCAGGAACGGATCGTTCACGGGGGTCTGCGCCCCGGTCCTGACGGCGGCCTCGGAGGTGCCTCCGTACACGGAGTACGGGCCGAGGACGTCGGCGATGAACAGCCCGTCGAACAGGCCCTTCTCCAGCGTCTGCGCCAGGTGCGTCCAGTAGCCGAGGGTGTTGTAGTCCCGGGCGCGGTCCTCCGGGTGCCGCCACAGCCCGGGCGACTGGTGGGCCACGCAGTTCATGTCGAACGCGTTGAAGAGGATCTCGCGGTTCGTGTGCGGTCCGGCGGATGCTGCGGCTCCGGCCTTCTCGGCAGTGCTCATGGGGTGCTCCTTCAGCGCTTCTGGTGCGGGAACCGGCCTCGGCGGGGTGTGCGAGTCCGGGCGGCTGGGACCATGCAACGCCTCCGCCGGTGTGCTGCGGTAGTCGGTTGCCGCAGAGGCTTCACGACGGCGGCGCCGTCGCCTCGCGTGCCTCCGGCGCCGGGTTCGTGACGTCGCCGTCGGGCCGAACCAGGGGGGGGCCATCGCGCCGAACCAGAGGAAGTGGTCACTTCGGCATGCCGCGAAGGGACCGAAGTCTCTGGCTCGGCGACGGCGGCGGGCCGAACCAGAGGAAGTGGTCACTTCGGCATGCCGCGAAGGGACCGAAGTCTCTGGCTCGACGACGGCGGCGAGCCGGAAGCGCAGTCCGGTAGGGTGACGGCCATGTTCCATGTGATGAAGCTCCACGCCTGATCCGACGCGATCGCACCCCCTCGCCCCGTGCGAGGGGTCTTGACCGTGTCCGGATCCCATAGAGAGCTCTTCCATGAACACCCCTCCCCTGCCGGGGCCGCATCCTGCCCCTGCTCATCACTCTGGCGGGCGTGCCGCCGCCGACCTCGGAACTCGCCGCAGACTTCTGGCCTCCAACGGCCTCGATGCCGCCGGCGTGCAGCTGCTGGACACTGTGCTGGCGGTCGTCGTGGTCACCTCGCTCGGCTTCGGCGCAGCCGAACTCGGCCTGCTGAACGCCCTCAGCTCACTGTCCTTCGTGCTGCTCGCCGTGCCGATCGGCGCCGCCACCGACGCCTGGGGACCGGCCCGCATGCTCGTCGCCTCACTGGCGACGAAGACCGTGCTGGCCGGGACCATGCTCGGCCTCTACGTGAGCGGGGTGCTGTCCACAGCGGCGGTGCTGGTGCTGGCCACGCTGCTGGGCGTCTGCACGGTGGCGAGCGAGAATGCGCAGACTGCGGTGGTCCCGCAGGTGACCGGCCGGGATCAGGTGTCCGCCCTCGTCTCGCGGATGGCGGCCGCAGACGCTGTCGCCGGGATCGTGGCACCGGGCGGCGCAGGTCTCCTGCTCGCCCTGTCCGCTCCGGGGGTGCCGTGGGGCGTGGCTGTCGGGCTCTTCGTCCTCGCCCTGGTCGGGGTCCGTGCGCTGGTGCGCAGAGTCAGCAGTGTCGGCCGCCAGGACGCGGACGGCGGGGCGGACGACGTGGTCGCCACAGATGCAGACGCCGACGTCGAGACCGGTGACGGACCAGACACCGACGGCCAGGGTCTGCGCGAGGGCTGCACACCAGAAGCACCGAGGCCCGGCCTGCTGCACGGATTCCGGATCATCGCCGGGAACCGCCTGCTGCTGGCGACCACTCTGCTCGTCACCGCCGGCAACATCGGCCTGGCGATCGGGGACACGGTGGAGCCGCTGCTGGTGCTGCGGCACCTGGACCTCGGGCCGGCGTTCTTCGGCCTGCTGGGCACGGTGGCCGCCGTCTCGGCGCTGGCGGCGAGCGCCGTGGCCTCACGGATCACCGAGGCAGTGGCACCGCGGAGGCTGTTCGCGTTCGGGGCGCTGGTCCAGGCCGGGGTGGCCACACTGCCGCTGGCCGCGTATCTGCGTCCGGAGGCCGGGAGCGTGCTCATGGCTCTCTTCGCCGCCCTGTGGGCCCTCACCCTGACGGTGACCAACGTGGCCGGGGCCGCCTTTGCGGCACAGACGGTGCCCCCGGCATCCCTCGGCCGCACCTTTGCTGCACGGCGCATGGTGACCATGGGGTGCGTGCCCGTGGCCGCCCTCGGCGGAGGGCTGCTGGGCGAGCTCGCCGGCCTGGCCGCTCCCCTGGTGCTCTGGCCGGCGCTGGCACTGATCGCGGCGGCGGCCTTCTTCCTGCTGACCCGCCCGCCTCAGCGTTCGTCCGGCACGTCCCCGGCGGAGGTGTAGGCGATCGGCACGGTGCCGTTGACCAGGTGGTCTCCGGCGATCCGGACCTTGAAGGAGGCCGGGTCATGGGTGGCGATGGTGCGGGCATTGCGCCAGTGGCGGTCCAGCTGCAGGACAGTGGACGTCGACGACGCTCCGAGGGTGTCGAAGATGTGCGTGCAGACATCGAGCACGAACTGCGGCACCACCGCCTGGGCACGGTAGGCGGCGATCATGGCGTCGTCCCAGGCGGAGGCGAGGCTGCCGTCGTCGTGGTTCCCGCCCGCCTCCAGGCCGGCGGCGACGTCCATGGCCCGGCCCACCACGCGGACCATCTCCTCGGCGGCCGAGACCTGCCCGGCCATGCGCCCGACGATCTCCAGCAGCTGCGGGTCCTGCTGCGGGCGCTCGGCGGTGCCGGTGTTGAAGGTGCGACGGCGCCGGCGCAGCAGGTCCACGCCCTCGGCGAGCGCGGCCCGGGCGACGCCCACCTGCAGCGCCAGCAGGGATGCCTCCTCCAGCACCGGGACCGGGCCGTGGGGGCGCGGGATCTCCAGCAGGTCCTCGGCGGCGGCGCCGTCCAGCAGCACCGAGCCGGTGGCGGTCATGCGCTGGCCGAAGCCGTCCCAGTCGTCCTTGATGCGCACCCGTGGCTGGCGGACGCGGACCACGGCCACGGCACGCTCGGGCTCCCGGACCACGCCGCCGGCGCGCTTGGAGTTGCGGCGGGACACCAGGTCCGCACCCTCCATGCCGACCGTGACGATGGTCCACGTGGCGAAGGCGGTGCCCGTGGCGTAGTACTTCTCACCCGTGACCACCCAGGTGCCGCCCTCGTCCTTCGTGGCGGTGGTGGCGGCCTTCCCCGGGGCGGCGCCGGAGCGCTCGGCGAGCGCGGAGCCGCCCCACTCTCCGGAGGCCAGGTGCCTGAGCCAGCGGCGTCGGGTCCTCGCAGGCTGGTCGTCCACGGCGGCCACGAACACCAGGTGCGAGCGCCACAGATGGGCGGTGTTCACGTCCTGGGCGGCCAGGTCCATGAGCAGGCGCAGCACGTCCTCGTGCCCTGCCCCCTCGCCGCCGGCCTCCGCGGCGACGGAGACCATCCCGAGCCCAGCCTCCCGCAGCTGCTGCTGCACCGCGAACGGCAGGTGCCGGCCGGCCTCACGCGCCCGGTCGCCCTTCCCCACCGCGGCGAAGAGGTCGGCGAAGCGGTCGGCGAGGTCGGTGTAGGTGCTGCTCATGGCATCCATGCTGACACGACGACGGCCGCTCGGGCGGGGTGCGCACCGTGCGTCTCACGGTGCGCACCGAAAGCCCCTCCCCTCGATCCGTTCCGGAGCGCTTCTGGCGTGCTCCGGAACGGATCGAGCACCCCGGATTCGCGGGTCCCCGAGAAGACAGCGCCCTCGATCCGAAGGAGAGTACGCGGCGCGGTCTCCGCTTCGGATCGAAGGCGCTGGGTCCGAAGGCGCTGGGTCCGAAGGCGCTGGGGTCCAGGGTCCCGGGGCGGGCGTTCGGCGCGGGCGTCCGGACCGCTCGGGCAGGTCGCGGTCCTTGGGACGCCCACCGGGCTCACACCTGCGCGTAGTCCTTCTCGGCGTCGGCGTCCCACGGCAGGGGCAGGGTCCCGCCCTGGTAGCCCGCGAACCACTGCCGCACCTCCGCCGACTGGTAGGCCTCGCGCAGCATCCGCGCCGCCTCGGTCCCCGCGAACTCGGGCCTCGTCCCCACGAGGATCCGGAACGGCCGCTCCGATTCGCCGTCCTCGAAGACGAGCGCGTCCTCGCGCGTCAGCCCCAACACAGCGGCGTTGCGCAGCGAGAGGAACCCGAGGTCCACGTCCTGGCGCGTGTTGAGCAACGCCTGCTGGTCGAGCTCAACGAGCCGCAGGTTCCGAGGGTTCTGTGCGATCAACGACTGCGAGACCTCGATGACGGACTCCGGCTCCCGCCGAAGGGTGATCAGCCCGGCCTCCCGCAGCAGCAGGATCGCCCGGCCGTTGTTCGACGGGTCCACAGGCAGTGCCACAGTCGCCCCCTCGGGGATGTCCTCGATGCTCGCGTGCCTGTCCGAGTAGAGCCCGCCCGGCAGTGCGTACACGTAGAACAGCGGGACCACGGACGTGTCGTAGTCCTTGTTGAACTGCTTCAGGTAGGCCACATGCTGGAAGAAGTTCACGTCGAAAGCACCCTCGTCCACGGCCTGGTTCGGCTGGATGATGTCCGTGACGTAGGTCGGCTTGAGCTCCCACCCCTGTGCCGCGAGCAGCTTCTGGGCGATCTTTGTGGGCTCCTGGTAGGGCTCGGACTCGGTCACGATGATCCGCAGCGTGCGGTCCGCCGGGTCCCGGGGCGGCACGGTGCCCGTCGTCCCGGAGACCATCTCGACGGCACCGCAGCCGCTCAGGACTCCACCGGCGCCGATCCCGCCGACCACCAGCGCACCGGTCCTGAGCAGACCGCGGCGGGTGACCGGCGTCGTGCTGTGATGCGCCATGCCCCTCACCTCCGCTTGTCCAGGGCACGGGCCCAGCGGGCACCGCCGGTCTGCACCACGGCCACCAGGGCGATCATCAGCACGATCGCCACCACCATCAGGGGCAGCTCGTAGCGGTAGTAGCCGTAGCGGATGGCGAAGTCGCCGATCCCGCCGCCGCCCACCAGCCCGGCCATGGCCGAGTAGGAGATGAAGGAGACGGTCATGATCGTGGCGGAGCCGACGATCGCGGGCTTCGCGTCCACGAGGAGGACGTCGCGGATGATCTGACCGCGTGTGGCTCCCATGGCCCGAGCCGCCTCGACCACGCCGGGGTCGAGCTGGCCGAGATTCTGCTCCACGAAGCGCGCGAAGTACGGGATCGCGTTGATGGTCAGCGGCACGATCACCGCGGCCGTGCCGATCGTGGTGCCGACCACGAACCGGGTGAACGGGATGATCGCGATCAGCAGGATCAGGAACGGGAAGGAACGGACCACGTTCACGATCGCGTCGACGATCCGGTGGATCCGGGGCGTGTGCTGCAGGCCGCGCGGACCGTGGGTGTGCAGCCAGATCCCCAGCGGGGTGCCGAGCCCAACCGCGATCGGGATGGCGATCAGCAGCATCAGCACGGTCTGCCAGAGCGAGGTCGCCAGCTCGGGGCCGACCTCCACGAGGCGGTCGAGGAACTCAGCCATGGTGGGCCTCCTCACCGGGTGTGACCCCGGCACCGACAGGGGTCCGACGACGGTCCAGGACGATCTCGTCGGCCACGAGGTGGGCGCCGATCGCCGTCGCCGGAGTGAACGTGCCGGCCTCCAGCTCGGCGAGCGCGAACCGCTCCACGATTCGCCCGGCCTCCATGACGGCCACATGGTCCGCCAGGGCCCGCACCACGTTCATCTCATGCGTGACGATCACGGTAGTGATGCCCAGGTCCCGGTTGATGTCCGCGAGGTACTGCAGCACGGAGGTGGTGGTGCGGGGATCGACGGCGGAGGTCGGTTCGTCACACAACAGCACGGCCGGCTCGGTGGCCAGCGCCCGGGCGATCGCCACCCGCTGCTTCTGCCCGCCGGAGAGGGCCGCCGGATAGGAATCGGCCTTGTCCGCCAAGTCCACGATCGCCAGTGCCTCCAGGGCACGACGACGGCGCTCGGTCCCGGCGACGCCCGCGAACTTCAGGGACAGCTCGACGTTCTTGGCGGCGGTCAGGTTGTTGACCAGGTTGAAGTTCTGGAACACCATCCCGATGCCGTGCCGGGCCCGGCGCAGCTCCTCCACGGAGAGCTCGGTCAGATCGGTGCCGCCGACGACCACCTGCCCGGACGTGGGCCTCTCGAGGAGGTTGATGTTGCGCAGCAGCGTGGACTTGCCCGCCCCTGAGAATCCGATGATCCCCTGGATGCTGCCGGCCGGAATCTCGAGGTGCGCCCCGTCCACGGCGGTGTACGGACCGGTGGGGGTGCTGAAGACGGTGGTGACGTCGCGCAGGGTGATCATGGGGCGACCTCCGTGACGATGGTGTCGGTGCCATGGCGGAACCCTGCCCCGCGGTGATCCTCGGGAAGCCGGGGGCCGGCACCGGTGAGGTTCTCCCGCAGGGTGCGGCCGGCAGCGGGCTCGGCGAGCACACCACGGCGGCGCAGCTCCGGGGTGACCAGGTCGGCGAACCGTTCGAGGTCGGCCGGGCGGACCGCGGCGCAGACGTTGAACCCGTCCACCCCGGTCTCGGCCTGCCAGCGCTGCAGCTCGTCCGCCACGGTCTGCGGCGAACCCACGATCACCGGGCCGCGGCCCCCGATGCTCACGAACTCCGCGACCTCCCGCACCGTCCACTCACGGTCCGGGGACTGGGTGGTGAAGGCCGCCAAGGCCGTCCGCGAGGTCTCGTTCTCCACATGCTCCAGCGGGGCGTCCGGGTCCAGGCCGGACAGGTCCATGCCCGTCCAGCCGCCGAAGAGCGCGAGCGCCCCCTCGACGTCCACGTACCGGCGGTAGTCCTCAAGCCGCTGCCGGGCTTGCTCGTCCGTCTCGTCCACCACCACCGTGACCATGGCGAACACCTGGATGGCGTCCGCGGGCCGTCCGGCCTCGGCGAGCTCGGCGCGGGTCTGCTCCACGAACCGGCGCACATGCGACGTGGTGGGGCCGATGTAGAAGACGGCCTCGGCGTGCTCCTGGGCGAAGCGCCGTCCGCGCGGGGAGCCGCCGGCCTGGAACAGGAACGGGGTGCCCTGCGGGCCGGGGTGGGCAAGGGTGACGCCGGGGAGCTTCACGTGGGGGCCGTCGGCCCCGACCGGGTGGACCCTGGCGGGGTCGGCGAAGACGCCGGCGTCCGCGTCAGCGAGGATCGCGCCGGGCTCCACGGATCCCTCGAACTGGCGGTAGATCGCGTCCAGGTACTCGTCGGCGCGGTCGTAGCGCTCGTCGTGTGGGATCTGCTCCTGGAGGCCGAGGTTCCGCGCGGCGGAGTCCTGGTAGCTGGTGACGATGTTCCAGCCGATCCGGCCGTGCGTGAAGTGGTCCAGCGAGGCCAGGGTGCGGGCCAGCAGATAGGGCTGCTCGTAGGTGACCGAGGCGGTGACGCCGAAGCCCACTCGGTCCGTCGCCGCGGCCATGGCGGAGACCGCGGTGAACGGGTCCAGCAGCGGCCACTGCACGCCGCCGCGGACGGTGGCCTCCACGCCTGCGCCGTAGACGTCGTAGAGGCCGAGGATGTCCGCGAGGAAGATCGCGGAGAAGCCGCCGTCCTCCGCCGTGCGGGCGAGGTCGGCCCAGTAGGAGAGCCTGTCGAACTCCGCGATGCGGGAGTCCGGGTGGCGCCACAGCCCCGGAGACTGATGCACCGGTGTCATCATCTCGAAGGCGCAGAGGCGGAACGAGGCGGTGCTCATCGTGCCCCTCCCTTCGGCGCAGTGCCCACCGCCGGGCCGGCCTCGGCCCCGGACGCCGACGGGGCGCCGCCCTGCTCGGAGTGCTTCGGCGCGCCGGCGGCGTCGCCGATGGCGTTCAGCCCCTCGGGCAGGGTGCCGTTGACGAACCAGTCGCCCACAGAGCGGGCGCGGAACGGGATGGGGTTGTGGGTGGCCACGGTCTGGGCGTTGCGCCAGAACCGGTCGAGGGCCTTGCCGGAGCGGGTGTTGGAGGCGCCGCCGGCGTGGAACAGCTCGGAGGCGGCACGGATCGCGGCCTCGGGGACGGTCACCTGGGCCTGTTCCACGGCCAGCTCGGCCGCGTAGACCTCCAGGGCCAGGTCCTCGCCCTCGGCGGCGGCGTCGACCGCGGCGATGGCCGCGTCCAGGGCGTCGGCGGCGTGCAGCACGGCGGCGGTCACGGAGAAGGCGGTGGCGGCGATCCGTCCGACGGCCTCCTGGATCAGCGGGTCCTCGCGGTAGAGCGCGCCGGAGCCGGTGTTGAAGGTGCGGGTGCGGGCGCGCACCAGTTCGGCGGCGGTGTCCCGGGCGCCGGTGGCGATGCCGGCCAGGACCGCCAGCAGGAACTGCTGGAAGTAGGCGGCCTCGATCACGGCCTCGGCCGTGCCGGCCTGACGGTCGAAGAGGTCGGCGCCGTCCACGGGGACGGACGTGAACACGGCGGTGCCGGTGGCGGTGAGGCGCTGCCCGAAGCCGTCCCAGTCGTCGTAGAGCTCGACGCCCTCGTGATCGACGGGCACCACGGCGAAGCAGCGGCCCGGCGTCGTCCTGCCGTCCTCGTCGGTGATGGCCGCGGAGACCCGGGTGTGGGTGGAGAACAGGGACGCGGTGGCGTAGCCCTTGCGCCCGGTGAGGACCGCGCCGCCGCCCGGACGGGGCTCGAGCCGGGTGTTGAGGGTGCCCAGTGCGTTGCCCGAGGTCTCCGTGGATGCGTTGCCCACGGTGGCTCCCTCGAGGATCAACCGGTACCAGCGCTCCTGCTGGGCGGACGATTTGTGGCGCAGGGACTCCAGGAACCCGTAGTGGGAGCGGTACTGGTGGGCCACGTTCGAGTCGGCGGCCGCCAGCTCCACCAGCAGGGCGGTCAGCGTCCGCACGCTCACCTCCGGTCCCCCGTGGGAGCGGGGAACGCGCAGGGTGGCGAAGCCGGCGGCGTTGAGCTCGCGGATCTGCTCGTACGGCAGGGTGCGGTTCACGTCCCGCTCGGCGGCGCCGGCGGCGATGCGCTCGAAGATCGGGGCGAACCGCTGCCGCAGTCGAGCGAGGTCGTCGGTGTCCGGGACGTCCGGGGTGACGGCCAGCGGCGGACGGGTGGGGACCGCGTTCACGGTCGGGTCGTGGGGTGCGGTGAGGGGCGCAGACATGCGCGGGCTCCTTTCCATCGGTCCCGGCGGTAGCACCGTCCCGACCCTGCCGGGCAGGGATGAGGGGGTTGCTGCGGCGTCGTCGATCCGGATCTCTCGGCCGCTCTGGATGGGTCGGCCACAGCACAGCACGGCCCCGCCCGGCCACGGAAGGCAGCCGCCTCACGTCCGTCATGGACACCCTCGCCGGACGGGCGTCGTCCGTCGGCGCCGCCCAGATGACCTGGCGCAACGCGTCCACGCCCACCAGCCGGACCGGCACCGCGTCTGCGGCACACCGCGGGCCTACCGTGGACGCGCGCACCATCCGGAGCGGCACCAGAGACCTGGCTCTTCGACGCCGCAGCAACCCGGGTCCGCCTCCCCGCGGGCTGCGGGTGCTCCCGCCAGGACCGATGGAAGGAGACACCCCATGCCCGTGTCCGCAGCCGGCACCGCCGCGACCGTCGCCGAGACGGCCCTCCCCGCGCCGGATCCCGTCCGCGGCCCGAACGACGGCGTCCCCGCCGCCGCCCTGGCCACGCTGCCCGGTCCGCTGCCGCAGTCCCTGGTGGACGCAGCGGACCCGGACATCCACCCGGGACGGCCCGCGGGACGGGCCCATGGAGGTCGGGGCGACGGCGCCGTCGTCGCCGAATCCGACCGACTCGCCCTCTGGGAGGCGGTGGGCCGCCGGCTGACCTGGGACACGGACTTCACCCAGGTGACGGACACGGTCCCCACGGACGCGGCCGCCGGGGCCGCCCCGCAGATCCGCTGGTACGCGGACGGGCGGCTCAACGTGGCGTACAACTGCGTGGACCGGCACGTGGAGGCCGGGCGTGGGGAGAAGGTGGCGCTGTACTTCGAGGGCGAGCCCGGCGACCGCCGCGCCGTCACCTACGCGCAGCTGCAGCGCGAGGTCGCCCAGGCCGCGAACGCCCTCGAGGAGCTGGGCATCGAGGCGGGCGACCGCGTCGTCGTGTACCTGCCCGTGCTCGTGGAGACGATCGTCATCACGCTGGCGTGCGCGCGGATCGGCGCCGTGCACTCGCTCGTGTTCGGCGGGTTCTCGGCGGAGGCGCTGCGGTTCCGCGTCGAGGACACCGGGGCGAAGCTGCTGGTCACCACGGACGGCCAGTTCCGCCGGGGCACGGCCGTGCCGGTGAAGGCCAACGCGGACGAGGCCGTGTCCGGGGACAACGCGATCGAGCACGTCCTCGTCCTGGACCGCACCGGCCACCGGGACATCCCGTGGACCGAGGGCCGGGACCTGTGGTGGCACGACGTCGTGGACCGCCAGCCGGACACCCACACCCCGCGCGCCTTCGACGCAGAGCACCCGCTGTTCATCATGTACACCTCCGGCACCACGGGGCAGCCGAAGGGGCTCGTGCACACCTCCGGCGGGTACCTCGCCGCGGCCTCGTGGACGCACGACTTCCTGTTCTCCCACCCGGACCCGGCACGGCGCGACGACGACGTCCACTGGTGCACCGCGGACCTGGCCTGGGTCACCGCCCACACCTATGAGATCTACGGGCCGCTGAGCAACGGCGTCACCCAGGTCATCTACGAGGGCGTGCCGAACGCCCCGCACCCGGGCCGGCACTTCGAGGTCATCCAGCGCTACGGGGTGACCAGCTACTACACGGCTCCCACACTGATCCGATCGCTGATGGGCTGGCACCCGGACGGCGTGCCCGCGGAGTACGACCTGTCCTCGATCCGCCTGATCGGCACCGTCGGCGAGGCGGTGAACCCGGAGGCCTGGGTGTGGGCGCGCACGCAGATCGGCCGGGACGCGCTGGACCGGCTGGACGGTCAGGCCGCCGCGGCGGGTAGGGCGCCGGTGCCCCGCGACGGCTCCGTCGGCGTGCCGATGGTGGACACCTGGTGGCAGTCCGAGACCGGCTCCACCGTGCTCTCTCCGCGCCCGACCGACACCGTCTTCAAGCCCGGCTGCGGGTCCCGCCCGCTGCCGGGTGTGGACGTGGACGTGGTGGACGACGACGGCACCTCAGTCGGCGCCCACCTGCAGGGGAAGATCGTGGTCACCCGGACCTCCCCGTCCATGGCCCGCACCGTGTGGGGGAACCCGCAGCGGTTCTACGACTCCTACTGGGCCGACTACGCGCGGCAGGGCTGGTTCCTCGCCGGGGACGGCGCCAAGCGGGACGATGACTCGGACGTGTGGATCCTCGGGCGCATCGACGACGTCATCAACGTCTCCGGTCACCGACTGTCCACCATCGAGATCGAGTCGGCGCTGGTGGCACACCCGGAGGTGATCGAGGCCGGGGTGTGCCCGGTCCCGGATCCGAAGACCGGGCATGCGGCGGTGGCCTTCGTGGTGGCGCACGAGCGGTTCGCCGTGGCCGGCCGCCCGGAGGAGACCGCGGAGCAGGCCGAGCAGCTGCGGCGGCACGTGGCGCGGGTGATCGGCCCGGTGGCGAAGCCGGCGCACGTGGTGTTCGTGCCGGACGTGCCGAAGACCCGGTCCGGCAAGATCATGCGGAGACTGCTCACGCAGCTGTTCACCGGTGACGCCCTCGGGGACACCACGAGCCTGCAGAACGAGCCGTGCGTGGCGGAGATCGAGAAGGCGGTCGCCGCCCGCCGGTGAGGTTCTGACGACCTCCGCCCCCGCCCCAGACGTTTTCGCTCGCGAAACGGGAGGCGTCGCCTCCCGTTTCGCGAGCGAAAACGAGTGGGGAGTCCGGCGGGGCGCCGGAGACAGGCGCCGGAAACGTCCGGCCTCCCCTCACGGGTGGGTGTCAGGGGTTCATGAGATCGGACTGGTCGACGACCTCGTCCTCTGCCGGCGCCTCCGGAGCCTCCACCTCGTTCCAGTCGGTGAACGTCACGACGGCTTCCTGGCCGCCGTCCTCGGTCTTCGTGCCCTCCACCCGGAACAGCGTGTTGTCATCACGGTCCACGTAGTAGACGTCCCCGGCGTCCTCGCTCTCAAGGAGATCCTCAGGGATCACGTACTTGTCGTACTTCTCACCGTCGATCTCGACCTCTTCGGCCTCGATGTCGTGGCCGTCGAAGTGATCGCTCTTCGGCATGTCCTCCACCATCTGGTCCACCAAGGAGGACATCGCGAACTCGCCCATGCCCTCGGCCTCCGAGGCGGACATCTTGAGCCACTTGTCGCCGAGCATCTCGGTGAAGGCATTGTCCTCGCCGTCGGACTTCACCTTCAGGTACGCATCCCCGTCCAGCCTCATGACCTCCATGTTCACGGGGTCTCCGCCCATGGGGATGTTCATGGTGCCCTTCATGTGGGAGTCGTCCGTGGCGCCGGCCAGGTCGACGGTGCCCGTGCTGTCGTCCTCCTCACCGGTAGCCTCCATGTTGATACGCAGGCTCTCGGCCTCCTCGAAGTTCTTGCGAACCTCCGGCCAGGCCTCATCCAGGGTGGGCGCGGAGCCGCAGGCGGTGAGCAGCAGGCTACCGGCGGCGAACATGCCGGCGGCGATGGACACACGGTTCTTCATGGTCGGTCCCCTCGTCAATGATCGTGGAGGAAGGCCGGACGCCCGCCTCCGAACTCTATGCTCCCCCATAAAATCACAACGGATTCCACCCGCGTCCACCCCTGACGAACGTGGACCGGCACCGTGGCCGGACGCCTCCACCCTTCCCCGGCCAGACGCCCCCACCCCTCCCCGCAGCGTCTTCGCTAGTGAAGTGGGAGGCGCCCCCTTCCCGTTTCACGAGCGAAAACGCCAGGGGTGGGCGGAGGGGAGAAACGCCAGGGGTGGGCGGAGCGGAGAAACGCCAGGGGTGGGCGGAGCGGAGAAACGCCAGGGATGGGGGCGTGAGACCAGGGATGGGGACGGGAGAACGGGGCAGCGGGTCAGTCGTCGTCGAAGATCTTGCCGATCGGCTCGCGCTTCTCCGCCTGGAACGCCTCCTCCGCACGGCCGTGGGCCCAGTATGCGGAGACGGACAGTTGCCTGCGGTCCAGCCCACGCACGTCGGTCAGGTGCCTCCGGGCCCGCTTCACCTGCTCGCGCTCACCGTGGACGAACGCCTGCACGCGGCCCGGCCCGAACTCGAGCTCCTCGAGCGCGTCCACCCAGAGCGCGGTCTGCGGGCTGAAGTCCCCGCCGCGGTGCAGCCAGCGGACCTGGACTCCCTCCGGCGCGGCGAACTCCTGCTCGTCCTGCTCTCCGGACACCTCGATCAGTGCCACGCCCCGCGCCTGCGGCAGCCGTGCGGCCATGTCCTCGCACGCGGCGGCCAGAGCCGGCAGTGCCGCCTCGTCGCCGGCGAGCACATGCCAGTCCGCGTCCTCGTCCGGCCGGTAGGCGCCGCCGGGCCCGAAGAACGCGACCTTCTCCCCCGGCTTCGCCTGCGCAGCCCACGGGCCGGCCAGGCCCTCGTCCCCGTGCACCACGAAGTCCACGGCCACCGTCTGCGCCCGTGCATCCACCGCGCGGACGGTGTAGGTCCGGCGCACGGGCATCTGCTCGGGGGCCAGCCGCTCCCGCAGCACGTCCATGTCATAGGGCGGTTCCAACCTGAGCGCGGGATCGGCGAACAGCAGCTTGATGTACTGGTCGGTCGCCCTCTTCGCGGCCCAGCGCTCGTGGAACGCGGCGAACCCGTCGCCGCCGAGCACCACGCGCACCATGTGGGGGGTCAGTTGCTCGGTGCGGACCACCTCCAGCACCGTCTGCGGTCGCGGCGGACGGCCGCCCCCGGCGGGGGCGGCGGTCGAGGCGGAGTTGCGGGCGCCGTCGTCGTTCTTCACGGAAAGCTGCCTCCAGGGGATCGGCGGGGAATACGAAACGTCTGTCTCACCTTATCCACTGTGCGGCCGAACGGACACCAGGCGGCGGTGCCCCACTAAGATCCTCGGAGGCTTTCAACCGCCCACTGTGAACCACCGGGAAGGGAAACAGACCATGACCGCTCGGACCGGACTCGTGCGCGCCTGGAATGCCGGCGGCGCCCCCGGCGAGACCCTCCAGGCCGCCCTGCCTCAGCAGCGGGTCGCCGCATGACCGCCGGCCAGGCGCAGCCGGGCACCGACGCGCAGTCCTCCGCCCACTCCCTGCCCACCGGCCCCGTCCCCGTCACCCTCGCCCCCGGCACCGGCCGCCTCATCGGCCTGCTCGTGTCCGCGGCCTTCGTGGTGATCCTCAACGAGACCATCATGTCCGTGGCACTGCCGCGGCTGATGGCCGAGTTCTCGGTCTCCGCCGCCACCGCACAGTGGCTGTCCACCGGTTTCATGCTGACCATGGCGGTGGTGATCCCGTTCACCGGGTGGGTGATGAACCGGTTCACGGTGCGGCAGGTGTTCGTCTTCGCGATGAGCACGTTCACGATCGGCACCGTGGTGGCCGGCCTGGCCCCGCTGTTCTCGGTCCTGCTGGCCGGGCGCGTCGTCCAGGCCGTCGGCACGGCCATCATGATGCCGCTGCTGATGACCACCGTGCTGAACGTGGTCCCCGTCTCCCGTCGCGGCCGGGTCATGGGCATCATCTCGATCGTCATCGCAGTCGCACCGGCCGCCGGGCCCACCGTGGGCGGCGTGATCCTGGAGCACCTGACGTGGCGCTGGATGTTCGGCGCCGTGTTCCCCATCGCCCTGGCCGCCCTGGTGGCCGGCGCCCTGTGGGTCCGCAACGTCACGGAGCCGGAGAAGATCCGCCTGGACGGCTTCTCCGGCGTGCTGTGCGCGCTCGGCTTCGGCGGCCTGATCTTCGGCCTGTCCAGCATCGGCGAGGCCGCCGGCGGTCACGCGCCGGTCGCCCCATGGATCCCGCTCGCCGCCGGCGCCGTGTTCCTCGCGTTCTTCGCCTACCGGCAGGTGCGCCTCGGGGACGACGCCCTGCTGGACCTGCGCACGCTCGCCCGGCCCACCTATGCCACGGCCCTGTGCTGCATGCTCGTGACGATGATGTCCCTGTTCGGCGTCATCATCCTGCTGCCGATGTACTTCCAGCAGGTCCTCGGCTGGACCACTCAGGAATCCGGCCTGGCCCTGCTGCCCGGCGGTGCCGCGATGGCCGTCCTCGGCTACGTGGTCGGCAACCTCTACGACCGGGTGGGGCCCCGTCCCCTGCTCATCCCGGGCTCGCTGCTGGCCGCCGGTGCGCTCTGGGGCTACACGTTCCTCTCCCCGCAGTCCACGGCGGCGTTCGTGATCACCCTGCACATCGTCATGAGCGTGGGCCTGTCCATGATGTTCTCCCCGCTGATGACCACCGCCCTGTCCTCTCTGCCACGCCGCCTCTACGCGCACGGTTCGGCGCTGCTGTCCACCCTCCAGCAGGTGGCGGCGGCCGCCGGCACCGCTCTGTTCATCACCCTGCTGACCGTGGGCACGGCCGGGTCCGCCGCCCGCGGCTCGGACCAGGTCGCCGCCACCATGGACGGTGTGCACCTGGCCCTGCTGGCGGGCGCCTGCGTGTT
Organism: Micrococcus lylae NBRC 15355; assembly: GCF_001570885.1. GTDB lineage: Bacteria > Actinomycetota > Actinomycetes > Actinomycetales > Micrococcaceae > Micrococcus > Micrococcus lylae. Next base: position 5,708 of record NZ_BCSN01000008.1, on the reverse strand, counting down.
CAGCCTCAACGTGGTGGCCGTCTGGTTCGTGAAGCGCTCCTCGAACGAGGCCGCAGACGCCCACTGACGCGGCCTGACACTCCGCACAGCCCAGTGGCCACGAGCCGATCGTGGCGCACGTCACGATGTGATCGAAGCGCAACGCAACGGCCAGAGAACGCCCAGCGGCGTCTGCGCCTCCGGTCAGGGCCGCCCCCTAGCGTGGAACACGCCTCATCAAGGTGCGAGTGATGAATCACAACTGAACAGCAGAAGCCCCGGGCCTCGATCATCAACGCGTCCCCCTCACGCGACCGAGCCCGGGGCTCTGCACGTCCGGGGCCGGGCCGCGCGCAGGCACCGCGCCCTGCAGGCGCGGCACCTCTGCGGGCCCCGCACCTCTACAGGCGCGGAACTTCCGCAGCCCTCATGGACCCCCCTCGATAGACTCGTAGGCCACCAGCCCGTTGAGACCAGGCCCCGATGAGATCCGGCCGCAGCGCCGCGGCCCCGAGGGGAGACTTCTACCGATGACCCACCAGCCGCCGCACGCCCCCGGCTCCCCCGACGACGGCCGCCTCCAGAGGCAGGAGCGTCGCCTCGTCCGCAGGGCCAGGCCGAAGGCGTGGCTGCCGTTCGTCGTCACCGCCGCCCTGGGCCTCGCCCTCGTCGCGTGGGTGTTCCTCGCCCTGCCGGGCCTGCCGGAGCAGATCCCGACGCACTGGGGCCCGAGCGGGTCCCCGGACGCCTGGGCGGGCACGTCCTTCGGCGCTGTGGCCCAGGGAGCGCTCATCGGCCTGGGCAGCGCCGCCGCCCTGGCCGCCGTCGCAGCCCTCGCCCCGTCCCTGTCCACCACCCCGCAGGACCGCTCCGGCTGGGCGCGCGTACGCGGCCACGGCCTGCACTTCGGCATGGTCTCCGCGCTGGGCTGGATCAGCCTGCTGATACTGCTCGCCGCGGCCCCGACCACCGTGCACGTCCTGCTCGGACGCACCGCCGGGCTGCCCTGGTGGCTGATGCCCCTGGTCTTCACCGTGGTCATGGTGGGCGTGTTCGCGGCCCTGTCCCTGTCCATGCGGCACTGGCGCCGCTGGTCCGAGGACGTCGCCACCGAGCTGGGGCACCATGCGTCTGCCCAGGAGCGGGCGGAGGAGGAACGCTGGACCGCCACCGGCATGATGAACGACCCGGATGAGCCGAACATCGTGGTGAACAAGCGCGAGGGCTACGGAGTGGGGACCACCGTGAACATCGGCTCTCCGGGCGGTCGGCGCCTCTACCGGGGCTTCGTCCTGGTGTTCGCCGTCGGCCTGCCGGCGGTCCTCTGGATCACTGCCTGGCCCGGCTGAGCGGTTCCAACAATTGAGACGCAGATCACTCGACATCCGGACCGCCAGGCAATGACCAGGCTCGTTTGCGAGAGCCTCAAGGGTGACCGCCTAGCGTCGTAGACGCCTCATCAAGGTGCGAGTGATGATGGACAACTGAAAAGCGGACGCCCCGGCGTCGACCACCATGCGTACCCCCTCGCGCGGTCGGCACCGGGGCGTCCGCCTGTCCAGGACCCCCTCCCGGGCCCCGCAGCCGCGCAGGCTGCGGGGCCCGGCCGCCCCTGCGTGACCTCGCACGACCTTCCGGCCTGCCGAGCCCCCTGGGCCGGGCGCACCATGGACACCACGACGACGGCCGCCTCCCCGCCGCGCGTCCGTCGCCCGTGCCTGTGGCCGACGACCGGAAGGATCCCCGTGGCAGACCCCCGCCCCGCCCCGCACGAGTTCGGGTTCCGCACGAAGGCGCTGCACGCCGGCGCCGTCCCCGACGCCGTGCACGGCTCCCGTGCGGTGCCGATCCACCAGAGCAGCTCCTTCGTGTTCGAGTCCGCGGACGACGCGGCGAACCTGTTCGCGCTGCAGAAGTACGGCAACATCTACTCGCGCATCGGCAACCCGACCGTCGCGGCGTTCGAGGAGCGCATCGCGACGCTCGAGGGCGGCATCGGCGCGGTGGCCACCGCCTCCGGCATGGCCGCGGAGTTCATCACCTTCGCCGCCCTCTGCGGCGCCGGGGACCACATCGCGGCCTCCTCCAAGCTCTACGGCGGCACCGTCACCCAGCTGGACGTCTCGCTGCGCCGCTTCGGTGTGGAGACCACCTTCGTGGACTCCTCCGAGGCCGCGGACTTCGAGGCCGTCCTCCAGCCCAACACGAAGGCCGTCTACACCGAGATCGTCGCCAACCCCTCCGGGGACATCGTGGACCTGCCGGGTCTGGCGGAGGTCGCGCACCGGCACGGCATCCCGCTCGTGGTGGACGCGACCCTCACTCCCCCGTACCTGATCCGGCCGATCGAGCACGGAGCGGACATCGTCATCCACTCGGCCACCAAGTTCCTGGGCGGCCACGGCACCACCCTCGGCGGCGTGGTCGTGGAGTCCGGCGCCTTCCCGTGGGACAACGGGAAGTTCCCGCAGATGACCGATCCGGTTCCCTCCTACGGGAACGTCTCCTGGTGGGGGAACTTCGGTGAGTACGGCTTCCTCACCAAGCTGCGCTCGGAGCAGCTGCGGGACTTCGGTCCGTCCCTGGCCCCGCAGTCGGCGTTCCAGCTGCTGATCGGTGTGGAGACCCTGGCCCAGCGCATGGACGCCCACCTGGCCAACGCGCAGCAGGTGGCCGCCTGGCTGGACGAGGACCCGCGTGTGAGCTGGGTCCGCTACGCCGGTCTTCCCTCGCACCCGCACCACGAACGGGCCCGGACGCTGCTGCCCCGTGGCGTCGGCTCGGTGTTCAGCTTCGGCGTGGCCGGCGGCGAGCACCGCGGCGGGCGCGAGGCCGGCGCGGAGTTCATCGCGAACCTGCAGCTGGCCAGCCACCTGGCCAACATCGGCGACGCCAAGACCCTCGTGCTGCACCCGGCCTCCACCACCCACCAGCAGCTCACCGCCGAGCAGCTGATCGCCGGCGGCGTCCCCGAGGACCTCATCCGCCTCTCGGTGGGCATCGAGGACGTCGAGGACATCCTCTGGGACCTGGACCAGGCGCTCACCGCCGCCACCGGCACCACACGCGACGGCGAGCCGGCTCCGGGAACGGACGCGGCCGTCGTCGGGAAGCCGGAGAAGACCGCCGGCAACGGCACTGAAGAAGGAGGCCTGAGATGAGCACCGTCATCCCCGAACGCACTTGGACCGGCCCCACGGCCCCGGAACGGCTGGCGATCCTGCGCCGTACGCGCAGCATCGCGATCGTGGGCGCCTCGGACAAGCCCGCGCGCGCCTCGTACTTCGTGGCCACCTACCTGTTGAGCTCCACGACGTTCGACGTGTACTTCGTGAACCCGGTGCTGGCCGAGGCCGGGAAGACGATCCTGGGCCACGAGGTCTACGCCTCCCTGGCGGACCTGCCCGTGCAGCCGGACCTCGTGGAGGTGTTCCGCAAGGCCTCCGACGCCCCGGAGATCGTCCGCGAGGCCCACGCCGCCGGTGCGAGGACCGTCTGGCTGCAGCTGGGCATCTGGAACGAGGACGCCGCGCACCTGGCCGAGGAGCTCGGCCTGGACATCGTGATGGACCGCTGCGTGAAGATCGAGCACGCCCGCTTCCACGGCGGCCTCAACCTGGCCGGGTTCGTGACCGGAGTGATCAGCTCGAAGCGGCAGACGATCGACCGGTGAGCCGGAGCGGCCCGGACTTGCCCGCGAGGGGTCCCGGGGCGTGGGATGGAGTCATGACTTCTGCGTCCTCCTCCCTCTCCCCCGCCTGGACCGGCCGCACCGACGGTGAGACCCCCGAGCACCTGCGCTGGCACCAGGTGGTCCGCCCCGCCGACGGCCGCGGTGAGGCCACGACGACGCAGCGCCACCCCGGCGCCGGCGCCCCGACGTCGGGCGCGCGGTCCACGGCGCTCGTCGGCTTCGCCTCGGACGAGGGCGTGCGCCGGAACCACGGCCGCGTGGGCGCCGAGGACGGCCCGGAGGCGCTGCGCGGCGCGCTCGCCTCGCTCGCGTACCTCGAGGGCACGGGCGCGCTCGTGGACGCGGGCGACGTGTCCGTGGACCGCGGCGACGACGACGCCCCGGGCGAGCTCGAGGCGGGCCAGGCCGAGCTGGGCACGGTGGTCAGCGGGCTGCTGAACGCGCACGATTTGGCCGTGGTGCTCGGCGGCGGACACGAGACCGCCTACGCCTCGATCACGGGCCTGACCGGGTCCACGCGCGTGGGTGCGGGCACCCGCGTGGGCATCCTCAACCTGGACGCGCACTTCGACCTGCGCGAGGCGCCGCGGCCCAGCTCCGGCACCCCGTTCCTGCAGGCGCTGCGGGACGCCGAGGCGGCGGAGCATCAGCTCTCCTACGCGGTGGTGGGCATCAGCGAGGCCAACAACACCCGTGTCCTGTTCGACACCGCGCGCGAGCACGGGGTCACGTGGGTGACCGACGAGCAGGCCCAGACCGCCGACGCCACCGGCGTCCGCCGCTGGGTGCGCTCGTTCATCGACGCGGTGGACGTGCTCTACCTGACGATCGACCTGGATGTGCTGCCGGCTGCCGTCGCCCCGGGGGTGAGCGCACCGGCCGGCTTCGGTGTGCCGTACGAGGTGATCCACGCGTGCACGCTGGAGGCCACCCAGTCCGGGAAGCTGGCCCTGGCCGACGTCGTGGAGCTCAACCCCGCCCTGGACGTGGACGGCCGCACGGCGAAGGCCGCGGCCCGGCTGATCCACACGATCGTCAGCCGGCACCGGACGGACGCATCGCTGCTGGCCTGAGCGCGGAAGGCGGGGCTGGCGCGGGTGCCAGGGGGGCAGGTCAGGCGACCACGTTCTCCTGAGCGGCATCACCGGACGGCCCGCCCACCATCGCGGCCTGGCGCACCTGTTCCAAGCGGTCGCGCAACGCGAAGACCTGGGCCTCCTCGAACAGCCCTAGGGGGCCGTCGGCCACGTCGTCCGTGTAGGGGGACTCAAAGAGCCGCCCGGCGTCCATCACCCCGTTGGCGGTCAGCTCCTCCACCACGTGGCCGAGGAACCGGATCTGCGTCTGCGTGAGGGTCTGGCCCTGGTGGAAGTCCGCGACCACGCCCTGCGCGGCGCTGCGGTCCAGGCCCACCAACTTCCGCACGAACAGGCCCAGCTGCCCCTCGGCCTCGGACTTCGCCTCCTGGAGCAGGGTGTCGTCGGCCCCGTGACGGCGGAGCAGGTCCTCCAAGGAGTCCAGGTCCAGTTCGGTCAGCTGTTCCCCTCGGCGCAGCTTCTGCAGGGCGAGGGTGTCCTCGTCGCGGCGCAGCGGCTCCGTGACCTTCGCCCAGAACCGTGCGACGTCCACGCCGGGCGTCGCCGCCTGGATCTCCACGTGCTCCATCTCCGTGAGGGTGTCGGCGAAGTCCGTGTACACGAGGGAGCGCCGTGTCTTCTCGATGAACTGGATGAGCCCGCGCAGCTTCTTCCGGGCGTGTTCGAGCATGCCCAGGGTGACGTCCTCCCACCATTCGTCACCGGCCACCGCCTCCAGGAGCACGAGCTGTTCCCGCACCGAGGGGATCGCGTCCTTGGAGAGCAGGTTCTCGGCCAGGGACTGCACGGTGGACCGGATGCGCTCGGCCGTGCCGGCGTCGCCCGTCAGCTGTGCGAGCTGGCGGCGCACAATCAGCAGGTCGAAGCGCTTGGCGTCCACGTCCTCCCCCGGGAGCCCCGTGACCAGTCCGGCCAGGTTCCGGGCCCGTTCCGCCTCC
>NZ_BCSN01000007.1 GCF_001570885.1 Micrococcus lylae NBRC 15355 | reverse complement strand
TGGCACCGCCGGTGGAGGCCCCGGTGCCCTGATCGTTGATGGTGGCAGTCATCTCTCTCACTTCTTATCGTGTGTGGATGGCGGGTCGGATGGCGTCTGCGCTCAGGAGTTGTTGAGCGCGTCTGCACCGGCGATGAGCTCGGTGAGCTCCTGCGTGATCTCCGCCTGTCGAGCGTTGTTCATCAGGAGCGTGTAGTCCTTGATGAGGTTCGTGGCGTTGTCGCCCGCCGACTTCATCGCGCGCTGGCGGTTGGCCAGCTCGGAGGCGGCCGCCTGCAGCATCGCGTTGAAGATGCGGGACTCGATGTACTTCGGCAGGAGGGCGTCCAGGACCTGCTCCGCGTCCGGCTCGTACTCGTACAGCGGCAGGACGTCGTCCGGGTCGGTGACCTGCTCCTCGACGACCTCGAGGGGAAGCAGGCGCACGACCGACGGATTCTGCTTGACGAGCGAGACGAACTCGGTGAAGACCACGTGGATCTCGTCCACGCCGCCGGCGGCGGTGTCCTTGAGGAACGCGTCGACGAGCGTCTCGCCGATCTCCTTGGCGCGCTCGGCGACCGGGGCGTCGGTCTGGCCGGTCCACACCTTGACGTACTCGCGGCTGCGGAAGTCCAGGTATCCCTGGGCCTTGCGGCCGAGCACGTAGAGGTCGATCTCCTTGCCCTCGTCGGTGAGGCGCTGGATGAGCTCCTCCGACTTGCGCAGGACGTTCGCCGAGTAGGCGCCGGCCAGGCCCCGGTCGGAGGACATGATCAGCACGGCGGCCCGGGTCGGGTTCTCCGGCTCGGTGGTCAGCACGTGGTCGATGTCGTGCTGGGACGAGACTGCGGAGACGGCGCGCGTGATCGCGTTCGCGTACGGCAGCGACTGGTTGACCCGCTCGCGTGCCTTCGTGATGCGGGACGTGGCGATCAGTTCCATCGCCTTGAAGATCTTCTTCATCGACGAGGTCGATGCGATCTTCTGACGGTAGACCCGGATCTGGGCTCCCATGATGGTCCTTTCCTGGCGGAGGGGCGGCGGCCCGGCGCCGGCATGACGCCGGGCCGCTCACTGATCCTCTGCGGTCAGCGCTTCTGCTTGGTGATCTGCTCCTGCGCGACCTGATCCTCGTCGATCGCCTGGTGCTCCTCGTTGCCGGCGGCGACGCCGTCCTTGCCCGAGGGCTCGAAGTTCTTCTTGAACTCCTCGATCTCCGAGGTCAGGACCTCGAGGGTGTCGTCCTCGAGCTTGCCGGTAGAGCCGATCGCACCGAGCGCCACGTCCTTGCGGCGCAGGTGGTCGATGAACTCACGCTCGAAGCGGAGGACGTCGTCCACGGCCACCTCGTCGAGGTGGCCCTTGGAACCGGCCCAGATCGACACGACCTGCTCCTCGACCGGGTACGGCATGTACTGCGGCTGCTTCAGGAGCTCCATGAGGCGCTCACCGCGGGCGAGCTGGCGGCGGGTGGCCGGGTCCAGGTCAGAGGCGAACATGGAGAACGCCTGCATGTCGCGGTACTGGGCCAGGTCCAGCTTCAGGGTGCCGGAGACCTTCTTCATGGCCTTCACCTGGGCGGCACCGCCCACGCGGGACACGGAGATGCCGACGTCCACGGCCGGACGCTGGTTCGCGTTGAACAGGTCCGACTGCAGGAAGATCTGCCCGTCGGTGATGGAGATGACGTTGGTCGGGATGTAGGCCGACACGTCGTTCGCCTTGGTCTCGATGATCGGCAGGCCGGTCATGGAGCCGGCGCCCATCTCGTCGGACAGCTTCGCGCAGCGCTCGAGCAGCCGGGAGTGCAGGTAGAACACGTCGCCCGGGTAGGCCTCGCGTCCCGGGGGACGACGGAGGAGGAGGGAGACGGCGCGGTAGGCCTCGGCCTGCTTCGACAGGTCGTCGAAGATGATCAGGACGTGCTTGCCGCCGTACATCCAGTGCTGGCCGATGGCCGAGCCGGCGTACGGGGCCAGGTACTTGAAGCCCGCCGGGTCGGAGGCCGGGGACGCCACGATGGTGGTGTACTCCAGCGCGCCCTGCTCCTCGAGGGTGGCGCGCACACCGGCGATGGTGGAGGCCTTCTGGCCGACGGCGACGTAGACGCAGCGGACCTGCTTCTCCGGATCGCCGGACTCCCAGTTGGCCTTCTGGTTCAGGATGGTGTCGACCGCGATGGCGGTCTTGCCGGTCTGGCGGTCGCCGATGATCAGCTGGCGCTGGCCACGGCCGATCGGGATCATGGCGTCGATCGCCTTGATGCCGGTCTGCAGCGGCTCGTGCACCGACTTGCGCTCGGTCACGGTCGGCGCCTGCAGCTCGAGGGCACGGCGGCCCTCGGCCTCGATCGGGCCCAGGTCGTCCAGCGGCTGGCCCAGCGGGTCCACGACGCGGCCCATGAAGCCGTCGCCGACCGGGACCGAGAGGATCTCGCCGGTGCGGTGCACCTCCATGCCCTCGCGGATCTGCTGGAACTCGCCCAGCACGACGACGCCGATCTCACGGGTGTCGAGGTTCTGGGCCAGGCCCAGGGTGCCGTTCTCGAAACGGAGGAGCTCGTTCGCCATGACGGAGGGCAGGCCCTCCACACGGGCGATGCCGTCCGCGGCGGTGAGCACGTGGCCCACCTCGGTGCGGTCTCCGCCGGTCGGTTCGTAGGATGCCGCGAAGTCGTTCAAGGCATTGCGGACATCGTCAGCGTTGATGGTCAGTTCGGCCATCTGCAGTCCCTGCTCTCTGTTGCTTTGGCGATCATCGACGTGACGATGATGCAGCGGTTCGTAAGTGTTCCGTCCCCGGTGCGGCCGACCCGCGGGTCAGCCGGCCATCCGGCGCTGGAGGTCGTTGAGTCGGCTCGACATGGACGCGTCGATCACGTCGTCGCCCACCTGCACGCGGATGCCGCCCACCACGGTGGGGTCGACGGTCATGTCCAGGACGAGCTCGCGACCGAAGGCGCGGCTCAGGCCCTGGGCCAGGCGATCCTGCTGGGTCTCGTCCAGGGGCTTGGCGACGGTGACGTCGGCGATCCACTGACGCTGACGGTCTGCCACGACGTCAGCACAGTCGCGCACGGCGCGGAAGGGCTTGCGGCCGCGGGGAGCCTTGACGGCCCGCTCCACGAGCAGCTTGCCCGGCTCGGTGGCGTCCTTGCCCAGCAGGCGGTGCGCCAGGGCCACACGGGCCTCGGCGGGGGCCTGCTGGTCGGTCAGCGCCCACTGCACCTCGTGCGAGGAGTCGGCGGTGCGGTTGAAGCCGAGCAGCTCGCGGGACAGGCCCGCAAGGCCCTCGTGCCCGCCGCGCTCGGCCTCGGCGGCCGCGGCATGGGAGGCCACGACCTCCAGGGCGTCGCCGAGATCCCGCTCAGTCGACCAGCGACGACCGGCCAGATCCTTCAGGACCTGCAGCGCACCGGGGGTCACCCGGGTGCCGAACAGGGAGTCGACGAGGCCGTGACGGCGCTCGGTCGTCCAGGCCGGGTCGGTCAGCGCGCGACGCACGGCACCGTGCTCGTCCATGACGTCCAGGGCGCCGAAGAGCTCACGGGCCAGGGCGACGCCGCCCTCGTTCAGCACCGGCTCCGCCGCCTGGAGGGCAGCGGCCAGGGAGTCCCTCGATGCACCGGTCATCATTCGGACACACCTGCGTTCTGGTGCTTGTCGAGATCAGCCAGGAAACGGTCGACCACTCGCTGGGAGCGGGCGTCGTCGTCCAGGGACTCGCCCACGATCTTGCCGGCCAGCGTGGTGGCCAGGGTGCCGACCTCGGTGCGCAGCTGGGTGGCAGCCTGGGCGCGGTCAGCGGCGATCTGGGTGTGGGCCTGCTCGGTGATGCGGTTCGCCTCGGCCTGAGCACGCTCCTTGGCCTCCGCGACGATCTGAGCGCCCTCGGTGCGGGCCTCCTCGCGGATGCGGTTGGCCTCGTGGCGGGCGTCGGCGAGCTGCTGCTCGTAGTCCGCCATCATCGCGTTCGCCTCGGCCTGGGCCTTCTCGGCCTTGGCCAGGCCGCCCTCGATCGCCTCGACACGGTCCTGGTAGGACTTCTCGAGGGCCGGGACGATGAACTTGATGACGATGAACATCAGCACGGCGAAGCCCACCGCGACGACGAGCATCTCCCACGGGTTGGGAACGAGAGGATTCGCACCCTCAGCCGCGCCCAGGATCAGTGCAGAGCTGATCATGTTTCAACCATCCTTCGGTCATGAGTCCTGAATAGGAGGAGCCGCCGGGCCGACCCTCAGGTCGGCCGACCGCTCGCTGGACACGGGCGCGTCAGGCGCCGATGACGAAGGCGAAGACCAGGCCCAGGATGGCGAGGGCCTCGGCCAGCGCGAAGCCGAGCAGGGCGATCGGCTGCAGGATGCGCTGGGCCTCCGGCTGGCGGGCGACGCCGTTGATGTAGGCGGCGAAGATGAGGCCCACGCCGATGGCGGAGCCGATGGAGGCCAGGCCGTAGCCGATCATGTTGAGAGAACCGTGGAGATCCATGGTGTTCCTTTCACGATGCCGGAGTCGGTCCCCGGCAGGGTCGGAGGGTGTTCCCGATGTGGCCCGGCGGTCACCGGCATCGAGACGTCTGTGGGGTGGCGGCCGCCGGCCGCCGCTCCGTGGCCGGTGCGCTCAGGCTGCCGGCCCCGGAAAACTCAGTGGTCGTTCGCCGCGATCGCTCCCTGGACGTAGATCGCGGTGAGCAGGGTGAACACGAAGGCCTGCAGGTACATGATCAGCAGCTCGAGGAAGTACAGCGCGACCGAGCCGATGATCGCCAGGACACCGGCGCCCTGCAGGAAGAGGGAGCCCGACTCCATGATCAGGTAGGCGGCACCGGTGCCGGCCAGCATCACGATCATGTGGCCGGCGAGCATGGTCGCCATCAGACGCAGGGAGTGGGTCAGCGGGCGCACGATGAAGTTCGAGATGACCTCGAGCGGCACGAGCAGCGGGAGGATCCAGCCCGGGACGCCGGACGGGACGACGGCCAGCTTGAAGTACTTCGGGCCGTGGTGGCGGATGCCGACGCCGATCCAGATGACGTAGACGATCAGGGCGAGGGCGTAGGCGGCGCCGGCGTGGGAGAACGACGGCAGCTGCAGCAGCGGGATCGCGCCGAAGATGTTGTTGACCAGCACGAAGAAGAAGAGGCCGAACAGCAGCGGGACCCAGGCCTTGAAGTCCTTCTCTCCGAGGATGTCCTTGGCGATGGAGTTGCGCACGAAGGAGTAGCCCGACTCGGCCAGCCACTGGGTCTTGCCCGGGACCAGCTTCGGCTTGCGCATGGCCAGCATGAAGAAGCCGGAGATCAGGACGATCGACAGGATGACCATCAGCATCTGCTTGCCGAAGCCGGTGCCGTACTCGGCACCCCACGGCAGGATCTCCGGCAGGTGGGCGTCGCTGATGCTGGGCGGCGTGAAGCCGGCGCTGGCGACATTGGCGAGCACGAGGGAAAGCACGCGGGTCCTCTCTGGCAGTGATGCGTCGACAGCCCGGCTGCCGGCTCCCGCATCCGCGCACGTCAGGGCCACGGTCGGCGGCTCTGCCATGGGGTGATGTGGTCGCGCACGGCGGCACCTGTGGCCGTCGATTGTGATCTGAGATAACGATACCAAAAAGATGCCCCCGCGAACGAACTGCAGACGCCGTCAGGAGTGTGGCGCTCACCCCATTCGGGCATGGCCTGCCCGGTCCGACGCCCGCCCCGCAGATCTGCGGCGCAGGACCCGTTTCACGCGTCAGTAGATGCTGCGGCGGGTGCGTGCGAACACGAGCACCTCCGCGGCCTGCCAGACCACGATCGCCACGAGCGCGGCCACCCCTGCGGCGAGCTCGTCGAGCCACGGCGGTCGGGGGACGACGGTGAGTGCGAGGCCGTAGAGCACGATCTTGAGGACGAATGCACCGATGCTCAGCACCATGACCATCTCGCGCTGCCGGTCCCACAGCCAGGCGATGAGGGCGAGGGTGACCGCGGACAGCAGCAGCACCAGTCCCCCGCCGAGGCCGGCGGAGGCGGCGGCCGCTCCCCCATGCATCAGGCCGGACACGAGCGCGCAGACGGCGACGGCCGCGGCGGTGGCCGCCACCGAGACCAGGAGGATCCCCCACCAGCCCCGGGTGTTCTCGCGCGGGGCTCGTCGTCGGCGGGCGGTCATCGCAGCTCCTGGGGGTCGACCTCGTCGGGGGTGGTCTCGGCCGCGCCTCGGCGGCGGCGCACCATGGGGTGCAGGGTGAGGTACCCGGCGGCGAGCAGCAGCACGGCCAGGACCGGGAGGACGACACGGTCGTCGAAGAAGTTCAGGGACACCGCTCCCCAGGAGACGAGGAAGCTCCAGAGCCAGAGCAGCGCCACGGCCTGCGGCTGGGTGTAGCCGCCGTCCACGAGCTTGTGGTGGAGGTGGCCGCGGTCCGCGGAGAACGGGCTTGAGCCGCGGGCGGTGCGGCGGATCACCGCCGTGGTCAGGTCGATCAGAGGCAGGGCGAGCACGGCCAGCGGCAGCAGGATCGGCATGTAGGCCGGCACGTTGCGGAACCGGAACCCGTCCAGCGCGTCGACGTCGGCGGTCACGGCGACGGCGGCCGTGGCCAGCAGCAGCCCGATGAGCAGGGCGCCGGCCTCTCCCATGAAGATCTTGGCCGGGCTGACGTTGTACGGCAGGAACCCGAGGGCGGCCCCGACGAGCAGCGCCATCATGAGCGTCGCGAGGTTCGAGTAGTCGAACTCGTTGATCGTCCTGGTCAGCAGGTACGAGTACACGAAGAAGGCCGACCCGCCGATCAGCGCGACGCCCGCGGCGAGGCCGTCCAGCCCGTCCACGAAGTTGATGGCGTTCATGGTCAGCACGATCACGAACACGGTCAGCAGGATCTGGATCGGCTCGTTGCCGACCGGGATCCAGGCGAAGGGCATGGCCTCGACCCTGATGCCGCCCATCGCCACCGCGAGGGCCGCGGCGATCTGCCCGGCCATCTTCGCCCACCAGCGCAGGTCCCAGAGGTCGTCCACGATCCCGAGGACCGTGATGATGCCGAGCGCCGCGAGGAGCCCGCGGACGGGGGCGGAGTCGGTGAAGATGCCGTCGAGGAAGGGCACGGTGCCGGCGACCGTCATGCCCAGGAGCACGGCCATGACCATGGCCACCCCGCCGAGCTTGGGGACGGCGCGGACGTGCATGTCGCGGGTGCGGTGCGGGCTGTAGGCGCGGCCCCGGAGCGCGACCTGGCGGATCAGCGGCGTCGTCACCAGGCAGGTGAGCGCCGTGACCGCGATGACCAGGACGTAGGCACGCATGGGGGACGGTCAGTCCCGGGGCGGGTGTTCGTCGGCCTCGGGCTCGGCGGCCTCCTCCGGCACGGAGGCGCCCCCGTTCCCCGGGGCGGGGACGCCGTCGGCGGGGTCGACGCTGGAGAAGGTCCCCGGGTCGGCGGGGGTGGCGCTCTCCGGCGGCGGGGCGTCCTCGCCCTCGGCCAGCAGGTCCGGGACGGTCTCGCGCAGCACCTCGAGCGGCAGGGCGCCCTGGCGGGCGACCCGGAAGGGGGTGACGGTGCAGTCGACGATGGTCGACGGGGTGTTCTCGGCGCGCGGGCCGCCGTCCAGGTAGACGGAGACGGTCTCGCCGAGCATCTCCTGGGCCTCCTGGACGGTGGTGGCCGCGGCCATGCCGGTGCGGTTGGCGGAGGAGACGGCCATCGGGCCCACGGCGTAGAGCAGTTCGCGCGCGGCCGGGTCGGCAGGCACGCGCAGGGCCACGGTCCCGCGGGTCTCACCGAGGTCCCAGGTGAGGGTCGGCTGGGACTTGAGGATCAGGGTGAGCGGCCCGGGCCAGTGCTCGGCGGCCAGCTGCTCGGCGGCCTCGGGGACGTCGTACGCCAGGCCCTGCATCACGTTGCGGTCCGCGATGAGCACCGGCGGCGGCATGGTGCGGCCTCGGCCCTTGGCGGCCAGCAGCACGGCGACGGCCAGCGGGGAGAACGCGTCCGCACCGATGCCGTAGACGGTGTCGGTCGGCAGCACCACGCACTCGCGGTTGCCCAGGGCCGTCCGGGCACGCTCCACGGCGTGGTGAAGGTCGGAGGTGTCCGTGACGTCGATCAGCTCACTCACGCGGTCCATTCTTCCATCATCGTCCTCTCTGTCGGTCAGGCGCGCACGGCGTGCAGCCAGCGGGGGCGTCCGGTCAGGTCCTCGTGTCCGACGACGTCGGCCCAAGCCCCCTGTGCCCTCACGGCCGCGACCAGCTCGGGCCCGTGGGTCTCGTCGTGCTCCATGGTCAGCACTCCCCCGGTCCGGAGCAGCCGGGCGGCCGTCGTGGCCATCGTCAGGGGGATGCGGGTGCCGGCCGCGTCGCCGCCGTAGAGGGCGAGCGCCGGGTCGAGGCGAGCCTCCGGCTGGGCCGGCAGCCGCCCGTCGGGCACGTACGGCGGGTTCACGGTCACCGCGTGCGCCGTGCCGTCCAGCTCGGACAGCGCCGCGGCGGCATCGCCGAGCACCAGGTGGACGCCGAGCGGCTCCAGGTTCCGGGCCGCCCAGCGGTGGGCGGTCGGGTCCAGCTCCACGGCGTGCACGTCGGCGGGCCGCCCGGTCTCGGCGCGGGCGTGGGCGAGGGCGGCGGCGACGGCGCCGGAGCCGGTGCACAGGTCCACCAGCACGGGGCGGTCGATCCCCGCCACGGCTGCCAGGGTGTGCTCGACGAGCAGCTCGGTCTCCGGGCGCGGCAGGAAGACCCCGGGGCCCACCTGCAGGCACACGCCGTGGAAGGAGGCCTCGCCCGTGAGGTGCTGCAGCGGCACGCGCTCGACGCGCCGGGCGACGAGCTCGCCGTAGCGCGCGGCCTCGTCCGCCGACGCCCGGGCGCCGGCGAGGATGCGGGCCAGGGCGGCACCGGTCTGAAGACCCATCACGTGGGCGGCGAGCTGCTCGGCGTCGGCCCGCGGGCTGTCCACCCCGGAGCCGGACAGACGCCGGAGCGCACCGCGCACGAGCAGGTGCCAGTCCGTCGTCGCCGGCTGCGGGAGGGCACCGCCGGAGGCGGGCCCGGCACCGTCCGCGGACAGACCGCTGCCGGTCATGCCGCTCCCCCGCCGAGGGCGTCGAGGCGGCGCTGCTCGTCCTGGGCCTGCAGGGAGGCGATGACGGGGCCGAGGTCTCCGTCCAGCACGGCGTCCAGGTTGTAGGCCTTGTAGCCGCAGCGGTGGTCCGCGATCCGGTTCTCCGGGAAGTTGTAGGTCCGCACGCGCTCGGAGCGGTCCAGGGTGCGGACCTGGCCGTGGCGTGCGGCGGCGTCCGCGGCCTCGCGCTCCTGGCGCTGCAGGTCCAGCAGGCGGGAGCGCAGCACGCGCAGGGCGGCCTCGCGGTTCTGCAGCTGCGACTTCTCGTTCTGCATGGACACCACGATGCCCGTCGGCAGGTGGGTCAGGCGCACGGCCGAGTCGGTCGTGTTCACGGACTGCCCGCCCGGGCCCGAGGAACGGAAGACGTCCACCTTCAACTCGTGCGGGTCGATCCGGACCTCCTCGGCCTCCTCCGCCTCCGGCAGCACCAGCACGCCGGCGGCCGAGGTGTGGATGCGCCCGGCGGACTCGGTGACGGGCACGCGCTGCACCCGGTGCACACCGCCTTCGAACTTCAGGGCCGCGAACACTCCCTCGGACGGGCCGGACCCTGTGCCGCGCACGGCGATCTGCGCGTCCTTGTACCCGCCGAGGTCCGATTCCGTGGCGGAGAGCACCTGGCAGGACCAGCCTCGGGACTCGGCGTAGCGCAGGTACATCCGCACCAGGTCCCCGGCGAACAGCGCGGCCTCCTCGCCGCCTTCGCCGGCCTTGACCTCCATGATCACGTCTCGGGCGTCGTCCGGGTCGCGCGGGATGAGCACGCGGCGCAGGCGCTCGGCGGCCTCGTCCCGGCGTGCGGT
Organism: Micrococcus lylae NBRC 15355; assembly: GCF_001570885.1. GTDB lineage: Bacteria > Actinomycetota > Actinomycetes > Actinomycetales > Micrococcaceae > Micrococcus > Micrococcus lylae. Next base: position 63,163 of record NZ_BCSN01000007.1, on the reverse strand, counting down.
GAGCCCGGGCAGCTCGGCGGCGAAGGCCTCGCCGTCCTCCCCGGGCTCGGCGGCCAGCTCGGCGGCGTCGGCCAGGTCCTCCTCCGCCTGCTCCCACGCGGTGTGGGCCGCGACGACGGCCCCCAGCTCCGCGTACCGCCGCCCCAGGCGTCGGGCCAGGGCGGCATCTGCGTGCACGGCCGGGTCGGCCAGGCGCTCGGTGAGCTCGCGGTGCTCGGCGAGCAGCTCGGTGACGGAGTCGAACACGGCGGTGGCCTTTCGGGGTGGGACGGGGCAGCGGCGGACAGGACAGGGGCGGACACGACGACGCCGGCCCCGGCGGAAGCAGGTGCTCCCGCCGGGGCCGGCGTGGCGGTGTGGACTAGTCGTCGCCCTTCGAGCCCAGGGTGGTCTTGGAGACCAGCATGAGGAACTCGGCGTTGGACGCGGTGTCCTTGATCTTGTTGGTGAGCAGCTCCAGCGCCTGCTGGGTCTCCAGACCGGAGAGCACGCGGCGCAGCTTCCACATGATCTTGACCTCCTCGGGGGAGAGAAGGGCCTCCTCGCGGCGGGTGCCGGACGCGTTGACGTCCACCGCCGGGAAGATGCGGCGCTCGGCGAGCTGGCGGGACAGGCGCAGCTCCATGTTGCCGGTGCCCTTGAACTCCTCGAAGATGACCTCGTCCATGCGGGAGCCGGTCTCCACCAGGGCGGTGGCGAGGATGGTCAGGGAGCCGCCGTTCTCGATGTTGCGGGCGGCGCCGAAGAACTTCTTCGGCGGGTACAGCGCCGAAGAGTCCACACCGCCGGAGAGGATGCGGCCCGAGGCCGGGGCGGCCAGGTTGTAGGCGCGGCCCAGGCGGGTCATGGAGTCGAGCAGGACCACCACGTCTCGGCCCAGCTCCACGAGGCGCTTGGCACGCTCGATCGCCAGCTCGGCCACGGTGGTGTGGTCGTCCGCCGGCCGGTCGAAGGTCGAGGCGATGACCTCGCCCTTCACCGAACGCTGCATGTCCGTGACCTCCTCCGGGCGCTCGTCGACGAGCACCATCATGAGGTGGACCTCGGGGTTGTTCGTGGTGATCGCGTTGGCGATCGACTGCAGGATCATCGTCTTGCCGGCCTTCGGCGGGGAGACGATGAGGCCGCGCTGGCCCTTGCCGATCGGGCTGACCAGGTCGATCACGCGCGGGCCGACCAGCTTGTGGTCGGTCTCCAGGCGCAGGCGCTCCTGCGGGTACAGCGGGACCAGCTTGGAGAACTCGACGCGGGTCGGATCCTCCTCGGCCGGGGCGCCGTTCACGGTGGACAGCTTCACCAGGGCGTTGAACTTCTGGCGGTTGCCGCCACCGCTGTTGCGCTTCTCGCCCTCACGCGGGGCACGGATGGCGCCGACCACGGCGTCGCCCTTGCGCAGGCCGTACTTCTTGACCATCTGCAGGGAGACGTAGACGTCGTTCTGGCCGGGCAGGTAGCCGGAGGTGCGGACGAAGGCGTAGTTGTCCAGCACGTCGAGGATGCCGGCCACCGGCTGCAGGACGTCGTCCTCGGTCAGCTCGGTGTCGTCCACCTCGGGGCCGCCGCGGCCGCGGCGGTTCCGGTTGCGGTCGTTGCGGTTGCGGTTGCGGCGGGAGCGACGCGAACCGCGCTCGTCGTCGTCGCGGTCGCCGCGGTTCCGATTCCGGCCTCCCTTGTCATTGCGGCCGCCGTTGTCGTTGCGGCCGCCGTTGTCGCGGTCGTCCTCGTCGCGGTCGCCGCGCTTCCGGTTCCGGCCGCCGTTGTCGTTGCGGCCGCCGTTGTCGCGGTCGTCCTCGTCGCTGCTGCGGCCGCCCTTGTCCCTGCGGCCGTTCTCGCGCTCGTGGCTGCCGGACTTCTTCTCGTCCTCAGAGCGGTCGCCGCGGTCCTCGCGGTCGCCGCCGGAGGCCTTGTCCTGGCCCTCGCCACGGGTCTCGTCCTGACCCTGCTTCCGGCGGCCACGGTCGCGGCTGTCCTGCTCGCCCTGGCTCTGCTCGTCCCGGCTCTGCTCGTCCTTGCGGTCCCCGCGCTGCTCGGCCGGCGCGGAGCCGTCCGAGTCGGCGCGGCGGGAGCGGCGGGCCGGGCGCTCGGAGCGCTGTTCGCCCTGCGCGGTCTCGTCCTTCTCCGTCTTCTCGGCGGCCTTCTTCTGCTCGGCGGCCTTCTTCTCGGCCGCACGCTTCTCCGCGGCCTCGCGGTCGGCCACGGCACCGCCGCGCTGGTGGTCGGCGATCGCGGCCACCAGGTCCGACTTGCGCATGCGGCGGCTGCCGGTGATGCCGAGCTGGGAGGCCAGGGCCTGGAGCTGGGCGAGCTTGAGAGAGGCCAGTCCGCCGCCGGCGTTCGCGGAGGGGGCGGTCTGTTCCATGGATTCGGTCACGAAGGGTCCTTCTGACTCGGTTTCGGCCGTGGCGCGCTCACTGCGGGCACGGCTCGTCGATGGTTTCCGGCCGTGCTGCGCTGCGGCAGCCCTGAGGGCCGGGTGAAAAAGAGGGGGTTCTCCGCCACGGGTGGGGAGGTGGTCGTCGCCGTCGCGGCGATGCCTGCGAACCGGTCCTTGCCGATGTCCCAGAACGGGACGTGTGGAAGACGGGTCCGCCACCGCAGCAAGCGCCTGGATCGGCTCCCGTCAGCCGTGTTGGAGTGTCTCCACCCTAACACCCTCGGACGCCACGGCACTCACCGTCACGGTCCAGCGCGCCGCGGTCGACTCCGCCTCGGCCTGCAACAGCCCGGCCGCTTCTTCGGCGGCCGTCGCGCCGGCGGCGAGCACCAGCACGGTCGGGCCGGCACCGGAGACCACGGCCGCGTGGCCGGCGCGGCGCAGCACCTGGACCAGCCGGGCGCTCTCCGGCATCGCAGAGGCACGGAAGTCCTGGTGCAGCCAGTCCTTGGTGGCCGGCAGCAGCAGGGACGGGTCCTCGGCGAGGGCGTGCGTCAACAGCGCGGCGCGGCCGGCCTGGGCGGCGGCCACGGCGTGCGGCACGGTCTCCGGCAGCAGTCCGCGGGCGGTGTGGGTGGCCAGTCGGGCGTCCGGCACCGCCACCACCGGCACCAGGTCCGGGTGCAGTCGCAGCCTGGCGGTGCGGAAGCCGCCGTCGGCGTCGTCGACCCAGGAGGCGGTGGCGCCTCCGAGCAGGGCGGGCGCCACGTTGTCCGGGTGGCCTTCGCGGTGCGCACACGCGTCCAGCAGGCCGGCCGGATCCGGCCGGTCCCCCGGCTCGAGCAGCGCCTCGGCACCGGCCAGGGCCGCCACCACGGCGGCCGCGGACGACCCCAGGCCGCGCGAGTGTGGGATCACGTTGCGGGCCTGCAGGGCGAGACCGGGCGCCGTGGCGCCCCTGATGGCCAGATGCTCCAGGGCGAGGCGGATGATCAGATGCGTGCCGTCGTCGGGCAGGGCCCCCTCCCCCTCCCCGGTGACGCGGGCGGACGAGGGGCCGTCCACCACGGTGAACGTCACCTCGTCCCGCAGCTCCAGGGCGAGGCCGAGGGTGTCGAAGCCCGGGCCGAGGTTCGCGGAGGTGGCCGGCACGGCCACGCGCACGGACCGGCCGGCCGGGAGCGCACGCAGCGTCGGCATCAGGACAGCCCCAGCGCCTTGGCCACGGTGACCACGTCGACGTCCACGGACTCGGGGGTGACATCAGATCCGTCGGCGGCCTTGAGGGCCCACTGCGGGTCCTTCAGGCCGTGCCCGGTGACGGTGATGACCCAGGTCTTGCCCTCGGGCACGTCGCCGGCGGCATGGTGCTTGAGCAGCCCTGCCACGCCGGCGGCGGAGGCCGGCTCCACGAACACGCCCTCCTTGGAGGAGAGCCAGCGGTGCGCCTGAAGGATCTCTTCGTCCGTCACGGAGTCGATGAGGCCGCCGGAGGCGTCGCGGGCGGCGGTGGCCTGGTCCCAAGAGGCGGGGTTGCCGATGCGGATGGCCGTGGCGATCGTGTCCGGCTCGAGGATCGGGTGGCCTGCCACGATCGGGGCCGCGCCGGCGGCCTGGAAGCCCCACATCGTCGGCGTCGTGGTGGCCACGGCCGGAAGCTCCTCGTCCGAGGTGCCCGGGTGCGGGTTCACGTACGGCCGGGCGTACTCCTGGTAGCCCTTCCAGTACGCGGTGATGTTGCCGGCGTTGCCGACCGGCAGCAGGTGGTAGTCCGGGGCGTCGCCGAGGGCGTCGACCACCTCGAACGCGCCGGTCTTCTGGCCCTCGATGCGCGCCGGGTTCACCGAGTTCACAAGGAACACCGGGTAGTTCTCGGAGAGCTTGCGGGCCACCTCGAGGCAGTTGTCGAAGTTGCCCTGGACCTGCAGGATCTGGGCGCCGTGGGCCACGGCCTGGGACATCTTGCCCATGGAGATCTTGCCCTCCGGCACCAGCACCGCGCAGGTGATGCCGGCCTGTGCCGCGTAGGCGGCGGCAGAGGCGGAGGTGTTGCCGGTGGAGGCACAGACCACAGCCTTGGCCCCCTCGGCCACGGCGGCCGTGATGGCCATGGTCATGCCGCGGTCCTTGAAGGAGCCGGTGGGGTTCATGCCCTCGAACTTCACGTACACGTCGCCGGCCACGAGCTCGGACAGGTGCGGAGCCCGGATCAGCGGGGTGCCGCCCTCGCCCAGGGTGATGACGCGGGTGTGCTCGGTGACCGGCAGGCGGTCGGCGTACTCGCGGACGACGCCCTTCCACTGATGTGCCATCAGGTGTTCACTTTCCTTCGACTCGGACGACGGAGACGACGCCGCGGACGACGTCCAGGTCGCGCAGCTCCTCGACGGTGGCGTCGAGGTCCCGCTGGCGGGCGTGGTGGGTGATGATGCGCAGCTGGACCTCGCTCTCGCCCTCGGCGGTGGCGGAGTTCTGGCGCATCGCCTCGATGGAGACGCCGTGGCCCTCGAAGACGCCGGCCACGCGGCGCAGCACGCCGGGGGCATCGGCGACGGTGAGGACCACCATCACGGAGGTGTGGGCCTCCTCGGCGTCCAGCGCAGGCAGCGAGGCGATCGAGGTGCGCACGCGGGCCGGGCCGCCGCGCACGAGGCGCTCGGCCACCGAGACCACGTCGCCCATCACCGCGGAGGCGGTGGGGGCTCCGCCGGCGCCCGGGCCGTAGAACATGAGCTCGCCGGCGTTCTCCGCTTCCACGTACACGGCGTTGTAGGCGCCGCGGACGGCGGCGAGCGGGTGTTCACGGGGGACCATGGTGGGGTGCACGCGCAGCACGGCGCCCTCGGCCCCGTCCTGTCCGGTGCGGCGCTCGGCGATGCCGAGCAGCTTGATGACGTAGCCGGCGTCCGCGGCCGCGGCGGAGTCGGCGGCGGTGATCTGCGTGATGCCCTCGCAGGAGACCTCGTCGATGGAGTAGTCCGTGCCGAAGGCGAGGGTGGCCAGGATGGCGACCTTCGCGGCGGCGTCGTGACCCTCCACGTCTGCGGTGGGGTCGGCCTCGGCGTAGCCCAGCTCCTGGGCCTCGGCCAGCGCGTCGGCGAAGTCCGCGCCGGCGCTGTCCATGCGGTCCAGGATGAAGTTCGTGGTGCCGTTGGCGATGCCCATGATGCGGGTGACCCGGTCCCCGGAGAGCGAGTCGCGCAGCGGACGCAGGATGGGGATGGCGCCGGCCACGGCGGCTTCGAAGGCCAGCTGGGCGCCGTGCTCGGCGGCGATGGCCGAGAGCTCCTCGCCGTGCCGGGCCAGCAGCGCCTTGTTGCCGGTGACCACGGCCTTGCCGTCCCGCAGCGCCTGCTCGATCAGGGTGCGCGCCGGTTCGATGCCGCCCATCAGCTCGACCACGATGTCCGCGCCGTCGATCAGCGGCTCGGCCTCCGTGGTGTACATGCCCTTCGGCAGCTGGTAGTCACGTCTCCGGTCCGTCGAGCGCACGGCCACGCCGGCCAGGCGCAGCGGAGCACCGGCCTTGGCGGCGAGCATGTCCGCGTCCTCGGTGAGGATGCGGGCCACCTGGGATCCCACGGTGCCGCCGCCGAGCAGGGCGACGGTGATGGCCTGGGTGGTGGTCTGCGGCTGCGTCATGGTCCTCCTGGTGGGCGTTGCTTCGACTGTGCGCGGCACGGGGCGGCCGTCGGTGCGGTGTGGGCCGTCCGCCGTCCTCAGCGGGCGGGGTCCTGCGGGTCGACCTCGCGATCCAGCAGGTCCGCGACCGTCTCCCGGCGGATGATCGTGCGGGCCGCTCCCCCGGTGACGGCCACGACGGCCGGGCGGGGCAGCGCGTTGTAGTTGGAGCCCATCACGTGGGTGTAGGCGCCGGTGGCCGGGACGGCGAGCAGGTCGCCGCGGGCCACGTCTGACGGAAGGTACACGTCCTTCACCACGATGTCCCCGGACTCGCAGTGCTTGCCCACCACGCGAGACAGCACGGGGGTGGCCTGCGGCGCGCGGTTCGCGCAGACGGCCGTGTAGTCCGCGTCGTAGAGCACGGGACGGGGGTTGTCCGACATGCCGCCGTCCACGGCCACGTAGCGGCGGGCGGCGGTGGTGCCGTCCGGGGCGTCCACGTCCACGGTCTTGGTGACCCCGACGGTGTACAGGGTCAGGCCGGCGGGGCCGGCGATGGCGCGGCCGGGCTCGATGGAGATCCGCGGGCAGGCCAGACCGTGCTCGGCGGTGGCGGCGCGGACGGCCTCGGCCAGCGCCGCGGCGATCTGCGCCGGCGGGCGCGGAGCGTCCACGGCGGTGTAGGCGATGCCGTGGCCGCCGCCGAGGTCCAGCTCGGCCAGCTCGACGCCGTGGGCGTCGCGCACCTCGGCGAGGAAGGCGAGCACGCGCTGGGCTGCGAGGGCGAAGCCGTCGGCCTCGAAGATCTGGGAGCCGATGTGGCAGTGCACGCCGATCAGCTCCACGGACTCCGCGGCCAGGGCCGCCTCCACGGCCACGGACGCCGGCGAGCGCCCGGTGACGTTGCCGTCGTCGTCCCCCGTGGCCGGGGCCAGGGAGAGGCCGAACTTCTGGTCCTCGTGTGCGGTGGCGATGAACTCGTGGGTGTGCGCGTGCACGCCGGGGGTCAGGCGCAGCATCACCGGAGCCGTCAGACCGTGCTGCGCGGCGAGCTCGGCCAGGTGGCGCAGCTCGTCCACGGAGTCCACGATGATCCGGCCGACGCCCTGGGTGAGCGCGTCCAGCATCTCGGCGTCCGACTTGTTGTTGCCGTGCAGCCCGATGTGCGCCGGGTCCACACCGGCGCGCAGGGCGATAGCGAGCTCGCCGCCGGAGGCGGTGTCCACGCGCAGGCCCTCCTCGGCTGCCCACCGAGCCGTGGAGAGGGTGAGGAAGGACTTGCCTGCGAAGTAGACGTCCGCTCCCCCGCAGAGGTCGGCGAAGGCGGCCTCGAAGCCGGACTTGAAGGCGCGGGCACGGGCGCGGAAGTCGTCCTCGTCCACCACGAGCAGCGGGGTGCCGAAGGTCTCCGCGAGCTCGGCGGCGGGGATGCCCTGCACGGTGAGCTGCCCGGCGCCGTCGCGCGCCACGCCGGCGGCCCACAGTCGGTCCGTCAGCGCGTTGGCGTCGCCCGGGGCGGGCAGCCAGTCCGGGGCCAGCAGGGAGGCGCCCGCGGCCGGGGGCTGCGCGGACTCCTTCCCGACGACGGCCGGTCCGGTGGTCTTGTCGGGCTCGCTCATGGCGGGCCTCCTCACATTTTGGCGGGAGCGGAGACGCCGAGCAGGTCCAGGCCGTTGCGGAGGACCTGGGCGGTGGCGTCGTTGAGCCAGAGGCGGGTGCGGTTGACGTCCTGCACTGCGCCGCGGGTGCCGTCCTGCTCCGGGGCTGGGACGATGCGGCAGGCGGCGTACCAGGAGTGGTAGGCGCCGGCGACGACCTCGAGGTGGCGGGCGATGCGGTGCGGCTCGCGCAGGCGGGCGGCCATGCCCACCACGGACGGGAACTCGGCCAGCTGGGCGAGCAGCTCGCCCTCGGTCGGGTGCGTCAGCAGGGAGGCGTCGAACGCGGAGCGGTCCACGTCGTGGGCGGCGGCGGTCTCGGCGGCGTTGCAGGCGCGGGCGTGGGCGTACTGCACGTAGAAGACCGGGTTGTCGTTGGTGGCCGAGCGCAGCAGCTCCGGGTCGATCGTGATCGGCGAGTCGGCCGGGTAGCGGGCCAGGTCGTAGCGCAGGGCGTCGCGGCCGAGCCACTCGACGAGGTCCTTGAGCTCGATGATGTTGCCGGCGCGCTTGGACAGCTTGGCGCCGTTGACGGAGATCAGCTGGCCGATGAGGATCTCGATGTTCTGCGCCGGGTCGTCGCCGGCAGCGGCCGCAATGGCCTTGAGACGGCCGACGTAGCCGTGGTGGTCCGCACCGAGCAGGTACACCTTCTCGGTGAATCCGCGGTCGCGCTTGTCCAGGTAGTAGGCGGCATCCGCGGCGAAGTAGGTGGGTTCGCCGTTGGCCCGGATGAGCACGCGGTCCTTGTCGTCGCCGAAGGCGGTGGTCTTCAGCCACACGGCACCCTCGCGCTCCTCCACGTGGCCCTGCTCCCGCAGGCGCTCGACGGCCTGGCCGATGGCGCCGGTGTCGTGGAGGCGGCGTTCGGAGGTGAACACGTCGAAGTGCACGTCGAAGGCCGTGAGCGTGTCCTTGATGTCCTGCATCTGCAGCTCGTAGGCGGCCTCGCGGACCACCGGGCGGGCGGCCTCGTCCGTGAGGTCCAGGACATCCGGGTGGTCCTTGGCCACCTGGTCGGCGAGGTCCTGCACGTACTGGCCGGGGTAGCCGCCCTCGGGGACCTCGCGCCCGTGCAGGCGGGCGAGCACGGAGTCGGCGAAGACGTTCATCTGGTTGCCGGCGTCGTTGACGTAGTACTCGGCGGTGACGTCGGCTCCGGAGGCGCGCAGCAGGCGGGTGATGGCGTCGCCCAGGGCGGCCCAACGGGTGTGGCCGATGTGCAGCGGGCCGGTGGGGTTGGCGGAGACGAACTCCATGTTCACCACGTGGCCGGCCAGGGCGTCGTTGCGGCCGTAGGCCTCGCCGGCCTCCACGATCTGGCGGGCCAGCTGCCCGGCGGCCGCGGCGTCCAGGGTGATGTTGAGGAAGCCGGGGCCGGCCACGTCGACCTTCGCCACGCCTTCCTGGGCGCCCACGCGCTCGGCGAGGACGGCGGCGAACTCGCGCGGGTTCATGCCGGCCTTCTTGGCGAACTGCATGGCCACGTTGGTGGCCCAGTCTCCGTGCTCGCGGCTGCGGGGACGCTCGACGCGGACGCGATCGTCCGAGAGCTCCTCACGGAGGGTCTCCGGCAGAGCGCCGTCCTCGACGGCGGCCAGCAGCTGGGCATGGATCAGGGAGGCGAGTTCTTCAGGCTTCACGGGGCCAAGTCTAGGGGCGGGACGTCCTGCGCGTCGTCCTGTGGCGCGGGGGTCCGGCCGGTGGGTTCCCGGCGGCCCTCGGCCCGCCACGCAGCCAGTCCCCCGCCGAGCGTGTGCAGGGTGTCCGCGAGCTCTGGGCGGGCATCGGCGAGCGCTGCGAGACTGCGGGCGGACCGGGCGCCGGAAGCGCACCAGAGCACCACGGTCCGCGCGCCGTCGGGTCGGAGCCGCTGCGGGTCGGCCAGCAGCTCGTCCAGCGGCAGATGACGGTCGGCAACGCCTTCGGGCGGCTCGATCCGGTCCACCCGTCGCTCCCACCCCTCCCGGACGTCCACCAGCATCAGACCCGCGCGGGCCTGAGGGTCCGCGAACAGGGCGGCGAGCGCCGCGGGGTCCAGTTCGCCCGTGGCTCGTCCCCGCGCAGCGGCATCGGCGCCGTCGGCACGAGCAGGGGCTGTGCCGTCCTGCCGTCCCTGATCCTCGACGACGGCGGCGCATCCGGGTGCGCCGTGCGCCTCGTGCTCGCTCAGGTCCGTGACGGGTGGGCGCGCCGGATCCGGGGCGAGGGCCAGGGTGGTGAAGCGCAGGGTGAGCGCGTCCACGGTGAGCAGCCGGTCGGTGAGCGTCTCCCCCACGCCGGAGAGGTGCTTGATCGCCTCGGCCGCCATGAGGGAGCCGACGATGCCCGGCAGCACGCCGATCACGCCGGCCGCGGCGCAGGTGGGCACCTGGCCCGGCTCGGGCTCCTCCGGGAAGACGTCCCGGTAGCGCGTACGGCCCGGGGCGAAGAGGGACAGCTGCCCGGCGAAGCGCAGAATCGCTCCCCACACCACGGGCACGCCGGCGATCTCGCAGGCGTCGGCCACCAGGTAGCGGGTGCCGTAGGTGTCCGCACCGTCCACCACCAGGTCCATGCCGGTGATCAGCTCCAGGGCGTTGGCCGCCGTGAGTCGCACCGGGTGCTCGACCACCCGGCACTGCGGGTGCAGCTCCCGCATCCGCGCCGCTGCCGAGGAGGTCTTGGGCTCCCCCAGGGTGGACTCGCCGTGGATCACCTGGCGGTGCAGGTTGGAGCGGTCCACCACGTCGTCGTCCACCACGTGGATCTCCCCCACCCCGGCGGCGGCAAGATAGGCCAGCACGGGCGAGCCGAGCCCGCCGGCGCCGACCACGAGCACGCGGGAGCGCAGCAGCGCCAGCTGTGCCTCGGGACCGAAGCCGTCCAGGGTGAGCTGCCGGGAGAAGCGCTCCAGCTGGGTGTCGTCCAGGTCCTCCAGGCCCTGCGGGCCCCCGCGGGGCCGAGAGGAATGCTGCGGGGTCCGGCTCACCGCCCCTGCCCTCCGTGCGCGTCCCCTTCCCCGGCGGCGTCCGGCGTCGGGTCGATCCGGCCCACCCGCGGCGAGGAGGCCCGGGCGTGCTCACGGCGCGGAATCCGCCCGGCCCGGGCGGCGTGCCACCCGGAGGCCACAGCGAGCCGACAGGCGGAGGCCATGCGGGCCGGGTCGGCGGCGCGGGTGATGGCGGAGGCGGCCAGGACGGCGTCGCACCCGGCCTCCATGGCCAGGGTGACGTCCGAGGCGGTGCCGACGCCGGCGTCGAGCACCACGGGCACACCGGCCCGGGTGACGATCAGCTCCAGGTGGTGCCGGTTGAGGATGCCCAGCCCGGAGCCGATGGGCGAACCCAGGGGCATGACGGCGGCGGCGCCGGCCTGCTCCAGGCGCAGGGCGGTGACGGGGTCGTCCGAGGTGTAGGCGAGCACGGTGAAGCCGTCTGCGGCCAGCCGCTCGGTGGCCTCGAGGGTCTCCACCACGTCCGGCAGCAGGGTGTGCTCGTCCGCGATGACCTCCACCTTCACCAGGTCCGTCTCCAGGGCCTCCCGGCCCAGCCGGGCGGTGAGCACGGCGTCCCGGGCGGTGTGGCAGCCGGCGGTGTTGGGCAGCACGTCGATGCCGAGGCGGTCCAGCAGCTGGACCATGGAGGCGCGGGTGTCCGTGGCCCAGCGGCGCAGGGCGACCGTGGTGAGCGTGGTGCCGGAGGCCACCAGCGCACGTTCCAGAGCGGCGAGGTCCGTGATGCCGCCGGTGCCCATGATCAGGCGGGAGGCGAGCTCGTACCCGCCGATCCGCAGGGGCGGCACGGCGGTATCCGCAGCGGTGTCCACGCTCAGCCTCCCTGGACAGCGGTGACGAGGTCCACGGCCGCACCGTCCCGCGGCACCGTGGCGTCCCAGGCCGAGCGCGGCACCACGTGGCGGTCCACGGCCACGGCCACACCGAGGCGGCCGCCGTCGGCCGCGGTGCCGTCAACGGCGACCTCGCGGCCGATGGTCTCGGCCACGAGCTGCCGCAACGTGGTGCCGGCGGGGACCTCAGCGGACTTCCCGTTGAGGGTCAGCGTCAGGGTGCTCATGCGTGTGCGCTCCTTGCGTCGGACTGGCAGGTGGTCGGGGCGTGGGCCGCGGTGCCGTCGAACCGGGCGGGGTCCGCGGCGGCCAGGGTGGCGGCCAGGGCCGGATCGATCTGCGGCAGGACACCCCCGGCGTGCTCGGCGAGCGCGCACCCGGCCTCGGCGGCCCAGGGGGCCAGCAGGATGCCGTGGCGGTGGTAGCCGGTGGACACCACGATCCGCGGTGCGTGCGGGAGGGCGCCGAGGCAGGGGCGGTCGTCCGGGGTGCCGGGGCGCGCGGCCGTGTGCACCTGGTGCAGCTCGCAGTCCCGCAGGGCGGGCACCAGGGTGCAGGCGTCCTGCAGCAGGTCCAGCACGCCGCCGGCACGGGTGCCGGCCAGCCGGTCCTCCCGGGCGGTGGCACCGACCACCAGCGTGCCGTCCGCCCGTGGCACGAGGTACACCTGCCGGCCGTGGACGAGCCCGCGGACGGTGCGGTCGAGCAGGTGGTCCTCGCCCGGCAGCAGCTGGTCGGCCGGCACACGCAAACGCAGCACGTCTCCGTGGACCGGGCGCAGCGGCAGCGGGGTCGCGGCGGGGTCCCCGGCGATCAGACCGTGGCCGAGCCCGGCGGCCAGGACCGCGACGTCGGCCGTGGCCTCCGCCTCGCCGACCGCCTCGGGGCGCCGGCCGGCATCGGCCGTGGGGACGGACTCGCCTGGCGCGTCACCCTGCACCCCGCCGTCACCGGCCGGCCGGGTCCGGACTCGCACGTGCTCCTCCTCCTGCACCGCCTCGGTCACCTGTCCGGCGGTGAGTCGAGCCGACGGCCCAGGCAGGACGTCGCAGGCGGGGCGGATCAGGGCACGCAGCAGGGTCGCGGCGAGCGCCCGCGGGTCCACCTGGTGGTCGTCCGGAGCGTCCCAGCCGCCGGCGAGTCCCGGGGCGAGGGCGGGTGAGGCCGAGCGGAGGGCGCGAGCCGTGACGGGGGTGAGGCGGCCGTCGTCGGGACCGGTGCGGGCGAGCAGGTGGGCCCAGGCGTCCCGGTCGGCGGCGTCCGCGGCGACGATCCAGGAGCCCTCGGTGCGATGCCCGGTGGAGCCGGCGCCGGCGGCGGTGAGCAGCTCGATCAGTGCCGGCCAGCCGGCCCAAGCCCGGCGCAGCAGCGGGCCGAGGGCGTCCTGGCCGTGCTGGGTCTCGGCCACCGGGGCGAGCATTCCGGCGGCGGCGTGTGTGGCCCCGGCGACTCTCAGCCGGGATGGGTCCGGAGCCGGCCCGGCGAGGACAGCGGCGAGTTCGGGGGCCACGAGCTGGACGGCGTGCCCGGCGGCACGCAGGCCCACGGCGGTGGTCAGGCCGATGATCCCGGCACCGGCGACGAGGACACGCATCCCCTCGGTCTCCTCCCCACGGCGGCATGATCCGCATCGAGTCAGATGGTCGGCCTGCCGCGGGAAGCCCGGTGGGGCGGTCCCGGCCGTGTGGCCCTCTCAGCCCGGCGGTCTCGGCCCGGGCTCCCATGGAACGGCACCCAGTCTGCCACAGTGGTGTCATGGCCCATACCGATCCCGCTGCGCTGCGTGACCGCCTCGCCGACGCCCGCCTGTACCTGTGCACGGATCTGGCCCGGTTCCTGGACGCCGGAGGCGGGCTGGAGAAGGACCGCTTCTCCACGTTCTGCCGCGCGGTGTTCACCGGCGGAGTGGACATCCTGCAGGTGCGGGACAAACAGGTGCCCGTGGCGGTGGAGCTGCAGGCGCTGGCCCTGGTGCGCGAGGCCGCCGAGGCCCACAGCGCCCTGGTGGCCGCCAATGACCGCGCGGACGTGGCGCGGCTGGCCGGCGTGGACGTCTTCCATGTGGGTCAGACGGACCTGACCACGCAGCAGGCCCGTGCCGTGCTCGGCCCGGACGTGGTGCTGGGCCGGTCCTGTCACACCCCGGAGCAGGTGGACGCCGCTCTGGCCGACGAGGGGCTGGACTACTTCTGCACCGGTCCGATCTGGCCGACCCCCACCAAGCCCGGCCGCCCCGCCGTGGGGCTCCACCTGCCGCAGCACGCCGCGGCCCGAAGCACGCAGATCGCCGCCGGCGGCGGGAAGCCGTCCCCGTTCTTCGCCATCGGCGGCATCGATGTGCCACAGGTGCCCCAGGTGCGCGCGGCCGGGGCCGAGCGGATCGTGGTGGTCCGCGCGATCACCCAGGCCGAGGACCCGGAGGCTGCGGCACGGGCGCTGCGCCAGGCGATGGTGTAGTGTTGTCGAGTCCGCCGCGTCCTGGTGACGCGCGCCGACCCCCGCCTCCGTAGCTCAGGGGATAGAGCGTTGGTTTCCGGTACCAAAGGCCGCAGGTTCGATTCCTGCCGGGGGCACTCACCGACGTCGAGCCGGGTCCACGCAGCGATGCGAGGACCCGGCTCCTCTCGTTCTCAGCGCCGCTCGCGCTCCCGCCAGCCGTGGTCCACGGGACCGTGCCAGCCGGGCAGCTCCGCTCTGCCGACCGCGAGCGCCTCACCCCGGCCCATCGCCTCGGCCAGCCACGGCTTGGCCTGCCGCAGCGCCTGTTCCCAGTCGAGCCGGGCGCCGGCGAGCGTGGCCAGCGCGGAGGCCAGGGTGCAGCCGGTCCCGTGCGTGGACCGCACGCGCTGCCAGGGCCCCGTCACGACGACGGCGTCCTCCCCCGGCACGACCAGCGCGTCCGGCACGCCGGCCGGATGCTCGTCCGGGTCCAGATGGCCGCCCTTGACCAGCACGGTCACCGCGTGCCGTGCCGCCAGCTCTCCAGCGGCCTCCATGGCACTCTCCCAGTCCGGCACCCTCTCCCCGGTGAGGATCTCCAGCTCCGGCAGGTTCGGTGTCACCAGGTCGGCGGCGTCCAGCAGCCGCACCCACGCGGCGGCGTCCACGGCGGTGAGGCTGTCCCCGCTGCTGGCGACCATCACCGGATCCAGCACCACTGGGGCCGCGCAACCCTCCAGCCACGCGGAGACCACCTCCATCACCGCCGGCGAGCCGAGCATGCCGACCTTCACGGCATCCACCGCGATGTCCGAGCCGACCGCATCCAGCTGGTCCTGCACCACCTCCGGCGGCAGCGGGTGCACCGCCTGCACGCCCTGCGTGTTCTGCGCCGTCACGGCCGTCACCACGGTCATCCCGTAGCCGCCCCAGGCCGCGATCGTCTTCACGTCGGCCTGGATCCCGGCGCCGCCGCCGCTGTCCGATCCTGCGATGCTCAGCACCCGCGGCACCGCCTGTGCACGCGCTGCGGCCGGCACGCCTGCTGCGGCCGCTGCAAGGGCGCCCGTCTCCTCCGTCATCTGCCTGTCTCCCTCCGTCGTCGCCACGCACCCTAGCCGGTGAGATGAGACGCGCGCCACGGACTGTGCTAGCGTCCAGGGCACCCCCACGGGAGTCCCACGGCACGGGACTGAGATCGGGCTGATGCCGCCTGACAACCGTCTGAACCTGTCCGGATCATGCCGGCGAAGGAAGAAGGAGAGTGATGGCGCATGTCCGCGCCCGAGAACTACCGCACCCACCGTCTCGCCCACCTCGAGGACGCCGAGCACGGCATCCGCGTCCCCGTCACCGAGATCACCCAGGACGACTCCCCGGACGGCACCCCGAACGAGCCCCTGCGCGTCTACCGCACGATGGGCCCGGGCTGCGACCCGGCGCAGGGCCTGCCGCCACAGCGCGAGGACTGGATCCGCGACCGCGGTGACGTGGAGGAGTACACCGGCCGCGAGCGCGACCTGCTCGACGACGGCCGCTCGGCCGTGCGTCGCGGCGCCGCCTCACAGGAGTGGGCCGGCGAGCGTCGGGCCCCGCTGCGCGCCAAGGAGGGCGCGTGCGTCACGCAGATGCACTACGCCCGCCGCGGCGAGATCACCCCGGAGATGCGCTTCGTCGCCCTGCGCGAGGGCGTGGACGTGGAGCTGGTGCGCTCCGAGGTCGCGGCCGGCCGCGCCATCATCCCGGCGAACGTGAACCACCCCGAGTCCGAGCCGATGATCATCGGCAAGGCGTTCGCCGTGAAGGTCAACGCGAACATCGGCAACTCGGCGGTGACCAGCTCGATCGCCGAGGAGGTCTCCAAGCTGCAGTGGGCCACCCGCTGGGGCGCAGACACCGTGATGGACCTGTCCACGGGCGACGACATCCACACCACCCGCGAGTGGATCCTGCGCAACTCCCCGGTGCCGATCGGCACCGTGCCGATCTACCAGGCCCTCGAGAAGGTCGGCGGGGACCACCAGGCCCTGACCTGGGAGGTCTTCCGGGACACCGTGATCGAGCAGTGCGAGCAGGGCGTGGACTACATGACCGTCCACGCCGGCGTGCTGCTGCGCCACGTGCCGCTGTCCGCGGACCGCGTGACGGGCATCGTCTCCCGCGGCGGCTCCATCATGGCCGGCTGGTGCCTGGGCCACCACAAGGAGAACTTCCTCTACGAGAACTTCGACGAGCTCTGCGAGATCTTCGCGCGCTACGACGTCGCGTTCTCCCTGGGCGACGGCCTGCGGCCGGGCTCCGTGGCGGACGCCAACGACGCCGCCCAGTTCGCCGAGCTCGACACGCTCGCCGAGTTGACGGAGCGGGCGTGGGCGCACGACGTGCAGGTGATGGTGGAGGGCCCCGGCCACATCCCACTGCACCTGGTGCGGGAGAACGTGGAACGCCAGCAGGAGCTCTGCCACGGGGCGCCGTTCTACACGCTCGGGCCCCTGGTCACGGACATCGCCCCGGCGTACGACCACATCACCTCCGCCATCGGCGCCACCGAGATCGCCCGCTACGGCACCGCGATGCTCTGCTACGTCACGCCGAAGGAGCACCTGGGCCTGCCGAACCGGGACGACGTGAAGACCGGCGTGATCACCTACAAGATCGCCGCGCACGCCGCCGACGTCGCCAAGGGTCACCCCGGCGCCCGCGACCGGGACGACGCGCTGTCCAAGGCACGCTTCGAGTTCCGCTGGCGCGATCAGTTCGGGCTGTCCCTGGATCCGCAGCTGGCCGAGGAGTTCCATGACGAGACCCTCCCGGCCGAACCGGCGAAGACCGCGCACTTCTGCTCCATGTGCGGGCCGAAGTTCTGCTCCATGCGGATCAGCCAGGACATCCGCTCCGAGTTCGGCGGAGCCGACGAGCAGGCGCGCATCGCCGCGGAGGGCATGGCCGCCAAGGCCGCGGAGTTCAGGGCCGCCGGAGGCAGCGTCTACCTGCCCGAGCCCACCGTGCGCACCGCGGCCGACGCCTGAGCCGCGAGTCCGGCTCCGGGCCGGCGGTACAGTCCTGCGCGGCCGCCGCCCTCCTGACGCGCGACGACGGCCGGTGGCCTTCTGTGGAAGGCGACCGGCCGGCGTCGTTCTCCGGGGCCGCCGCCTCTGACCCGGCTCAGTACAGCAGGTGGGCCATGCCCACGATCACCGGCAGGCAGATCACGGTGCGCAGCAGGAAGATCGAGACCAGGTGGTGGAAGCGGACGGGGATGGCCGAGCCCAGCAGCAGGCCACCGACCTCGGACATGTAGATCAGCTGGGACACGGACAGGGCGCCGATGACGAACCGGGTCATCTCCGCGGTGACGTCCGAGACGATGACCGCCGGCAGGAGCATGTCCGCGAAGCCGATGAACAGGGCCTGCGAGGCCGCCTCGGCCTCCGGGACGCCCATGAGCTCCAACACCGGGATGAACGGGGCGCCGAGCCAGGTGAACAGCGGGGTGTGCTCGGCGACCAGCACGGCGGCGGTGCCGATGGCCATGATCACCGGCAGGATGCCCAGCCACATCTCCAGCACGTTCGAGGCACCGGTGCGGGCGACCTCCCGCACCCCCACCTCGTCCGCGCGGCGGCGGGCGGCGTGCCAGGCACGGGACAGCAGCGGGCGCGGGTCGGAGGCGGCGGTGTCGTCCTCGTTCTCGACCTGCGGGGCGCCGGGGAAGCGCTCGTCCGGGAACAGGGACAGCGGAGGGATGCGGGGCATGATGACGGCGGCCACCAGGCCGGCCACCACGATCGTCAGGTAGAACGGGCCGAACATGTGCTGCAGGGACAGCTGGCCGACGATCACGATGGTGAAGGTCACCGAGACCACGTTGAAGGTGGTGCCCAGCACGGCGGCCTCACGGCGGGTGAAGTGGCCGGCCTGGTACTGCTGGCCGGTCATCAGCACGCCGATGGAGCCGTCGCCGAGCCAGGCGGCCAGGGAGGAGACCGAGGCGCGGCCCGGCACCGTGAACAGCGGGCGCATGACCTTGCGCATCAGTGCGCCGGCGAACTCGAGCAGGCCGAAGTCCAGCAGCAGCGGCAGCAGCAGGCCGGCGATGAGGAACACGGTGACCATCAGGGTCACCAGATCCATGATCAGCCCGCCGGTGTCCTCGCCCACGAGCGCCTCCGGCCCGATCCGCAGGGCGGTCATGACCCCGAGCACGAGGCCCACCACGCGGACGACGGTCCACACGGGGCCGACGTCGAACAGGGACCTCACCACGGGCCGGGCGCTCAGGTCCGGCTTCGTCAGCGCGACCACCAGGACGCCGAGCACGGAGACGGCCATCACGGCCACCGCGATCCACGGCAGCGCCGGGGCCAGCACGTCCTGCAGAGCGCCGGCGATCAGCGCGATCGGGATGGACACCCCGTCCTCGCCGGCCGGCAGCGGCACCACGAACAGGGCCAGGCCGATCAGGGACGGGACGAGGAACCAGGCCGCCGAGCGGCGGTGGGACCCGACGGCCGACGCGGCCGCGGTGCGGGTCTCGGTCATGGAGTGCTCTCCCCTCGTCATCGGGGCCGTTCCCCGCTCAGACACCCGGCCCACGGTATCCACCGTGAGTTGACCCACAAAATCACCGGGGCAGGGTCCGCCTGCCGCCCGGCCGAAGGCGAGGGAGCCGCCGTCGGGAGCGCGAGGGACCCGGTCGGCGCCGTCCCGTCCCACACGAACATCTCCCCCAGGCGTTACGGTGACCGCATGACCTCCTCCGCCGCCACCGAGCCCGCCCACGACGACGGCCGCTTCCATCGGCAGCTGCGGCCCACCGGGCCGCTGGGCATCGCCGCCACGTTCATCGGCACCACGATCGGCGCCGGCTACGCCTCCGGCCAGGAGATCCTGCAGTACTTCGTGAGCTTCGGCCTGCTCGGCGGCATGGGGGCGCTGGCGATCGCCGGCGCGCTGTTCTTCGCCCTGTCCCTGATCATCCTGTTGCTGGCCCAGCGCCTGCGCTCGGCCGCCATCCACGACCTGGTGAACCCCACCGGCTCGGCCGTGCCGACCGTCTTCACGGACGTGACCATCACGGTGTCTCTGGTGGGCACGCTGGTGATCATGCTCGCCGGCGCCGGCGCCGCCCTGGACGGGGCGCTCGGCTGGCCGCCGCTCGTCGGAGCGGGGGCCATGGCCGTCGCCTGCGTGCTCTCCGTGCTGGCCGGCATCTCCGGCCTGGTCCGCGTTCAGGCGGTGGTGGTGCCGCTGATCATCGTGGTGGCCGTGGGTGTGGCCGTCTGGGGCATGGCGAACCCGGGGGCGGCCGTGGCCGAGGACGTGGCCGACCTGGTCAACTCCTCTCCCATGATCAACCAGTGGTGGGTCTCCGGCGTCCTCTACGTGGCCTTCAACTTCCAGCTCGCCTACGCCGTGCTGGCCCCGGTCGGCCGCGTCTCCTCCTCACGCCCGGCCACCCTTGCCGCCGGCGCCGGCCTGGGCGCGCTGGGGCTGGTGGTGATGGCCGGTGCCATCATGCTCGCGATGACGGCGCATGCCACGCTGATCGGACGCACCGACCTGCCCATGGTGGAGCTGGCCGGGCAGATCGCACCGTGGCTCGCGCTGGTGTACACGGCCGTGCTGCTGCTCGCGCAGTTCACCACAGCTCTGTCCTGCCTCTTCGGTGCGACGACCCGGCTGTCCCTGGTGGGCGGACTGCGCCGCGTGCCGCGATGGCTGCTGGCCACGGTCACCGCAGCGGTGTCCGTGGTGCTGTCCCTGGTCGGCTTCTCCGACCTCATCGGGTGGGTCTACCCGGCGCTGGGCTACGCCGGCATGGTGATCATCGTGCTGATCCTCGCGCGCTGGGCCATGGCCCGGAAGGACGCGGCGGACGTAGCCTGAACCCATGAGCACCCCTGCAGCCCGCGGCGCGAACATCGACGCCCTCGTCAAGGCCACCTCCATCGCGTGGGAGGACTGGACCGCCCGGCTGGACGCCGCCGGCGGGAAGGAGCTGGACCACCGCGGACTGGCGGAGCACGCCCTCGCCGCCATCCGGGAGCAGGGCGGCTGCTCCAACCCGGAGTGGTGGGCACAGGGGATCGCCGTGGCCTACGAGCAGCACATCGGACGCCGGCTGCCCGGCCAGCGCAAGGACGGCACCTTCGACGCCAACGTCTCCCGCACCGTGGCCGGCACGATGGACGAGGCGCTGGACCGCGTCGTCGAGGTCGTCCCGGCGGCGCTGACCGAGGACGGCGCCGCCTGGACGCTGGAGGGCGAACCGCGCACCTCCGCCACCGAGAAGTGGCGCTACTGGCGCGCGGACTTCACCGACGGGACCTCCGTGGCCGTGACGATCAACGACAAGAAGGTCGCCGAGGGCGCCGCGCCCAAGGCCGCTGTGGCCCTCGGCCACGCCAGGCTCCCGTCCTCGGAGGCCGTCACCGAGGCCAAGGCCTTCTGGAAGGGCGTCCTCGGGCGGCTCTGAGCAGGTGCCCCGCACGGGCGGCTCTGCCGGCCCGGCCGGGGCCGCCACGCTCCGAGGGGCCGGGCGGCACCGATGTGCCGTTCGTCCTCTCCTGCACAGGGCGCCCGCTCCCCCACACTCGCGGGGCCCGGCGCCGGCCCTCCTCGGCGGCGCCCTACGGTGGTGCCATGGACTGCGTGATCGGCGACGACGGCCTCGCCCGCCCACCCTGGGCGACGGCGGACGAGATGCTCCGCGAGTACTACGACACCGAATGGGGCCTGCCCGTCACGGACGAGGCCGGCCTCTACGAGCGCCTGAGCCTGGAGGCGTTCCAGTCCGGGCTGAGCTGGCGCACCGTGCTGGCCAAGCGCCCGGCCTTCCGTGAGGCCTTCGCCAGCTTCGACCCGGAGGCCGTGGCCGCGTTCGGCCCGGAGCGGGTCCGGGCCCTGCTCGCCGATCCGGGGATCATCCGGAACCGGCTGAAGGTCGCCGCGGCGATCGCCAACGCGCAGGCCACGCTGGCGATCCGGGACGAGGAGTTCGCCCCGCTGCATCCGGGCTCTCCCGGGGCGGGACACGGCTGGGACGGGGCGGGCAACCGTCCGCACCGTGGCCTGCCCGGACTGGTCTGGGCCCACCAGCCCGCGCAGACGCCCGCCCCGGCACGCATGGACGAGGTGCCCTCGACCTCGGCGGAATCGCGCGCCCTGGCGAAGGCCCTGAAGCGGCACGGGTTCCGGTTCGTCGGACCCACCACCTGCTTCGCCCTCATGGAGGCGGTGGGCGTGGTGGACACCCACCTGCTCGGCTCCTGGCGAAGGGGAACGTCGGGCATCTGGACCGACTGACCGCCCGGACGATTGGATGGAGGGGAACGACGTTCCCGACTATCGACAGCGAAGGAGTCACCGACGTGACCGCACCCTCCACCGCCGACCGCGGCTACCGCACCCAGAACCCCGCCACCGGTGAGCTGGTCCGCGAGTACCCGACCGCCACCGACGCCGAGGTGGCCCAGGCCCTCGACGCCGCCCAGGCCGCCTTCGAACAGTGGTCCTCCCGGCCGCTGTCCGAGCGCGCCGCGATCGTCAAGCGCGCCTCCGAGCTGCTCGCCGAGCGTGCCAAGGACATCGCCGCCGTCGTGACCAAGGAGATGGGCAAACGCCTCGGCGAGGCCATCGGCGAGGTCCGTTTCTCCGCCCAGATCTTCGGCTACTACGCCGACAATGCGGCGACGCTGCTGGCGCACCAGGAGATCACCGACTTCGACGGCGGCACCGCGTACATCGAGAAGCTTCCGCTCGGTCCGATCCTCGGCATCATGCCGTGGAACTACCCGATCTACCAGGTCGCCCGCTTCGCCGCCCCGAACCTCGTGCTCGGCAACACCGTGCTGCTCAAGCACGCCGAGATCACCCCGGAGTGTGCCCAGCTGCTGCAGGATCTGCTGGACGAGGCGGGCCTGCCGGCCGGCGTGTACCAGAACCTCTTCGCCTCGCATGACCAGGTGTCCACGATCATCGCGGACCCGCGCGTGCAGGGCGTCTCCCTCACCGGCTCCGAGCGCGCCGGCGCGGCCGTGGCCGAACAGGCCGGCCGCCACCTGAAGAAGTGCGTGCTCGAGCTCGGCGGCTCCGACCCGTACATCGTGCTCTCCGCCGCGGACGCCCGCGAGGCGGCCCGCGAGGCGCTGCAGCGCCGCATGGGCAACTGGGGCCAGGCCTGCAACTCCAACAAGCGCATGATCGTCATGGAGGACCTCTACGAGGACTTCGTGGACGAGCTCGTCACCCAGGTCAAGGCCCTCAGGCCGGGCGACCCGACCGGCCGCGAGACCGACATCTACGGCCCGCTGTCCTCCGAGGCCGCGGCCTACGGCCTCGCGAAGCAGATCGCCGACGCCCGCGCCGGCGGCGCCACCGTCCACGTGGGCGGCGAGCGCGTCGAGGGCCCGGCCGGCGGCGGCTTCTACCTCTCCCCGGCTGTCATCACCGATGTGGACGAGGACAACGCCGCCTACCGCGACGAGCTCTTCGGCCCGGCCTGCGTGGTCTACAAGGTCTCCTCCGCGGACGAGGCCGTGGACCTGGCCAACGACTCCGCCTTCGGCCTCGGCTCCGCCGTGTACTCCACGGACACCGAGCAGGCGAAGCAGGTCGCCTCCCGCCTGCACGTCGGCATGGCCAACGTGAACATGGACGCCGCCATGGGCGCCCAGATGCCGTTCGGCGGCGTGAAGCGCTCCGGTTTCGGCCGCGAGCTCGGCCCGCTCGGCATCGACGAGTTCGCCAACAAGCGTCTCTACGCCGTGAAGGGCTGACGCCGCGGACAGACGAAGGGCCCCGCCGGATCGGAATCCGGCGGGGCCCTTCGTGTGCGTCAGGCGATCAGACGGTCGGAGCGGCGCTGGAGCCGCCCTCGGCCGTGGTGGCCTTCAGGTCGGCGGCAGTCACCTCGTTGCCGGCGACGATGTCGATGGCGCCGGTGAACTCGCGGTTGATCTCCTCGTTCACCTGGCGGGAGCGCTGGGTGAACAGGGACACCACCACACCGAGGATCAGAGCGGTCAGGAAGCCGGGGACGATCTCGTAGAGGCCGAACCACTCCCAGGTCTTCTCATCGGCCTTGGACCAGAACCAGGCGACGGCGGCACCGGAGACCACGGCGGCCATGGCGCCCCAGGAGGTGAACTTCTCCCAGTACAGCGCCAGGAGGATCACCGGGCCGAAGGCGGCGCCGAAGCCGGCCCAGGCGAAGGACACGAGCTCGAGCACGGAGGCCTCCGGGTTCAGGGCCAGGATGCCGGCGATCACGGCGACGATCAGCACGCCGATGCGGCCGAGCCACAGGCCGGTGTTCGGGGACGGGTCCTTGCCGGCCACCTTGTAGAGGTCCTCCACCAGGGCGGAGGAGCACACGATCAGCTGCGAGGAGATCGTGGACATGATGGCGGCCAGGACGGCGGCCAACACCAGGCCGGCGACGAACGGGTGGAACAGGATCGCGGCCAGGACCAGGAACACGGTCTCCGTGTCATCCAGGGTGGTGCCGGGGTTGGCCTGGAAGTAGGCGATGCCCACCAGCGCCACCATCACGGCACCGAAGACGGACAGGGCCATCCAGCTGACGCCGACGCGACGGCCGGTGGTGGCATCCTGCGGGGTGCGCAGCGCCATGAAGCGGACGATGATGTGCGGCTGTCCGAAGTAGCCCAGGCCCCAGGCCACGGAGGACAGGACGCCGATCAGGGTGGCGTTCTTGAACAGGGACAGGTGGTCGACCATCACGCCCTCGGCGTTGGGCTGGGCGTCCACGGCGCGGATGCCCTCGACCACGGCGTTCCAGCCGCCCATGTCCACGATCACGAAGATCGGCACCAGGAGCAGGGAGACGAACATCAGCAGGCCCTGGGCGACGTCGGTCAGGGAGGCGCCGAGGAAGCCGCCGAACAGGGTGTAGAGCACGGTGATGCCGGCGACCACGAGCATGCCGGTGAGGTAGTTGATCTCCAGGCCCTCGGCATAGAAGGAGTTCGGGCCGAAGGTGGACTCCACGAACTTGCCACCGGCCACCATGCCGGAGGAGACGTAGAAGGTGAAGAACACGAGGATGATCAGGCCGGAGACGATCCGCAGGATGTGAGTGCGGTCCTTGAAGCGGTTCTCCAGGAAGGACGGGATGGTGATCGAGTCGCCGGACACCTCCGTGTAGGAGCGCAGTCGCGGGGCGACGACCTTCCAGTTCACCCAGGCGCCGACGGTGAGGCCGATGGCCATCCAGCCTTCAACGAGACCGGAGGCGTAGATCGCACCCGGCAGGCCCATCAGCAGCCAGCCGGACATGTCCGAGGCACCGGCGGAGAGCGCCGCGACGGACGGCTTCATGTTGCGCCCGGCGAGCATGTAGTCGTCAAGGTCGGTGTTCTGGCGAGCCGCGTACAGGCCGATGAAGATCATCGCCGTGAAATACAGCAGAATCGCCGCTATCAGGAAGACGGTGTTCAAGTCCATGATTCCACCGTTGCACAATCAGCCACTCATCCCCAATGGAACCCCAGGTCAGAGCGAGATTCAGGGAGTATGGAGACTGGTCACAGCAGGGGTTTGTGAGATGGAACACAGTCGGCTGCCTTCGAGGCTGCCACGTAGACTGTGCGACGTCATGACGCACCCCACCACTTCTTCCCCCGCCGTCGGCGCGCGCCCGGTCACCTTCCCCGAGCACCTCCCGGTCGCGGCCCGGCGGGAGGAGATCATGGAGGCGATCGCCGAGCACCAGGTGGTGATCGTCGCCGGCGAGACCGGCTCCGGCAAGACCACCCAGCTGCCCAAGATGTGCCTGGCCCTCGGCCTGGACGAGCACGGGACGATCGGCCACACCCAGCCGCGCCGCATCGCGGCCCGCTCCGTGGCCGAGCGCATCGCCGAGGAGCTGCAGGAGCCCATTGGCCAGACCGTCGGCTACCAGGTCCGCTTCACCTCGGCCACCTCCGCGGACACCCGCGTGAAGGTCATGACGGACGGCATCCTGCTCGCCGAGATCCCCCACGACCCACTGCTGCAGCGGTACTCCGTGATCATCATCGACGAGGCCCACGAGCGCAGCCTGAACATCGACTTCCTGCTCGGCTACCTCAAGCAGATCCTGCCGCAGCGCCCGGACCTGAAGCTCATCGTCACCTCCGCGACCATCGACCCCGAGTCCTTCGCCCGCCACTTCGGCCGTCCCGCCACGGAGCAGGACGATCCGGATCAGACCGTCGAGGTCCAGGAGGGGGCCGTCGTCGTGCCCGCCCCGGTGATCGAGGTCTCCGGACGCACCTACCCGGTTCAGATCCGCTATCGGCCGCTGGCGGCCGAGCCCTCCCCGGACGACGAGTACGACGACGCGGACGACGCCGCCGAGACCCGGGACCCCGTGGACGCGATCGGCGACGCCGTGCTGGAGCTGGCCGACGAGCCGGACGGGGACATCCTGGTGTTCCTTCCCGGCGAGCGCGAGATCCGCGACGCCGCCGACGCCCTCCAGTCCGTGGTGGCCCGGCACGCCACGCTCGCCGGCACCGAGATCCTGCCGCTCTACGGCCGCCTGTCCATGGCCGAGCAGCACCGTGTGTTCTCCCGGGCGGGCAAGGGCGTGCGGCGCCGGATCGTGCTGGCCACCAACGTGGCGGAGACGTCCCTGACCGTGCCGGGCATCAAGTACGTCATCGACACCGGCACCGCCCGCATCTCCCGGTACTCGAACCGCACGAAGGTCCAGCGTCTGCCGATCGAGCGCGTCTCCCAGGCCTCTGCGAACCAGCGTTCGGGACGTTCCGGCCGCACCTCGGACGGCATCGCGATCCGCCTGTACTCGGAGGAGGACTTCCTCTCCCGCCCCGAGTTCACAGACCCGGAGATCCTGCGCACCTCCCTGGCCTCGGTGATCCTGCAGATGCTCTCGCTCGGGGTGGCCACCACCCCCGGCGAGGTGCGGGACTTCCCGTTCCTGCAGTCCCCGGACGGACGGCAGGTCTCCGACGGCGCCACCGCCCTCACCGAACTCGGTGCCCTGAACACCGGTCAGCCGGTCACCCTGAGGAACGGGCGGACCCGCGCCTTCCCGGCCGGGACCATCACCCCGCTCGGCCGCCGCCTGGCCCGCCTGCCCGTGGACCCGCGCCTGGGCCGCATGATCCTGGAGGCCGGCGAGCGCGGCTGCGTCCGCGAGGTCATGGTGGTGACCGCCTTCCTCACCCTCCAGGACCCGCGCGAGCGCCCCGCCGAGAAGCGAGAGCAGGCGGACGAGCTGCACGGCCGCTTCGCGGACGCGCACTCGGACTTCACGGCGATCCTCAACCTCTGGGCCTATCTGCGTGAGCAGCAGAAGGAGCTCTCCGGCAACGCGTTCCGCCGCCTGTGCCGCACCGAGCACATCAACTACCTGCGCGTGCGCGAGTGGCAGGACCTGGTCCAACAGCTGCGCCAGCTCGCCCAGCAGGTGGGCGTGTCCGTGCAGGCCGGCCCCGTGGACCCGGTGGGCCAGCACGAACCCGTGCACAAGGCGCTGCTGTCCGGGCTGCTCTCCCAGATCGGCTCCTACGACGAGCGGCGCCGGGAGTACGCCGGACCGCGCGGCACCCGGTTCGCCGTGTTCCCCGGCTCCGCCCTGTTCAAGAAACGCCACCCGCTGGTGATGGCCGCCGAGCTGGTGGAGACCTCCCGGCTCTGGGCCCGCACCGTGGCGCGGATCGAGCCGGAGTGGGCAGAGGAGGTCGGCGCCGGGCTGGTCAAGCGCAGCTACTCCGAGCCGCACTGGTCCCGCCGCCAGGGCTCCGTGGTGGCGCAGGAGAAGGTCACGCTGCTCGGGGTGACGCTGGTGCAGGACCGCATGGTGCGCTTCGGCCGGATCGACCCGGTGCTGTCCCGCGAGCTGTTCCTCCGCCGCGCCCTGGTGGAGGGCGACTGGAAGACCCGTCACCACTTCTTCGCCCGCAACCGGAAGGCCCTGGCCGAGGTGGACGAGCTCGAGGCCCGCCTGCGCCGCCGGGACCTGCGCGTCTCGGACGAGGACCTCTTCGCCTTCTACGACGAGCGCGTGCCCGCGAACGTGGTCTCCGAGCGGCACTTCGACACCTGGTGGAAGAAGCAGCGCCACAAGACCCCGGACCTGCTGGACTTCGACCCCGCCCAGCTGATGACCACCGCGGCCGAGGAACTGGACCAGGACGCATTCCCCACCACCTTCATGCACCCGCTGCCCGGCGGGGACGCGCTAGAACTGGACCTGGACTACACCTTCGACCCCACCGGAGCCTCCGGCACCGACGGCATCACGGTCACCCTGGACGTGCTGGTGCTGAACCAGATGGACCCGGAGCGCTTCGCCTGGCTCGTGCCCGGCCTGCGAGCCGAGCTCATCACCGCCCTGATCAAGGCGCTGCCCAAGGCCACCCGCAAGCACCTGGTCCCGGCCCCGGACGTGGCCCGCGAGCTCGCCGCCGCCCTGGAGTCCGACGCGGACCCGCGCACCGAGTCCCTGCCGGAGGCGCTGTCCACGGCGGTGAGACGGCTGCGCGGGCAGATCGTGGAGCCCGGCGCCTGGCGCCTGGACGCCGTGCCGGACCACCTGCGCATGGACTACCGGATCGTGGACCACCGCGGCGCCGTGGTGGGCGCCGGTCAGGACCTGGCCGACCTGCAGACCCGCCTGGCCACGGCCAACCGCTCGGCCATCGCCGCACGCCTGTCCGGCAAGGACACCGCCGCCCCCACGCCCGGAGCCGGTCAGAGCAAGGGCCGGCGGGGACGGGGCACGGCGGGCCCAGGCACCCGGGAGGGGGCCGTCGTCGGGAAGGACGGGCGCGATGCCCAGGGCTCGGCGGCCGCCTTCCAGGAGCTGCACGGGCTGACGTCCTGGTCGTTCGGGACGCTCGAGCGGAAGGTGTCCACCGCTTCGGCCCCGGGCGGGCCGCGGATCACCGGCTATCCCACGCTCGTGCCGGAGCCGGGCCCGAGGGGTTCCCCGGCCGCCGGGCTGACGGTGGCGCGTTCCCGGGAGGATCAGGCCGTCTGGCACCGTGCCGGCGTGATCCAGCTGTTGCTGGCCACCCTGCCCTCACCGCAGCGCTACGTGATGGACCACCTGGACAACCGGGAGAAGCTGACCTTCACCCAGAACCCCCACGGCTCCGTGGACTCGCTTGTGGCGGACTGCACGACGGCGGCGGTGGACCGGCTCGTCGGGGACGAGCTGCCCTTCTCCGAGGCCGAGTTCCGGGCCCTGTTCGACCGCGTCCGCGCCGAGCTGATCGACACGGTCTTCGCGGTGACATCCCTGGTGGAGCGGGTGCTCTCCGGGGCCGCGGCGGTGCGCCGCCGTCTCAAGGGGTCCGTGTCCCTGGCGATGGCCCCGGCCCTGTCCGACGTGAAGGCGCACCTGGACCAGCTCGTCTTCGACGGCTTCGTGGCCGCCACCGGCTGGCAGCAGCTGCAGCACCTGCCCCGGTACATCGCCGGCATCGAGGCGCGGCTGGCCAAGCTGGACGCCGGCGGCCACCTGCAGCGCGACGGCCAGCACATGGCGATCGTCCAGGGACTCGAGGACGACTTCGACGCCGCCGTGGAGGCGCACCGGAGCCGATACCCGGACACCCCACTGCCGGCGGATCTGGACGCGGTGCGCTGGCTGCTCGAGGAGCTGCGGGTGTCCTTCTTCGCCCAGGAGCTCAACACCGCCGTGTCCGTGTCCGAGAAGCGCGTGCGCCAGGCGCTGAACCGGGCGAAGGGTGCCTGAGGCGCAGGCCGGTAGACGTGCACCTCGCCAGAGCCCCTGGCCGAGGCACGGCGCGTCACTTCGTCGGCCCTCCCCGTCTGATGCCCCCTCGTGAGGGCATCCGCCAGCGCGTGAAATTCCAAGATCCGAGGCATGTCGCGGTCTCCTCTGTGTCGGAGTCTCCTGTCTTCTTTTTCGCAATCCATGAGCACTGAGATATTGTGTGACTCACCCCACACACTCAGTGCCTACCTTTTACCCAGGAGATTTCCATGAAGACGTGGATCACCCGCACGGGTGCTGCACTGGCAGCAGGCGCACTGCCGGCAGTCTCCGCTGCCACACAAGCTCAAGCACTGACCAAGAGCGGCACCCACACCTGCGACGCTGGCGGCGGGCACGTCGGCTTGCGCGCGGAGCAGCAGCTTCTCGGCCACACCATGCACTTCAACGTCGGAGGAAAAACCCACAAGGTATCCCAGCGTTATTCGTACGGGTTCAACTCCGGACTGCGCATGACGCAGAACTGGACGGCCAGTTCTGAGTCCCTTCTGCTTTCCGGCACCTACGGCTACTGCTACTACCCCTACTGAAGGCACCATGCGGCGTTACCAATGGACCGCCATAGCGCGCTGGCAGGAACGCTCAGCGTCACGGCGTGCGCTGGCTCTGGGAGTCCCCCCGCCCAATCCGACGCCCCGACCCAGGCAGGGCTCGAGTCCTCCTGGGACCCCTCGAGTTGGGCCCCTACCGAGAAGATCGAGCCACGGGTGACGGACGAGGCGGAGCGAGAGCAGTGGTACCAGGAGAAGATCGCCGCTGATGCCCGCGCCCTCGGCCTCGACGACGTCCCCAACGTCGATCGTCGCGGCTGGGCGACGTCCACGACAGACCACGAGAAGTGGGTCGCCGACTGCATGACGGACCGCGGCGTCCCGACCACCTACGGTCCAGCCCGCGGCGGTATCCAGTACGACACTCCGCCGGAGTCACAGAAACAGGCCGTGGCGCTGGTCGAGTGGACATGCTCGTCGATGTACCCGATCGATCCCACTCTCCTACAGGACTGGACGGACGCACAGCTGCGCCTCGTCTACGACTACTGGGAGCAGTACGAGATCCCGTGCCTCGAGGCCCGTGGCTTCACCGTGGACACCTCCGCACGTCCCTCGAAGGAGTCCTTCGTGGCGAAGTTCCACACCCAGGAACGGCACCGGTGGTGGCCCGTGCAGGACACCCTGGTCGGCCTCGACGACGCCCGCTACGCAGACGTCATCGAAGCCTGCCCCGAGTTCCCCTCGGACGCCGTCCTCTATGGATATGACGGATGAACCGCACCAAGATCCTTCGCTGGGCCGCTGGCATTCTCGTCCTCGCCCTCGTGGGCATCGCGGCCTTCTGGGCCGGTCGGACCACTCTGGCTCCGGCGGACAGCACGGTGCAGCGGCCGTCCAGTGACAGCACCGTCACGGTCGAGGAGCATGAGCTCGGACGCGAGATCACCGTAGGCACGGCAGTCAAGCGAGAACAGACGCCCGCTGCCACCAATCTGCTGGACGGGGTGGTCACCCAGGCCTCAACCTCCGGCGAGTTCGCCGCAGGCGACGTGCTCTACGCGGTCGCTCAACGTCCCGTCGTCCTCGTCACAGGCACCATGCCCATGTGGCGCCCCCTCACTGAAGGTGCCGCCGGGGACGACGTCACGGCGTTCCAGGAGATGCTCGCGGCAGATCAGCGCGGCCTGAAGGTCTCCGGAACCTGGGACGCGGCCACCGCACAGGCCTGGAAGGCCTGGTTGGCCGACCGGGGATATCCGGAAGCGGACACGGTCGAACTGGGTCAGCTCGTCATGGTGGAGGAGTCGCCCATCTCACTGGCGATCGACACGCAGTCCGGCTCCGTGGGAACACAGCTCACCGGCGGGGAGACGGTCGTCTCCATGCCAAGCAGCGATCCCGCGTTCGTGATCGAAGCATCGTCCCAGGAGCAGGCCGCCCTGATCCCCGCAGGAACCCTCGTGACCGTCCCCTACGGTGAGCACACCTGGAAGGCCATCGCCGGTGAGGCGTCCCAAGCAGACGACGGCCCCGTCGAGATCCCGCTGACCTCCCCCGACGGCGGGGCCGTCTGCGCCGACCGATGCGCTGACCTGCCGGCGGAAAAGAGCACCAGTCTCCTGTCCCAGGTGAGCGTGGTCCCGCCCCAGTCCGGCCCAGTGGTCCCCGTCTCCGCCCTGCGTGCACAACCGGACGGACGCACCGTGGTGACCGTCGTCGAGGACGGCGTGGACGAGGAACGGGAGGTCACCGTGAAGACCTCCGCCGATGGTCTGGCCGTGGTTGAGGGCGTCGAGACAGGCGAACGGGTCCGAGTGCTGAACGAGGCGCCATGAGCGCCCCGTCAGCGGGTGTGTCCGTCGAGGACCTGCGCTTCGCCTACCGGCGCGGGGCCGAGGAGATCTTCGACGGTCTCACCTACTCCTTCACTCCCGGTGCGGTCACGGCCCTGACCGGGCCGTCCGGCAGAGGGAAGTCGACGCTGCTCTACGTGCTCGCACTGATGCTGACGCCGACCACCGGCAGAGTGCGACTGGGAGAGACCGACGCCTCGTCCCTTCCCGATCGGGACCGGTCAGGGATCCGGGCCGGCACGATCGGCTTCGTGTTCCAGGACTCCGAACTGGATCCGTCACGCTCGATCGTCGACTCCGTCATGGAGCCGGGGGTCTACGCCGGCCTGGAGAAGGGAGCATTGGAGGACCGGGCCCGGAGCCTGCTGGCCAGGTTCGGACTCGAGCACCGGGCCGACCACCGGCCGGGTGAGATCTCCGGTGGGCAGGCACAGCGCGTGGCCGTGTGCCGTGCCCTGGTCAATGAGCCTGCCGTCATCCTTGCCGACGAGCCCACCGGGAATCTCGATCCGGACAACGCAGCACTCGTGCTGGACGCCTTGGCCGAGGCTGCGGCCGAGGGGCGGACGGTGATCGTCGCCACCCACGACCCCCAGGTGGTGTCCCGCGCCGACGAGGTGGTGAGGCTGTGAGGATCGCTGTCCTGCTGCGAGAGGCCCTGGCGTCTGCCCGCAGCGCCCTCGTCCCCTCCCTCCTGGTCCTGCTCGTCGTCGGTGCCATGTGCCTGGCCTGCGTGCTGACCGTCGGCCGTCAGGCCGCCACGGAACAAGCCATCGCCGAGGAGCTGTCCGGACCCGCGGCCCGCGTGCTGACCCTGACCGACAACGGCTCCTCCGCTCTGACAGACGCCACGGTCCAGACGCTCACCGGCCTGGACACCGCCGCCAGTGTCATCGCCCAGCAGATCCCCGTGGACACCGTCAACGGCGCCCTCGGTGAGGGCAGCACACCCATCCCCCTCAGCGGCGTCACGGGCACCGTGAACACCAGCATCGAGCTGACACGGGGACGCATGCCCGCCGCGGGAGAAGTCGTGTTGCCCGAGGCGAAGCTGGCAGAGTTCGGCTTCGCCGAGCCGTCCGGCTTCCTGGAGGCATCCGACGGACGGC
Source organism: Micrococcus lylae NBRC 15355 (assembly GCF_001570885.1). Classification (GTDB taxonomy): domain Bacteria; phylum Actinomycetota; class Actinomycetes; order Actinomycetales; family Micrococcaceae; genus Micrococcus; species Micrococcus lylae. The sequence continues at coordinate 31,005 of NZ_BCSN01000007.1, read as the reverse complement.
AGTGGGCCGTCGTCGGGGCCTTCACGGCTGAAGAGCCGTTCAGCGACCTCACCGACTATGCGCTGGCGGCTCCCACCGGTGCTGATCACGTCTCGTTCCAGACCATCCGCGTCCTGGCAGCAGACGTGTCCAGCGTGAGAGCCATGCAGACGGCCGTGCTGGCCGTGGTCGACCCCGCCGAGAACGACGTCCGCGTCCAGACGGCGAGCGCGCTCTCTGAACAGAACAGGGCCGTCACCGGCCAGCTGGCCGGGCTGGGACGCTCCCTGCTGGTGCTGATCCTCGGCGCGGGCGCGTTCTTCGTGGCCATCGTCGTGCTCTCGGACGTGCTCATCCGCCGCCGGGACCTGGGACGGCGCCGTACCCTCGGCATCACCCGTGCGGACCTCGTCGGCCTGGTCGCAGCCCGGACGGGTGTGCCCGCTGCCCTGGGTGCCGTCCTCGGCTCGGGCACCGGTTATGTGGTCCTCACCGTCCAGGGCAACAGCCTTGGAGTGGACTTCGTGGGCGCCGTCGCCGTCCTCGCTGCCCTGACCGCGGTGGCGGCGAGCCTGCCCCCGGCGACTTTCGCCGCTTTCCGGGACCCGGTCAGGGTCATGCGCACCGCGAGAGGGCCGAGGCCCCTGGAGCGAGGCTCAGGTCTGGGGGACGCGCTCGCCGTGGCCGGCGTCGCGCAAGGCGGCACGGATCTTCTCCGCGGCCTCGTCCAGGTCCGCCTGGTCCGGGTTCTGGTCCTTCCGGTCCAGGTCGAAGTCCCGCAGCGAGTTGGAGGGCCACACGTGCACGTGCAGGTGCGGGACCTCATAGCCGGCCACCATGAGGCCGGCGCGGGCGGCTCCGAAGGCCTCCACCTGCGCCTTGCCGATGGTGTGGGCCACGCCCATCACATGCGCCACCGTCTCCGGGTCTGCGTCCGTCCAGCGGTCGACCTCGTCGACGGGGACCACGAGGACGTGTCCGGGCTGCAGCGGCGCGACGTCCAGGAAGGCGACGCAGGTCTCGTCCCTCCACACGAAGCGGCCGGGGATCTCTCCGTTGATGATGCGGGTGAAGATCGTGGCGGACATGAGGTGTCTCCTTCGACGTCGTCGGGTGTCTCGATCTGTGCGGTCATGCTCCGGGGCCGGCGTGCTCCGTCCGGTCCGTCAGCGGCTCCGAGGTGCGAGGCTGCCGACGGCAGAGCCGTCAGGCACGGAACCGGCAGGCTCCGGGCCGGTGGCCACGGGTCGGTGCGGGTCGTTGCACCAAGCAGACCACGAGCCGGGGAACAGCGCCACCCCGTGCAGGCCGGCGGCCGCCATGGCCATCACCTGGTGCGCGGCCGTCACCCCGGACCCGCAGTACACGGCCACCGGGGCGTCCTCGTCCACCCCGGCGGTGACGGCGGCGAAGCGCTCGGCGAGGTCCTCCTGGGGAAGGAGGCGGCCGTCGTCGTCCAGGTTGCCGGTGGTCGGCAGGTTCACGGCGCGAGGGATGTGCCCGGCCGCCGGGTCCAGCGGCTCGGTCTCGCCGCGATACCGTTCCGGCGCGCGGGCGTCCAGCAGCAGGCCCGCCTCGGCGATCGCCTCGGCGCCGTCCGCATCCACCACCGGCATGCGACCCCAGGAGGCGCAGGCGGAGCCGGGGGCCGGGATGACCTCGCCGGCCTGCAGGGCCAGGCCCGCCTCCCGCCAGGCGGCCAGGCCGCCGTCGAGCACCAGGCAGGAGCGGATGCCGGCATGGCGCAGCAGCCACCATGCGCGGGCGGCGGAGGTGCCGCCGCAGTCGTCGTAGACCACCACGGTGTCACCGTCGTCCACACCCCAGCGCTGCACGGTCTCGGCGAAGTCGGCCGGCGTCGGCAGCGGGTGGCGGCCGTCCTGCGGGCTGCCGTGGCCGGCCAGGTCACCGTCCATGGAGACGTACACGGCTCCGGGGAGGTGGCCGCGCAGGTAGGCGGCGTGGTCCGCGCCCCCGGCCGCAACGGACCAGCGCACGTCCAGCAGCACGACGCCCCGGCCACCCTCCGGGCCGTCCCCGGAGGCGAAGGCGGGAGAGGCCGCACGCGCCGGAGGGGTGCCGCCCGGGATCTCGTGGCCCAGCCACGCCGCCAACGTCTCCACGCTCACGAGCAGGGGCGGGCCCGCCGGGTCTGCGGGGGCGGCCGACTCGACGACGGTGTGCGATCTGCTCTGGCTGTCCACGGCTCCCACTCTAGTCCCGGTCTCCGGTCCACGGCAGGGCCTGTGCACAACCCCGGCACCCTCGGATTGCTAGGCTGACAGGCAGGGATCGGCGCCGTCCACCTGTTGTGTCCGGCGCAGCCGTCGGTCCCCCGATGCACCGATGTGAGCCTGTAGGAGGCAGACACCGTGACCACCACCGGCCCCCAGGGCACCGCGCCCCGCGGACGCACCACCCGACAGAAGGTGGCCGTGGACCGCGCTCTGGGGGAACTTGACGACTTCGTCTCCGCCCAGGAGCTGCACCAGCACCTCAAGGACTCCGGGGACCGCGTCTCCTTGGCCACCGTGTACCGCACCCTCCAGCAGCAGCTGGACGAGGGCCGCGTGGACGTGCTGCGCCGCGAGGACGGCGAGTCCGTCTACCGCCGTTGCGTCGCCGACGAGCACCACCACCACCTGGTCTGCCGCCGCTGCTGGAAGACCGTGGAGATCACCGCCCCGGACGTGGAGGAGTGGGCACAGCGGGTCGCCCAGGACCACGGGTACACCGAGCCGTCCCACACCCTGGAGGTCACCGGTCTCTGTGCGGAGTGCTCCGCCTCCTGACGGTGCGTCGGCTGTAGGGGCTTCGGTTGTAGGGGCTTCGGCCCGTCTTCCCCTGCAGAGCGGGGCGTAAGCCTGGCGCGTACTGGTGAGGACACACCCTCTCGCGCGTACTGGTGAGGACACACCGTCTCGCGCGTACTGGTGAGGACACACCGTCTCAGGCCCCTCCACGGCGGACGATGAGGGCGTGTCCTCACCAGTTGGCGACGACCGACGGGACCAGTTCGCGACGACGGACGGGGTGCCGGGCGTTCAGTCCGGCGTGCAGCCACTCCTACGGGCCGTTCAGTCCTACGGGCCGTTCAGTCCTGCGGGCGTTCAGACTCCACCGGCTCGTCCCAGAACGCACCCTGCGGGGCGTGGAGCGTGCCGATGCCGTAGACGGCCTCCAGGTTGGCGCGGGTCAAGACCCCCCGGGGCGGGCCGGAGGCCACCACGCGGCCGTTCATCAACACCACGTGCTCGGCGGCGAAGGCCTCGTCCAGGTCATGGGTGGTGAACACCACGGACACGCCGCGGGTGGGCTCCTCATGGATCAGCTCGTCGATGGTCTGGGCGGAGACCAGGTCCAGGCCGGTGAGCGGCTCGTCCAGCATGAGCACGTCGTGCTCCTGGGCCAGGCCCTGAGCGACGTAGACGCGCTGGCGCTGCCCGCCGGAGAGCTCGGAGAGGTGGCGGCGGGCCAGGTCCGTGATCTTCATCCGCTCCATGGCCTCGTCCACGCGACGGCGGTCCTGACGCGTCAGGCGGCCGAACCAACCGGTGCCGGCGTAGGTGCCCATGGTGACCACGTCCTGCACCGTGAGCGGGGTGCCCGGCGGCACCTGCACGGACTGCATCACGAAGGACACCTTCCGCGCATGCTCCTCGGCGGACTGGCCGTGCACGGTGACGGTGCCCTGCGTGGGCTTGAGCACCCCGGCCAGGGCCTGCAGCAGGGTGGACTTGCCGGAGCCGTTGGGGCCGATCACGGCCACCACTCCCCCGGCCGGAAGCGAGAAGTCCGAGGCGCGCACGGCCAGATGCTCGCCGTGGCGCAGCTCCACGCCGTGGCCGCAGGCCAGCTCGTCGGCGGGTCCGGGCAGGCGGTGGGCGCCGCCGGTCGGGTGCGTGTGGGCGTGCGCGGCGCTCATGCGGTGGGCTCCTTCACGGTCGGTTCGACGGCGGGCGTCAGCACTGCGTCCCCGGCCACGCGGCGTCCGGCGCGGCGGCCCCGGCCCCGGCCGCGGCGCAGCACGGCCTGCACGGTCAGCACCACGAAGAACAGGACGATCGGCACCAGGGCCATGGTGGCCGAGGCCGCGGTGTTCCAGTGGAAGGACAGGATCAGGCCGAGGGTGACGGAGAAGGCGCCCAGGACCATGGCGGTGAACATCATCGCCGGGACGGTGCGGGTGACCAGGGCGGCGGTGGCCGGGGGACCGACCAGCAGGCCGAACACCAGCACAGTGCCCACGGCCTGGAACGAGCCGATCACAGCCGCACCGATCATCACGAGCAGCAGCACGTGGGTCAGCTGCGGGCACATGCCCAGGGACCGGGCCTTGGCCTCGGAGAAGCTCAGGGTCAGCAGCGGGCGGTAGAGCAGCAGGGCCAGCAGCACCACGGCCGCGGCGATGCCGCCCTGGATCCACAGGTGCTCGACGCTCACACCCAGGGCGTCTCCGAACAGGATCGACGTCAGAGACCCGGTGTAGGAGTCGGACATCGAGATGATGACCACGCCGAGCGCCATCATGCCCACGAACAGCAGGCCGATGGCCGTGTCCTCCTTGAGCGTGGTGGCCCGGTGCACCAGAGAGATGCCGGCGAGCATCACCACGGCGGCCACGGCCGCACCGACGTAGACGTTGCCGCCGAGCAGCACGGCGGTCGCGATGCCGGGCATCACGCCGTGCACGAAGGCGTCGCCGAAGAAGCTCATGCCGCGCAGCACCAGCCAGGTGCCCACCACGGAGCACATGACGGCCGCGATCAGCCCGCCCATCAGGGCCCGTTGCTGGAAGCCGAGCTCGAAGGGCGCGGTCAGCCATTCCATGTGCGGTCTCCTCTCTGGAGCGTGGAGGCGGTCCCGGCCGGGGCCTGTCCCCCCGCGCGGGTCACTCGCCGAGCTCGTCGGCGAGCTTATGGGCGTTGTAGACCATGGCCTTCTCGTAGGTGTCGGCCTCCGAGCCCTTCGGACCGATGCCGCCCTCGTAGAGCTCGACCACCGGGATGCCGTCGCTGTCCTGGGACAGGGAGGTCACCTCGGCCATTGGAGTGCCCACCGAGGTCAGCAGCGCCGAGGCGCCGTTGTCGCGCAGGATCTCGGTCAGCTCGGCCAGGGCCTGCGAGGAGGGCTTGCCGTCGGTGGAGCCGCCGGGGACGACCACGCCGGTGACCTCGAAGTCGTAGGCCTCGGCGAAGTAGCCGTAGGCATCGTGGTCCGTCATGAGGGTCCGCTTGTCCTCCGGGATGCTCGCGAGTATCTCGCGGACCTTCTCGTCGGTCTTCACCAGCTCGTCGTGGACCTGGGCTCCGCATTCGGCGTACTTCTCGTCCCCGGTCTTCTCCTGCAGGGTCTGGCCCATGAAGGTCGCGGCCTTCGCCATGCGGGCGGCGTCCAGCCAGAAGTGCGGGTCCTCCGAGCCGTGGTCGTGCCCGTCGTGGTCGCCGTGGTCGTCGTGGTCGTGGCCGGAGCCGGCGCCGAAGGGGATCGGGTCGACCTCCGGGGCCACCTCCACGATCTCGGCGCCGTCGGCCTCCGCGTTGCGCAGGGCCGAGCCCATGCCGCCCTCCAGGCCCAGGCCGTTGGTGAACACCAGGCCGGACCGGGCCATCTCGGCCACCTGCTGGGAGGAGGCGGCGAAGTCGTGCGGGTCGTCGCCCGGCCCCATCACGGACAGGCCCTGGGCGCCGTTGCACTGCGCGATCTGGTCCAGCACGGAGCCCAGCTGGGTGGTGGTCGCCACCGCCACGGTCTCCCTCTCGCCGCTGTCCTCGGCGCCCGGGCCCGTCTCATCGGAGCCGCCGCAGGCGGTCAGCGCCAGAGCGGAGGCGGACAGCAGGGCCGTGAGGGCCAGGAATGGACGGGCGGAGGACACAGACATGCGTGCAGGCCTTTCCGTGACGGGGGTCCGGCGCGCCGAACACGACCGGAGGGAATGAAAATCGTTCGCAACGATAGCACTGCGGGCAGGGGCCCCGCGTCCGCGGAGGCGGCACCGCCGCCCGGACGTGAGGGATCTCCCACAGCCGTCTGCGGCGGTCGGCCGGCGAGGGCACGACGACGGCCGCTCGCCGTCGTCAGGCGACGCGGCCGCCGTCGGGGGCACCCTCAGGAGGGGTGCACCCGGCGGGTGGACTGGGTGGCGTCATGGATCTCGCCGACGAGCTCCTCGAGGACGTCCTCGAGGAAGAGGACGCCGACGGTCACGCCGTCCTCGTCGATCACGCGGGCCAGGTGCGAACCGGTGCGCTGCATCAGAGCCAGGGCGTCCTCGACCTCGTCCGCGGCGCGGACGTTGGCCAGCGAGCGGACCTTCGTCACCGGCACCGGCAGCTGATGGCCGCTCGGCGGGACGGTGAGCACGTCCTTGAGGTGGAGGTAGCCGGAGAGGCCGCCGTCGCCGTCGTCCACCGCGAAGCGCGAGTAGCCGATGCGGCCGACGTTCCATTCGAAGCGCTCCGGGGAGATGCCCTCCGGGACGGTGACGACCTTGTCGATCGGCACCATGACGTCCCCGGCGGTGTTGTCCGAGAACTCGAGCGCCGAGTGCAGCACGCCGGACTCGTCCTCCAGGGTGCCGGACTTCGTGGACTCGGCCACGATCGACTGGACCTCTTCGAGGGTGTAGCTGGAGGCCACCTCGTCCTTCGGCTCCACGCCCAGGGCATGCAGTGCGAGGTTGGCGGTGCGGTTGAGGATCCAGATGATCGGCATCAGCAGCTTGGACAGCCACACCAGCGGGGTGGCCAGCAGCATGACCGCCCTGTCCGCGAAGGACACCGCGGCGTTCTTCGGGACCATCTCACCGAGGGTCACGTGCAGGAAGGTCACGATCAGCAGCGCCAGGACGAACGCGGTGACGTCCGCGACGCCCGCCGGCAGCCCGAGTGCCTCCATCGGCACGACCATCAGGTGGTGCAGCGCCGGCTCGGACACATTCAGGATCAGCAGGGAGCACACGGTGATGCCGAGCTGGCAGACCGCGAGCATCTGGGAGACGTGCTCCATGGCGAACAGGGCGACCTTCGCCTGGCGGGAGCCGGCGTCGGCCTTCGGCTCGATCTGCGAGCGGCGGGCGCCCATGACGGCGAACTCGCCGCCCACGAAGAAGGCGTTGGCCGCCAGCAGGACCACGAGCCAGATCAGGCCCATCACGTCGTCGCTCATGCGGTCGCCTCCCCGTCACGGGCGGGCGCGGGCTCGAACCGGACGCGTTCGATGCGGCGACCCTCCATGCGCTCCACAGAGATCGACCCGCCGTCGATCTCGACCACGTCGCCCACCTGGGCGATGCGGCCGAGGCGGGCCATGATGAAGCCGCCGATGGTCTCGTACGCACCGTCCTCCGGCACCTCGAGGGCGGCGATCTGAGCGTGCGCCTCGTCCGGGCGCAGATCCGCCGGGAAGTACCAGCGGCCGGAGGCGGTCTGGAGCACGCCCGGGGTGACACGGTCGTGCTCGTCTGCGACCTCGCCGACGATCTCCTCGACGACGTCCTCGAGGGTGACCATGCCGGCGGTGCCGCCGTACTCGTCCAGGACCACGGCCACCTGCAGCGGCGCCTCCCGCAGCTCGGTGAGCAGCTGGTCCAGGTGCACGGTCTCCGGAACCTGGATGACGTCGGTCATCACCGAGCCCGCGGTGAGGCCCTCGCGGCGCTCCAGCGGGATCGCCACGGCCTTCTTCACGTGCAGCACGCCGCGGATGTCGTCCGAGGAATCGCCGATCACCGGGAAGCGGGAGTAGCCCGTGGAGCGGGCCAGGTCCAGCACGGCGGTGATGGAGTCGTCCGCGCCGATCGTCTCCATGCGGATGCGCGGGGTCATCACGTCGGCCGCGGTGCGGTCAGCGAAGCGCAGCGTGCGGTCCAGGAAGGTCGCGGTGCGCTCGTCCAGGGTGCCCATCTGCGCCGAGCGGCGCACCAGGGAGGACAGCTCCTCGGGGCTGCGGGCGCCGGAGATCTCCTCCTTGGCCTCCAGGCCCATGCGGTGCAGGACCTTGTTGGAGAAGCCGTTCAGCACCACGATCGCCGGCTTGAACACGGCGGTGAACATCAGCTGCGGGCGGGCCATCAGCCGGCCCAGACGCATCGGCTCGGCGATGGCCAGGTTCTTCGGGATCAGCTCGCCGATCAGCATGGACAGCAGGGTCGCGATCACCATGGCGATGACGAGCGACGTGGTCCGGACGGCGGCCTCGGGGACACCGAGCTGGGCGAGCGGGTCGTCGATCAGGGCGCCGATGGCCGGGTCCATGACGTAGCCGGTGAGCAGGGTCGTCAGCGTGATGCCCAGCTGGCACGCCGAGAGCTGGGTGGACAGGGACTTGAGGCAGCGCAGCAGCGGTTCGGCCCCCTTGTCCCCGTCGTCCACCATGCGCTGGACGGTGGGGACGTCGATGGCGATCATCGAGAACTCGACGGCCACGAAGAATCCGGTGCCGAGGATCAGGAGCATGCCGAGGGCCAGGAGGATCCACTCCATCGTCAGCATCCCCCGCTCTCGGGGACGCCGGCCGTCATGGCGGTGAGCGGTGCGTCAGATGCGCTGGGACTGGAAGGCTCCGATCCGGCCGCGTCGGCGACGCCGACATGGCGGGTGGGCGCAACAGAACAGTGTTGGTCCATAGTGCCCATGAGTATACGGGCCGAAGAGCACCTCTATTCTCCGCGCGCCGCGCGTGTGCGCGCACGGGACGCGGGCGCACGCACGTGGCACGAGCGGTCCCCTCCGGTCCCGGCAGCGCCGCAGGTCACCAGGACGCGGAGACCGGACGGCCCTCCTCGTAGCCGGCGGCCGACTGCACGCCCACCACGGCGCGCTCGCGGAACTCGGCGAGGGTGGTGGCGCCGGCGTAGGTGAGGCTGGAGCGCACGCCCGAGGTGATGGAGTCCAGCAGGTCCTCCACGGAGGGACGGGCGGGGTCGATGTACATGCGGGAGGAGGAGATGCCCTCCTCGAACATGGCCTTGCGGGCCTGGCTGAACGCGTCGTCGTGCCGGGTGCGGTGCTGCACGGCACGCGCCGAGGCCATGCCGAAGCTCTCCTTGTAGCGGCGGCCGTCCGGCCCCACCACCACGTCGCCCGGCGACTCCAGCGTTCCGGCGAACCAGGAGCCGACCATCACCTGGCTCGCTCCGGCGGCCAGGGCCAGCGCCACGTCCCGCGGGTGCTTCACGCCGCCGTCCGCCCACACGTGGGCGCCGCGCTCCCGGGCCGCCGCGGCGCACTCGAGCACGGCCGAGAACTGGGGGCGCCCGACCGCCGTCATCATCCGGGTGGTGCACATCGCCCCCGGTCCCACGCCGACCTTGACGATGTCCGCTCCGGCGGAGACCAGGTCCCGCACTCCGTCCGCCGTCACCACGTTGCCGGCCACCACGGGCACGCCGTCCACCTCGGAGCGGACCGCGTCCAGGGCCTGCAGCATGGTCGCCTGGTGTCCGTGGGCGGTGTCCACCACGAGCACGTCCACGCCGGCGTCCACGAGGTCACGGGCCTTCTGCCGGACCGGGCCGTTGATGCCCACGGCGGCGCCGACGCGGAGCGTGCCCCGGCCGTCCAGGGCGGGGACGAACACGGTCGACCGGACGGCCCCGCGGTCGGTGAGGACGCCCACGAGGCGTCCGTGGCCGTCGTCGTCCCCCTGCTCCACGACCGGGGCGAGCCGCAGGCGGGCCTCGGCCATGCGGTCGAAGGCGGCCCGCGCCGAGGAGGCGATCTGCTCCGGGGTGCCGGAGGGCACCTCGTCGGCGGTGAGCACCAGGACGGGCGGGGCCATGACGGAGCCGACCGCGGCCCACCGGTCCTTGCCCTCGCAGTCCGCGCGGGAGAGCAGGCCGAGGAGGCGGCCGTCGTCGTACACCACGCAGACGGCGTCGTGGTTCCGGCGGTCGAAGAGGTGGATCGCATCCAGCAGCGGCGCCTTCGGGCCCACCGTGAGCGGGGTGTCCAGCACCGGGTGGGCTGCCTTCACGCGGGCCGTCACCTCGGAGATCACCTCCACGTCCACGTCCTGCGGCAGGATGCCCAGGCCGCCGCGGCGGGCCATGGTCTCCACCATCCGGCGGCCCGTCACGGCGGTCATGTTCGAGGCGACGAGGGGGATGGTGGTGCCGGTGCCGTCGTCGGTGGAGATGTCCACGTCCATGCGGGACGTCACCGAGGAGCGGGAGGGCACCAGGAAGACGTCCGAGTAGGTGAGGTCCGAGGTCGGCGGGGTCAGAAATCGCATGGAGCCAGTGTCCCAGATCACCCACGCCGGCGAGGCCCGCCCCGCGTGCGGGCAGAGGCGGCTGTCAGATGGTCAGAACGCGCCCGGAGAACACTATGATGGACGGAAGGCGATTCACCTGTCCCGCTGGTCGTGCGCGCGCGAAACGGCGCGTGCCCGGCAGGCGGCACCGGCAGGAGTGAGATCGCGGCCGCATGGCCGACCCCGCGGGGCCGACCGTGGACACGGTCGGCGCCTCCCGGCGCCGCTCCGTGCACCGCTGACCAAGCATCATCAGAGAAGAGGCGTTACACAGTGCCAGAGCTCACGACCGACCGACTCGCCGAAGAGTTCCCGGGCAACGAGAGGCTCGTCGCCGAGATCTACCGGAAGTACCAGTCGGATCCGACGTCCGTGGACTCCCAGTGGGCCCAGATCTTCGCACGGCTCGAGGCCACCCAGCCCGCCGCCGCGGAGAAGGAGGCGAAGCCGGCAGAGAAGAAGGCCGAGAAGCCCGCCGCGAAGAAGGAGGCCTCCCCCGCAGAGGACCCGGGCAAGAAGGCCCCGGAGAAGTCCTCCTCCGCAGCGGCCGCGCCCGCCGCGAAGAAGTCGGTCTCCGGCGTGAAGAAGTCCTCCTCCACCTCCAAGGCCGTGCCGTCCGAGCCGACCGCGTCCGAGAAGTCTGCTGAGGAGAAGCAGGAGAAGGCCACCGTCCTCAAGGGCATGGCCAAGGCCGTCGCTTCCAACATGGACGCCTCCCTGTCCATGCCGACGGCCACCACCGTCCGCGACCTGCCGGCCAAGCTGCTGATCGACAACCGCGTGGTCATCAACAGCCACCTGGCCCGTTCCCGCGGCGGCAAGGTCTCCTTCACCCACCTCATCGGCTATGCCGTGGTCAAGGCCCTCGGGCAGATGCCGTCCATGAACGTCACCTACGAAGAGCGGGACGGCAAGCCCACCATGGTGGAGCCGCCCCACGTGAACTTCGGCATCGCCATCGACCTGCCGAAGCCGGACGGCACCCGCTCCCTCGTGGTGCCGAACATCAAGGCCGCCGAGACCATGAACTTCCTCGAGTTCTGGAACGCCTACGACGACCTGGTGAAGCGCGGCCGCGCCAACAAGCTCACCATGGACGACTACGCCGGCACCACGGTCTCCCTGACCAACCCGGGCGGCATCGGCACCGTGCACTCCGTGCCGCGCCTGTCCAAGGGTCAGGCCGCCATCATCGGCGTCGGCGCCCTCACCTACCCCGCCGCCTTCCAGGGCGCCTCGGAGTCCACCCTCAACGACCTGGCCGTCTCCAAGACGATCACCCTGACCTCGACCTACGACCACCGTGTCATCCAGGGCGCCGGGTCGGGCGAGTTCCTCAAGATCGTCCACGGCCTGCTGCTCGGCGAGCAGGACTTCTACGACGACCTCTTCGAAGACCTGCGCATCCCGTACGAGCCCGTCCGCTGGGCCCAGGACATGCAGGTCAACCCGGAGGAGCAGGTCGGCAAGGTCGCCCGCGTGCAGCAGCTCATCCACGCCTACCGCGACCGCGGCCACCTCATGGCGGACGTGGACCCGCTCGAGTACACGATGCGCTCCCACCCGGACCTCGACGTCCTCGAGCACGGCCTGACCCTGTGGGACCTGGACCGCGAGTGGCCCACCGGCGGCTTCGGCGGCAAGTCCGTCCTGTCCCTGCGCAACATCCTCGGCGTGCTGCGCGACGCCTACTGCCGCACCATCGGCGTGGAGTACATGCACATCCAGGACCCGTCAGAGCGCGCCTGGTTCCAGGACAAGCTGGAGCGCCCGTACGCCAAGCCCACGCGTGAGGAGCAGCTGCGCATCCTCGGCCGCCTCAACGCCGCCGAGGCGTTCGAGACCTTCCTGCAGACGAAGTACATCGGCCAGAAGCGCTTCTCCCTCGAGGGCGGCGAGTCCCTGATCCCGCTGCTGGACGGCGTGCTCTCCGAGGCAGCCGACTCCGGCCTGGACGAGGTCACCATCGGCATGGCCCACCGTGGCCGCCTCAACGTGCTGACCAACATCGCCGGCAAGACCTACGCCCAGGTCTTCCGCGAGTTCGAGGGCGCCACCCCGGGCGGTGCCTCCGGCTCCGGCGACGTGAAGTACCACATGGGCACCGAGGGCACCTTCGTGTCCGACGCCGGCAACCGCACCAAGGTGTACCTGGCCGCGAACCCGTCCCACCTCGAGGCCGTGAACCCGGTCCTGGAGGGTGTGGCCCGCGCGAAGCAGGACCGCCTCAACCGCGGCTCCGAGAGCCCGGACTCCTTCTCCGTGCTCCCGATCCTGGTGCACGGCGACGCCGCGTTCGCGGGCCAGGGCGTGGTGGGCGAGACCCTCGGCCTGTCCCAGCTGCGCGGCTACCGCACCGGCGGCACCGTGCACGTGATCGTGAACAACCAGGTGGGCTTCACCACCCCGCCGTCCCAGGCCCGCTCCTCGGTGTACGCCACGGACGTGGCCAAGACGATCCAGGCGCCGATCTTCCACGTGAACGGTGACGAGCCGGAGTCCGTGGTCCACGTGGCCCGCCTGGCGTTCGAGTACCGCCAGCGGTTCCACAAGGACGTGGTCATCGACCTCATCTGCTACCGCCGCCGCGGTCACAACGAGGGCGACGACCCGTCGATGACGCAGCCGCGCATGTACAACCTGATCGAGAAGAAGCGCTCGACCCGCAAGCTGTACGTGGAGTCCCTGGTGGGCCGCGGCGACATCACCCAGGAGGAGGCCGACTCGGCGCTGAAGGACTACCAGCAGCGCCTGGAGCAGGCCTTCGCCGAGACCCACGCCGTGCACACCGGTGCCATCCCGGTGGTCGGCACGGGCATCGAGCCGGCCGGTGAGAAGGACCGGCTGCCGCAGGCCCCGGAGGGCACCGCGATCTCCGCGGAGCTGCTGCGCGAGATCGGCGAGGCCCACCTGGCCACCCCGGAGGGGTTCACCGTGCACCCGAAGCTCACCTCCCTGCTGGAGAAGCGCGCCAAGATGGCCGTGGACGGCGGCATCGACTGGGGCTTCGCCGAGCTGGCCGCCTTCGGCTCGCTGCTGAAGGAGGGCGTGTCCGTGCGCCTGGCAGGCCAGGACTCGCAGCGCGGCACCTTCACCCAGCGCCACTCGGTCTTCCATGACCGCGCCACCGACGACGAGTGGACCCCGCTCAAGGACCTCGCCAGCGGCGGTGCCAAGTTCTGGGTCTACAACTCGCTGCTGTCCGAGTACGCCGCCCTCGGCTTCGAGTACGGCTACTCCGTGGAGCGCTCCGACGCGCTCGTGCTCTGGGAGGCCCAGTTCGGCGACTTCGTCAACGGCGCCCAGACGATCATCGACGAGTTCATCTCCTCCGCCGAGCAGAAGTGGTCCCAGACCTCGTCGATCGTGCTGCTGTTGCCGCACGGCTACGAGGGCCAGGGCCCGGACCACTCTTCCGCCCGCATCGAGCGCTTCCTGCAGATGTGCGCGGAGGACAACATGCGCGTGGTGAACCCGTCCACCGGTGCGAACCACTTCCACGCGCTGCGGGAGCAGGCATACGCCCGCCCGCGCAAGCCGCTGATCGTGTTCAGCCCGAAGCAGCTGCTGCGCCTGAAGGCCGCCGCCTGCTCCGTGGAGGACTTCACCGAGGGCCGCTTCCAGGCGGTCATCCCGGACGCGTCCGTGAAGGCGGAGAACGTCCGGCGTGTCGTCCTCGTCTCCGGCCGCCTGTACTACGACCTCGTCGCGCGCCGCGCGAAGGAGGGCGACGAGTCCACGGCGATCGTGCGCGTCGAGCAGCTGTACCCGCTGCCGGCCGAGGAGATCAAGGAGCAGCTCGCCCAGTACCCGGACGCCGAGGTCGTCTGGGCGCAGGACGAGCCGGCCAACCAGGGTCCGTGGCCGTTCATGGCCCTGAACCTGGTGCCTCAACTGGACCGTGAGGTCACCCTCGCGTCCCGCCCGGCGCTGGCCGCGACCTCCGCCGGCACCAAGGGCCGCCACGACGAGGAGGCCGAGGTCCTGCAGAAGGCCGTCTTCGGCCTCTGACCCGCTCCATGTGAGTGCCGCGGTCCGGCTCCGTTCCCACGGGGCCGGACCGCGGCACAGCCGGACAGACACCCGTACACCGCTTCAGAACGAGAAGGAGTCCCCCAGTGGACACTCGCCAGATCCGCATCGCCGCCGTCGGCGACCAGCTCCTGGCCGGCGCCGGAGACCCCCGTGCGATCGGCTGGTGGGGACGCGTCCTGGCCCGCACCAGCGCCCCGGACGTGAGCCTGGAGAACTATGTGCTGGCCGTGCCGCACGAGACCACCGAGCAGCTCAACGAGCGCTGGTGGACCGAGACCTCGCGCCGCTTCGACGACACCACCGAGAACCGTCTCGTGGTGGCCCTGTCCGACGCTGACCTGGACTTGGACGCCTCGTCCACGGCCCGGTCCCGCCTGAACCTGGCCAACATCCTGGACTCGGCGGCGCAGAAGGACATCCGCACTCTGGTGGTGGGTCCGACCCCGTCGCTGGACGAGGAGCGCAACCGGCGCCTGGCCGAGCTGAACGCCGCCTACGCGGACGTCGCGGACCGCCGTCACGCGGTCTACGTGGACACCTTCACCCCGCTGGTGTCCCACGAGCAGTGGCGCTCGGACCTGGCCGCCGGCCAGGGCCGCCCGGGCCAGGCCGGCCACGGCCTGATCGCCTGGCTGGTGCTGCACCGCGGCTGGTACCAGTGGCTCGGCGTCCCGGAGCCGACCGCCTGATCCTGTGCCCTCGGCCGGCCCCGGCCGGAGGATCACGACGACGGCCGCCCCCTTCACGGGGTGCGTGACGTCCCGACAGCCCGCACCGTGACAGGTGCACGTTCCTCCCGCCCGGCGACCCCGCCGTGGTGTGGAAGAATGGTGAAGTTCGCAACTGAGAAGGAGGTGCGCAGATGAGCAAGCGTGCCCGCAAGCGCCGCGACCGCCGCAAGTCCGGCGCGAACCACGGCAAGCGTCCCAACGCCTGAAGCCAGGCGCTGGGGTGACCGTTGAGGTTCCCACAGACGGCGAGGGCCCTCACCCGCTCGGGTGAGGGCCCTCGTTCCGCCTCATCGACTGGTGAGGACACACCGTCAAGGCGCCCCGGAACGGGCCGGTGACGGTGTGTTCTCACCAGTAGGCGGCGGGGACAGGCTTCTGGCGCAGTGACCGGCGCTCTCACCCATAGCGGGTGACGCGGATCTGGGTCATGCGCATGCGTATGGTGGCCCGCAGCTGCTCGGGCGCCTTCTCCTGGCAGCAGCGGCGCACCTCGGAGCGGATCAGCTGCTCGAACGCGGCCTGCTCATGACAGTCCGGGCAGTCTTGAAGGTGTCGACGCATGGCCTCGATGTCCTCGTCGGTGAGGGCGCCGTCCAGGTATTCGTAGAGCCGCTCCAGGTGGCCTTCGCCGAAGGCCCCGCAGCATCCGTCGTGGCGGTTCATCGCGTCGCCTCCTTCTGTGCGGCGGTGGTCTTCTTCCGGCTCTTGCCGGGGGTGGTGGTGACGTCCATGCCGCGTCCGGCGGCATACTCGGACAGCGCCTCCCGCAGCTGCTTGCGGCCGCGGTGCAGGCGGGACATGACGGTGCCGATCGGGACGTCGAGGATCTCGGCGATCTCCTTGTAGGCGTAGCCCTCCACGTCCGCGAAGTAGACCGCGAGGCGGAAGTCCTCCGGGATGGACTGCAGGGCGGCCTTGACCTCGGAGTCCGGCAGACGGTCGAGGGCCTCGGTCTCGGCCGAGCGCAGACCCGTGGAGGTGTGCTCGGCGGCGCGGGCCATCTGCCAGTCCTCCACCGTGTCCGTCTGGGCCTGCTGGGGCTCGCGCTGACGCTTGCGGTAGAGGTTGATGTACGTGTTCGTCAGGATCCGGTACAGCCAGGCCTTGAGGTTGGTGCCGGGACGGTACTGGTGGAAGGACGAGTACGCCTTCGTGTACGCCTCCTGGACGAGGTCCTCGGCGTCCTGGGGGTTGCGGGTCATGCGCAGCGCGGCGGAGTAGAGCTGGTCCACGAACTCGAGGGCGTCGCGCTCGAAACGGGCGCGGCGGTCCGTCTCGGTCTCTGCGGCCACGTCGATGTCCGCCGTGTCGTGCTCCGGCGCGTTCTCCGGGCGGGCGTATGCGGCCGGCGTCTCGTCGTGGGCCGGAGCCTGGGGGCGGCCGTCCTCGGCCGCGGAGATGTGATCGGTCATCACCGGCCAGTCTACGGCGGCCGGCCGCGGCGGTGCGATGGTGGGCGTCATCGGCGCGACCTCCTTCCTCGCGGGCCCGCCGGATCGGCGGAACGTGCGCGTCGTCAGTGTCTGAAGCGTCCCCACAGGCGCCGCTATTCCCCGGCCCTGCCCTGCCTTCCCCCACGCCGCCTCGGTAGGCTGGAGCCCGTGCCCGACTCACCGCAGACCTCCCCTTCCGCCCCCTGCCCCGCCCCGCCCCCTGCCGCCGCAGGCGCCGGGCCCTGGCCGGACCTGTGGCCGGCACCGCACGCGACCGGCCCGGTGGAGGGCACCGTGGAGCTGCCCGGCTCGAAGTCCCTGACCAACCGCTGGCTGGTGCTCGCCGCGCTCGCCTCCGGGCCCTGCACGCTGCACGGGGTGCTGCGCAGCCGGGACACGGACCTGATGCGTACCGCGCTCACCGCCCTCGGCGCCGGGTTCTCGGACGGCGCGGACGGCGCCCTGCACATCACTCCCCTGCCGGTCGGCGAGCCGCTCCCGGCGCCCGTGGAGGTCGACTGCGGCCTGGCCGGCACCGTCATGCGCTTCCTGCCGCTGGTGGCTGCCCTGCGCCCGGGCACCGTCCGCCTGGACGGGGACCCCGGCGCCCGCGTCCGCCCCATGGGCGCCACGGTCGAGGCCCTGCGGAGCCTGGGCGTGCAGGTCACGGAGGAGGGCGAGCCCGGCCGTCTCCCGCTGACCCTCGCCGTTCCCGAGGGCCTATCCGTCCTTCCCGACGACGGCCCCCGGCTCCTCGAACTGGACGCCTCCGAGTCCTCCCAGTTCCTCTCCGCGGCGCTGCTCAGCGCGTGCGCCCACCCGGGCGGCCTGACGATCCGCCACACCGGGGCCGCCGTGCCGAGCCCGGAGCACGTCGGCATGACGCTGGCGGCACTGCGGGAGGTCGGCGTGGACGCCTCGGCCGTGGACGAGCGCACCTTCACCGTGCCGGGCGTCCGCCCGCACCCGTTCACCATGACCGTGGAGCCGGACCTGTCCAACGCCGGCCCGTTCCTGGCCGCCGCCGCGGTCACCGGCGGCACCGTGCGCGTTCCCCGCTGGCCCGCGCAGACCACACAGATCGGCGAGCGCTGGCGGCGCATCCTGCCGGCCTTCGGCGCCCAGGTCTGTCTCACCCCGGACGCCGAGGACCCCACGCACGGCATCCTTCAGGTCCGCGGCGGCCGCGACGCGGACGGCGACCCGGTCGTCTGCGGTGCCGGCGAGGTGCCGGACACCGCCGAGCTCGCCCCCACCGTCGCCGCCCTGGCGCTGCTCGCCGAGGGCCCGACGCAGCTCACCCGCATCGGCCACCTGCGCGGGCACGAGACCGACCGCCTGGCCGCCCTGACCGCCGAGGCCGCCCGCTTCGGCGTCCACGTGAGTCAGGGCGCCGACCGCCTGGACTTCCCGGGGAGCGGTGCCGCCGGGGACCTGACGCCGGCGGAGGCACGGACCTACCACGACCATCGGATGGCCACGTTCGCGGCCGTCGTCGGGCTGGCGGTGCCCGGCACCACGGTGAGGGACGTGGGGACGACCGCAAAGACCATGCCGGACTTCCCGGCGATGTGGGAGGCGCTGGTGCGCGGGGAGGAGACCTGAGTGGGCCGCCGAGTGGACCCGAACGCCTGGGACGAGTCGGATGTGCGCGTGCGTCCGAACAAGAGGGGCTCGCGGCCGCGCACCAAACAGCGGCCGAAGCACGAGGACGCGCGGATCGCCATGGTGACCACGGTGGACCGCGGCCGGTACACCGTCTTCCTGGACGGCCAGGACGCTCCGGTGACCGCGATGCGCGCCCGTGAGCTGCGCCGGAACCCGATCGCCACGGGCGACCGGGTGGCGGTGGTCGGGGACCTGTCCGGGCGTCCGGGGACGCTGGCGCGGATCGTGCGCATCGAGGAGCGCACGACCGTGCTGCGGCGCTCCGCGGACGACTCGGACGCCGTCGAGCGCGTGGTGGTGGCCAACGCGGACATCCTGGTGATCATGGTGGCCGCGGCGAACCCGGAGCCGCGCACCGGCTTCATCGACCGTGCACTGGTGGCCTGCTACGACGCCGGCATCCACCCGCTGCTGCTGATCACCAAGACGGACCTGAAGGACCCGGCGGACCTGATCCGCCACTACGAGGACCTGGACCTGGAGGTCATGACCTCCGGCGCCTCCGCATTCGAGCAGCAGACCGGGGACACGGACCTGGACGCCTCACTGGTGGAGCGGGTGGCCGAGCGGCTGCGCGGGCACACCGCCGCCTTCGTGGGTCCCTCCGGCGTGGGCAAGTCCACCCTGCTCAACGCGCTGACCGGCGCGGACCGGGCCACCGGGCACGTCAACGCCGTCACCGGGCGCGGCCGCCACACCTCCTCCTCCGCGCTGGCCGTGCCCCTGCCGGACGCCGCGGGGAACCCCGTGCCGCACACCTGGGTGGTGGACACCCCCGGCATCCGTTCCTTCGGCCTGGGCTGGGTGGAGCCGGACCGCGTGGTGGAGGCCTTCGACGACCTCTCCGGCGCCCTGGCCGACTGCCAGCCCGGCTGCACCCACCTGAGGGACGACGGGGACTGCGGCCTGGACCCCTGGGTCCGTGCCGGGAAGGCCGGTGCCGCCGGCGCCCACCGTCTGGAGTCCCTGCGCCGCCTGCTGGCCAACCGCGCCGGCGCCGCAGAGCCGGGTTCGGAGTCCTCGGAGGCGCCCCAGGAAAGCTGAGCCGCGGCATCCCGCGCCGTGGACGCCCTGAGGATCGGCGGCTCCTTCTGCCCCGCGGCGGACCGGACAGGATAGCGTGGGGCCCATGGAGAGCACCGGAGCCGAGACCACCGCCCCCGCCGACCGTGCCCCGCGGGAGCACAAGGACCACACCGAAGACCTGCGCCTGGCCCACATGCTCGCGGACAATGTGGACTCCCTCACCATGTCCCGTTTCAGGGCGCTGGACCTGGAGGTCTCCACGAAGCCGGACCTGACGCCGGTCTCGGATGCGGACACCGCCGCCGAGGAGGCCATCCGATCCGCCCTGTCCCGCGCCCGTGCCCGCGACGGAATCCTGGGCGAGGAGTTCGGCGAGACCGAGGGACGCGACGGGCGCACCTGGGTGATCGACCCCATCGACGGCACCAAGAACTTCGTGCGCGGCGTCCCCGTGTGGGCCACGCTGATCGCGCTGCTGGAGGACGGCGAGCCGGTGCTCGGCGTGGTCTCCGCCCCGGCCCTGCATCGCCGCTGGTGGGCCGCGAACGGCCAGGGCGCCTTCGCCGGCACCTCCCTGACGCGCGCCGAGCGCATCCACGTCTCCGGCGTCTCCGAGCTCTCGGACGCCTCGCTGTCCTTCTCCTCGCTGGAGGGCTGGCGCGAGCGCGGGCAGATCCGCCCGTTCCTGGAGCTGACCTCGGACGTGTGGCGGGTGCGCGCCTTCGGCGACTTCTGGTCCTACATGCTGCTGGCCGAGGGCGCCGTGGACATCGCGTGCGAGCCGGAGTTGGACCTGCATGACATGGCCGCCCTGGTGCCGATCGTCCGCGAGGCCGGCGGCCGCTTCACCTCCCTGGACGGCCAGGAGGGCCCCTTCGGCGGCAACGCCCTGGCCACCAACGGCCACCTCCACGAGGAGGTCCTCGGCCGCCTGCGCGCCGATGGCTGAGCCGGCCCGCCCGGGAGCCACCGGCCCGGGCCCCGCCTCCCCCTTCCCGACGGCGTCCCCGCACCGCCGCCTGCCCGGTCCCCTCGTGCTGTGGGTCGGTCTCGGCGGCGCGCTGGGCGTGCTGCTCAACGCCGGCACCCACGCGCTGCTGGACGGGCCGGGTGCGGCCCTGTTCGGCCCCGCGGCGGGGAGCACCCCCGCCATGGTGGTGGCCAACCTGCTCGGCGCGTTCCTGCTCGGCCTGCTCAACGGCCGGGCACGGACGTCCCGGGCGCCGTGGGACGAACGGGTGACCGCTGCCCTGGGCACCGGGGTGCTGGGCGCCTACACCTCCTTCAGCGCGCTGGCGGCGCTGCTGGGCACCCCTGTCACCGCAGCGCTGTCCGCGCCGGGCACGGCGTCCGCCGAGCGGATCCTCGGCGGTCTCGGCGCCGGGCTGCTGCTGGTGGCTGCGGTCGCCGCCGCCGGCACGCTGTGCGCCTGGGCGGGGCTTCGTGCCGGGTCCCGTTCGGGGGCTGCGGACCCGGCGCGGGAGGCCGCACGATGACCCTGCTGGACTCCCCCGCCCTGCTGCCGGCCACGGCCCTGGCCGGCGCGTGCGGCGCCATGCTCCGCTTCGCCCTGGACCGGTGGCTGTCCCCGCGGGGTGTCCTCGCCGCCAATGTGCTCGCCGCGCTGGTACTCGGCGCGGCCGTGCCGCTGCTCTCGGCCCTGCCGCACGCGCCGTTCACGCTCCCGGTCGCCGCGACGTTCGCGCTGGCCCTGGGCACCTTCTCCACGCTGGCTCTGCAGGCGGTGGACGCCGCCGCGGATGCCGGCACCCGCAAGGCCGCTCTGGCCCGTGCCGCGCGAATCTGGGCGCTGCACCTGGGCCTGGGCGTTGTCGCCTTCGTCGTCGGGTTCTGGGTGGGCGCCTGGGCCCTTGAGCCGCCCCTCTGAACCGGCCCGCGGGGACGGCCCTCGGGACGGTCAGACTCGGGCGGCGGTGGCCGGACCCGTGCGTTGCTCGGCCGGGCCGCCCTGCCGCACCATCACCACCGCGCCGAGGACGGCGATGACGCCCCAGATCGCCACGACCGCCCAGGGCGCTCCGGCGACGATCAGCAGGGGCGCGACCGCCACCGCGGCGCCCTCCACCGGGATCAGCGGCATGTAGGCGTAGCCGAAGTCCTCCACGGTCCCGGACTCGAGCTCCGGGTCCACGATGCGCAGCAGGGCGATGCCGGTGGCCACGGAGCCGGTGGCCCAGCCCCAGGTGAAGATCTGCTTCTCGAACCAGCTCTCGCCCAGGTACCGCGGGGCCACCACGAGCCCGAGGAACAGGCAGAACGCCAGGCCGAGGACGAACAGCAGGACCAGCTCCGTGAGATGGTCCGCCACGAACGCCGGCTCGATGGACACGATGCCGCAGACGATCAGCAGATCCGAGGCCATCCCGGACAGGGACTTCAAGGTCTTCGGGTCCATCACGCGGACGGCGCCGCTGCGGACCACGCACCACCGCACCACGATGCCCGCCAGGAAGGCGCTGGCGAACAGCGGCAGCGCGAAGTCGCCGAGCAGGTCTGCGGTGGTGGTCATGAAGAGCCAGCCGAGGGCGAGGACGACGCCGACCAGGGCGACGTGCAGGGTGAGGGTCTCCAGGGACGAGCCGGACATGGTGTGGCGGGCCGCGACCGGGCGGTCGTCGTGCTCCAGCACGCCCGTGCGGACCGACGGGGTGAACGCGTCGGCGGTGTTGAACGCCCGGGTGTGGCCGCGGACGGAGCCGATCTTGGCCAGGACCACGCCGCCGGTGATCCCGGAGAGCATGCCCACGGTGGCCGAGGTGAAGGCGATGGATGTGATTTCCGGGTGTCCGGCGCCGGCGAAGACGTCGCCGAGGGCGGCGGACGTGCCGAACCCGCCGGACCAGGAGGCGAACAGCACCATGCCGATGCCGTCCGAGGTGCCCATCGCAGGGCCCAGCAGGAGCAGCACGAACAGCATGCCGACGACCACCTGCCCGGCGGACATGAGCACCCCGTACCCGGCGAACCCGGCCAGCGGGCCGTTCATCCTCGTGAAGGAGAAGGACTGGGACAGCGCCATGCAGGCGAACACCACGGCGATGAGGAGGGTGGTGTAGGAGCCGATGTACGCGGAGAACGGCAGGCCGGTGAACGTCCAGCCGCCGACGCCCAGGCCCCACGTGCCCGCCACCTGGGGGCTGAGGAGGAACCCCAGCAGCCCGGCGATCACCGGGGCCGGCATCACGAGCCACTGGAAGAAGCGGACCTTGGCCCGCAGCACGACGGCGACGAGCAGCAGGATGCCGATCAGCCCGACGTCGCCGATGAGGGTCTCACGAAACAGTGCAGCATCCATGCCAGGAGCCTTTCCACGCCGGGGGCACCCCGGTGGCGGCCCTCCGGCAGGACTCTACCGGTGCCAGGGCACGACGACGGCCCCTCGCCTCCGCCTGCCGGCCCACCGCGGAGGGTGGGCCGGCAGGGCCGGGTGAGGGGCCGTCGCCGGGAAGGGGGGCGGTCAGCGTCCGGCCGGAACCTCCTCGTGCTCGACGGCCGACCCGGCGGCCGTCTTCTCCGCGCGGGCGGCGCGGGCGCGGCCGACGATCGAGATGCCGATGGCCAGCGCAAGCAGCACGTAGACCGCGATCGTGATGCCGCTGTCGACGAAGACGGAGTAGTCGCCGCCGGAGGACATCAGGGCGTCGCGCAGCGAGGTCTCGGCGAGCGGGCCGAGGACCATGCCGATCAGCAGCGGCGCCAGCGGCACCGCGTAGCGGCGCATCAGGAATCCGAGGAAGCCCAGGCCGGTCAGCAGGAACAGGTCGAACGTGGACGCCGACGTGGCGTAGACGCCCAGGCCGCAGAACACCGCGATGCCGCCGAACAGGTACGGCTTCGGGATCAGCAGCAGCTTGGCCCACAGCGGGGCGAACGGCAGGTTCAGCACCAGCAGCACGATCATCGCGATGAAGAACGAGGCCAGCAGGCCCCAGACCAGGTCCGGCGCACGCTCGAACAGCAGCGGGCCCGGCTGCAGACCGTACTGCTGGAAGGCGGCCAGCATGATCGCCGCGGTGGCCGAGACCGGCAGTCCCAGGGCGAGCAGGGCCCCCATGGCGGTGCCGGTGGTCGCGTTGCCGGCGGCTTCGGGGGCGGCCAGGCCCCGGATCGCGCCCTTGCCGAACATCGGGGTCGTGCGGCGCTTGTCCAGGTTCTTCTCCACGCCGTACGCGATGAACGTGGGCACGTCCGCTCCGCCCACCGGGACCACGCCGAACGGCAGGCCGATGCCCGTGCCGCGCAGCCAGGCCGGCAGCGCCTCGCGGAACTCGGCGCCGGACAGGAACGGCCGACCGGCGGACGGGATCGAGCGGGCGGCGGGGTCGCGGCGGATGCGGGAGGCCACGTGGAAGACCTCGCCGAGGGCCAGCAGCGCGACGGTGACGGTCACCAGGGAGACGCCGTCGAACAGCTGCGGCACGCCCAGGGAGAAGCGCTCCGCGCCGGAGACCGAGTCGATGCCGACCGTGGCGATGCCCAGGCCCAGCACGAGGGCCAGCAGGCCCTTCAGGACGTCGTCCGCCACCACCGAGGAGGTCGCCACGAAGGCGAACAGGGCCAGCGCGAAGTACTCGGCCGGGCCGAAGTTCGCGGACAAATCCGCCAGCGCCGGGGCCAGGAAGACCACCAGCACACAGGAGACCATGCCACCGATGAACGCACCGATCGCCGCGGTGGCCAACGCCTGCGGGGCGCGGCCGGCACGGGCCATCTTGTGCCCCTCGAAGGTGGAGGCGATCGCCGAGGCCTGGCCCGGGGTGTTCATGAGGATGGCCATGGTCGAGTCGCCGAACAGGCCGCCGAAGTAGACGCCGGCGAACATGATGAACGCGGCGGTCGGGTCCAGGGCGAACGTCATCGGCAGCAGCAGCGCCACGGCCATGGACGAGCCCAGGCCGGGCAGGACGCCCACCGCGGTGCCGAGGAGGCATCCGACGAGGACGAACACGAGGTTCATGGGGGTGAACGCGTGGGCGAAGCCCTCCATGAGCAGGGACAGTGCCTCCATCAGAAGCCACCTCCGATCAGGCCCGAGGGCAGGTTCAGGCCCAGGGCGACGCTGAAGGCCAGGTAGACGATCGAGGACACCGTCAACGCCACCACCACGTCACGCAGCGGGGTGCGGGAGTCCATGGACCGGGCCACGCACCAGAACAGCAGTGCGGCCGCCAGGATCCAGCCGGCGAACTGCAGCAGTGCGGCGAAGGCCAGGAATCCGCCGACGGCCCAGGCGACGCAGCGCCAGTCGGTGAACGTCGGATACTGCACGGCCGCGGCCTCCTCGGCGGCGCGGCGCTCCTCGGCCGAGACGTCGTCGTGCTCGCCGAAGGTCGCCGGCTCCGCCGGCTCCGGGGTCTTCAGGATCCGCAGCGCCAGCAGCACGGCGATCACGTAGCCGGCCACCAGCACGATGGTCGGGAAGAAGGTCGGGCCCGGCGGGTCCGTGCCCTCCGGCACCTCCATGGTCAGCACGCCGATCAGCAGGTAGGTGCTGAAGACGGCGAGGATCAGCGGGACGACGAGTCCCGAGCGGCCGTGACCGAAGCCTGCCGACGGCTCGGGTGCGGTGCGCGCGGAGGCGGGTGCCTGCGCAGCGGTCTTCTGGTGGATGCTCACAGTCCCAGCTCCTTCATGAGCTCGCGGGCCTTGGTCTGGTCCTCCCGGATGAAGTCGATGAGCTCGGGGCCGGTGAGGAAGGAGTCCTCCCAGCGGTTGCGCTCCAGGGAGTCCTTCCAGGAGGCCGAGTCACGGGATTCGGTGACGATCTGCTCGAGGGAGGCGAACTCCTCGTCCGACACGCCCGGGGCGGCCACGATGCCGCGCCAGTTCACCAGGTTCACGGCGTAGCCGAGGTCCTTGAAGGTCGGCAGGTCCGGGTAGTCGTCGAAGCGCTCCGGAGCGGTGATGGCCAACCCCTTCACCCGTCCGGCGTCGATCTGGTCGCCGACCTCGTTGAAGCCGGTCACCGCGATGTCCGCGGTGCCCGCCATCAGCGACTGCACCGACTCGCCGCCGCCGGCCTTCGGAATGAAGGTCAGGTCCTTCGGGTCGATGCCCACGTCGATGGCCAGCTGGGCGATCACCAGGTGGTCGATGGACCCGACGGAGCCGCCGGTCCACACCATGCCCTTCGGGTCGGCCTTCCAGGCCTCGACGAACTCCTCCATGGTGTTCCACGGGGCGTCCGCCTTCACGATGAACGCGTTGTAGTCCTCCGCTATGCGGGCGATCGGGCGCACGTCCTCGAGCGTGTACTGGGAGTCGTTGGTGGCGATGCCGCCGGTCATGGCCGCGCCGGTGGCCATGATCGTGTTCGCCTGACCGGACTTGGTGACGAAGTTGCTCAGCCCGATGGTGCCGCCGGCACCCGGGATGTTGACCACCTGCACGTTGTTCACGATGCCCTCGCTGCGCATGGCCTGCTGGCCCTCACGCGCAAAGGAGTCCCAGCCGCCGCCGACGCCGGCCGGGGCGATGTAGGTCAGGTTGGAGCGCAGGTCGTCGTCCGTGCCCGCGGCACGGACGGAGAAGAAGGACGCGGCCGCAATGGACACGACCGCGATGAGGGCGAAGACCACGGTGCCGACGCCGATCGTGCGGCCCGGCGGGGCGGCGGCCTTCTGACCCGCGTGACGGTGGGACGGTGACATGGGGGCTCCTGAAGGGCGAGCGACGAGTGAAATCCGTGACAGGCGTCACAGGTCGGACGATCGTACTGCATCCAGGAGCCCCCGATCACCTCAGGACCGGATCACGGGATCCGAGCGGGGGTCACAGCCCCTTGCCCGAGGGCGAGACGAGGATCTTCACCGCGGTCTCGTTGCGGTGGATGAGGGTGTCGAAGCCCTCGTCCACCAGACCCTCCAGACCGATCTTGCCGGTGATGAACGGGGCGAGATCGATCTTGCCGGACTCCACGAGCTCGATGGTCTCCGGGTGGTTGTTCACGTAGGCGATGGTGCCGCGCAGGTCGATCTCCTTCATCACGAGCTTGTGGATGTCGAAGTCCGAGCGCTGGCCCCAGATGGAGACGATGACGATCACGCCACGGGGCTTCACCGCGTCCATCAGCGTGTCGAGCACGACCTGGACGGAGGTGCACTCGAACGCGACGTCCGCTCCACGGCCGTCGGTCAGCTTCTTGACCTCCTCGACGACGTCGGTCTCCCGCGGGTCGAAGGTGTGGTCCGCGACGCCGGACTCGACCGCCTTCTTGCGGCGCAGCTCGGACAGCTCCGACATGACGACCGTGACGCCCTGGGCCTTCAGGACCGCTGCTGTGAGCAGGCCGATGGGGCCCGCGCCGCCGATCAGGGCGACGTCACCGGCCTTCACCCCGGAACGCTCGACGGCATGGAAGCCGACGGTCAGCGGCTCGATCAGCGCCGCCTGGTCCAGCGGCACGTCCTTCGAGATCCGATGCACCCAGCGGCGGTCCACGGCGACCTTCTCCCCCAGGCCGCCGCCGTGGCCGCCGAGGCCGATGAAGTTCATGTCCTGGGACAGGTGGTAGGTCTTCGACTCCGGCCCGGTGTCCACGTCCTCACGGATGATGTACGGCTCGATCACCACGTGGTCGCCGGCCTCGAGGTCGGTGACGCCCTCGCCGAGCTCGGCGACGACGCCGGAGAACTCGTGGCCCATGGTGACCGGCGGCTCCTCCCCGGTGACCGGGTGGGGGTGGCCGGGCTGCGGGACGAAGATCGGGCCCTCGAGGTACTCGTGCAGGTCCGTGCCGCAGATGCCGCACCAGGCGACGTCCACCAGCACCTGCCCCGGGCCGGCGGTGGGGGTGTCGATCTCGTCGATGCGAATGTCCTTCTGTCCGTGGAAGCGAGCGGCGCGCATGGTGCTCATGGGGAACCTCCTGGCGTGGTCGGTGAAGAGGGGACACCACCAGCATGCTCCTGGCGGACCGGCACGGGACACCCCTCGCCTCCGGCACCGCGGCGAGCCGTCGAGCGGATGCGGGCGGCCGTCGTCGGGAAGCAGGCAGATGAAAGCCGACGGGGGCCGCGCGGCGACCTGGGCAGGACCTGTGGCGGCGCGCCCGACGCCGTCCCGGATCCTCCCGCCCCAGGGTCTACGATCAGTGCCTGTCTACGTCCGGAGGCCCCGCCTCGATCCGAACAGGAGCCACACCGTGAACTCTCCCGCTCAGCGCATCCTCGCCTGGTGCGTGCACGCCTTCACGCTCTCCGGCTTCCTGTTCGCCGCCCTGGCGGTCCTCGCGCTCATCCAGGGCGAAATCGCCATGATGTGGCTCTGGCTCTGTGTCGCCATGGCGGTCGACGCCGTGGACGGCACCCTCGCGCGCAGAGCCGACGTGAAGCGGCACGTGCCGTGGTTCGACGGCGGCACCGTGGACATCGTGGTGGACTACCTGACCTGGACGTTCATCCCCGCCCTGTTCATGTACCTGCACCTACCGTGGGGCGGTGGACCGCTGCCGATGATCCTCTTGGTGGTCGTGTTGGTGTCCTCGATGTTCTGCTACGCCAACGAGGAGTGGAAGTCCGCGGACTACTACTTCGTCGGGTTCCCGGCGGCGTGGAACATCGTGGCTGTGGCCCTGTGGGTGATGCAGACCGGTGCCGTGGTGAACATCGCGGTGACGCTTGTGCTCGCAGTGCTGACCCTGGTGCCGACGCACTACACCCACCCGTTCCGTGTGCGCCGCTTCATGGCCTTGAACATCCTCGCGGTCTGTGCCTGGACCATCTCCGCAGGCTGGCTCGTGGCGATCCACCCGGTACGGCCGACCTGGCTGTTCATGGTGTTCTGGGCCACCGGAGCCTGGTTCCTGCTCACCTGTGTATGGCGGACCGTGGCCGGTGCGCTCCGCGGGGCGAAGGCCACCGACCCGGTCGATGAGGGGCCCGCCGCCTGAGCAGCAGACGCCGGAGGGCGTCAGCGCGCGGCGCGCACGGCAGCCGCCACCCGGCGGTCCCGCAGCCAGCGGCCGACCTCCAGCAGCACCGCGCCTGCGATGAGCACCCCGATGATCACATCCACGATCGGCGGGTAGCCGCGGCCGTGGCTCCAGAAGTAGACGTACGGGGCCATCAGCGTCACCAGGGTGACGATCAGACCGGTCAGGCGCCACCGCCACGTGCGGCCGGCCACAAGCGTCACCACTCCCCAGGTGTACGGGACGGCGGTGACCACGTCGATCCCCCAGAGCACCCAGATGTTGCCGTGGAAGTGCGGCACCCAGAGCACCGGCAGCGCCCGGCACAGCGAGTAGGCCATCACCACGGTGTAGGCCCAGAAGACCGGCGAGTGCAGGGTCCGGTAGAGGCCGGAGCGCTCGAGCAGGTCCACGCCGCCGTCCCGGAGCACCCGTAAGTCTGCGCCGGACAGGCGGGCGGAGTCCAGGCCCTCGAGGTGACGGCGTGCCCAGGCCTGCTCGACGTCCGTGCCGGCGAGTTTCAAGCGCATCAGGGTCGAGGGATTGACGGCGATCGGCACGAGCTCGACGGCGTCCGGCAGGCGCAGCCGCCACTGCTCCGGCACCGGGCACAGCGGGCCCGCCACGACGAGAGCCTCACCGAACAGCTCCTGCAGACGCGGCAGGTCCACGGAATCCACGGCGGCAAGCCAGAGGCAGACGCGGCGGGCCAGGGAGTCCTTCAGCATGGCCCCGACCGCCTCCATCACGGCCTCGGCCTGGGCCGGGCGGAGGTCGTGGAGCACATCCACCTCACGCACGTTCACACTGCGCAGTCCGCCGATCCGGTCCGCGCCGCTGACCTTCACGAGCACGTCCGGGTCGAAGGACACGGAACGTACCAGCGGGACCTCGGTGAGGGAGAACAGGGCGAGCACTGCTCCAGTCTCCTCGCCGAGGACCGGCTGGACATCCGCCTCAGGTCGGAACCTCAGCCGCTCAGACGAAGATCGTCTCCAGGCGCTCGCGCACCTCGTCGGTCACCAGCTCAATCACGTCGAGGGCCTCGAGGTTCTCCTGGACCTGGTCCACGGTCGAGGCGCCGAGGATCACGGTGGACACGTGCGGGTTGGACGCGGTCCAGGCCAGGGCCAGCTGGGCGGCGGTCACGTCGAGCTCCTTCGCCAGGTCCACGAGCTGACGGATCTTCGCGGTGATCTGCTCGTCGGCGATCGAGTCCTTCACGAAGTCGTAGCCCTTCAGGGCGCCGCGGGAGCCGGCCGGGATGCCGTCCACGTACTTGCCGGAGAGGATGCCGGAGGCCAGCGGGCTCCACGTGGTCAGGCCGAGGCCGATGTCCTCGTAGAGGCGGGCGAACTCCTTCTCCACCTTGGTGCGGTGCAGCAGGTTGTACTGCGGCTGCTCCATGACGGGCTTGTGCAGGTGGTGGCGCTCGGCGATGTTCCAGGCGGCGCGGATCTCGTCCGCGCTCCACTCGGAGGTGCCCCAGTACAGGGCCTTGCCCTGGCTGATCATGTCGCTCATGGCCCAGACGGTCTCCTCGATCGGAGTGTTCGGGTCCGGGCGGTGGCAGAAGACGAGGTCCACGAAGTCCAGGCCGAGGCGCTCGAGGGAGCCGTCGATGCCCTGCATCAGGTACTTGCGGTTCAGGGTGTTCTTCATGTTCACCACGCCGTCATGGATGCCCCAGAACAGCTTGGTGGAGACGACGTACTCGTGGCGCTGCCAGCCGAGCTCGGACAGGGCGCGGCCCATGATGGTCTCCGACTCGCCGCCGGCGTAGACCTCCGCGTTGTCGAAGAAGTTGACGCCGCCCTCCTTGGCGGCGGCCATCTGGTCCCTGGCCAGTCCCACGTCGACCTGGGTGCCGAAGGTCACCCAGGAGCCGAAGCTGAACTGGGAGACCTGGAGGCCGGAGGAACCGAGACGGTTGTAGATCATGTCGCTCATGGCTCCACGCTACTACCGGTGCCTGCACAGTTCAGAGCCCACGGACGTGAAAAGGCCCCGGAACCGTGAGGGTTCCGGGGCCTTCCCGTGGTGGTGAGTGGAGCCGGCGGGACTATCCCCCAATCCGGCGTTGACTAGGCATTATGTGAGGCGCAGACCGTCCCGGTCAGGCGGTGGACAGAAGAAGACCCCCGCGACGGCGGCAACCGTCTGGGGGGTGTGGACCCCACGAAAGCGCGTGAAGTCATGTCTCAGCCTACCCGCACCCTCCCCGGCATTCTCCAGCCCGTCGCCCGCACCGCCAGATCGGTGGTGCTCACGGTGGCGGGCTTCTTTCTTCTTTCGACCCCGTCTGTCCTTGTAGGGGCGTGCTGACAATGGGCGGCTACTACACGGACGACGCCGCCCGCGTCCTCGCGCAGATCGGCGCGCGCCCCGATACGGACCCCGCTCCCCTCGCGGACACTGGACGCGCCCACCACGGCGACATGTACGCCGAAGTCATGGTCGGCCAGGACGGCACCATTCACGCGCACACACACTGCGACGCCTCCGGTACGTATCGGGTTCACCTGCCCGGCGAGGACGTGCCTGTAGACCTGTGGGCGACTCGTGAGCACCGTGTCATCGGCCCCACGGTCCATGCCCTGTGGCGTACCTTCTCCGGCCAGGGCGTGCCCTAGAGCCTCCGGCCCCGGTACGCGGGGCCGCGCCCTGCCCATCGTCGCAACGCCGGTGGGCGGCACGAGGTCACAGCGTGAGCCTCCAGCATGGAAAGCCTACCGAGCTGCTAATCAACTCAGGCGCAGTGACACCCCTCCCGAATCGTCCGAACCGCCGGGCGAGGGAACTCCAGTCGACGGCGTATCCAGGGCCATAGCAACAGACGCTCCGAAACACGGGGGTCTATTTGCCGTGGGCGAATGTCGCAGAGCGGGGGCGGAGGGTCGACTGGAGTGCGGGACCGGGAGACCTGGGCCCGTAGGGCTCCGCTAGC
>NZ_BCSN01000006.1 GCF_001570885.1 Micrococcus lylae NBRC 15355 | reverse complement strand
GTCCGGACGCACCTGCCGCATCACACGGACAAGGGCCTTCTGCACCCGATGGTTCGGCTCGAGGAAGCCGTCCCGCTCACCGAGGAAGCGGACCTGATCGATGCCCAGAACGGCGGCCGCGGCACGCTGCTCCGCATGCCGGCGGGCGGTCATGGCCTCCGGCCCCTCGGAGTCGAAGCCTCCGGCATCGCCGTCGGTGACGATGCACTGCACCACGCGCACGCCGGCGGCGGTCAGCCCTGCGAGGGTCGCGGCGGCGCCGAAGTCGAGGTCGTCGGGATGGGCGCCGACGGCGAGCGCGGTACGCCAGCCGTGGCGCGCGGCGAGGTCGGCGGGGGTCAGGAGAGTCTGCATGGCTCCCATTCTCCCCCGCCGCCCCGTGGGACGCCGCGGTGGGCGTCGGCCGGGTGCGTCCCGACGCCGGCCGGATCAGCCCTGCTGGTCGCCGGCGGCGAAGGTGACCTCGAAGGCCTGCTCCTTGCCGTCGCGGCGCACGGTCACCTCGGCCGAGTCGCCGGGCGCGAACTGGCGCACGGTGGCGGTGAGGGACTCGCTGTCCTTGACCGGATGGCCGTCCACCTCGGTGACGACGTCCCCCTGCTTCAGCCCGGCCTCGTCCGCCGGAGAGCCGGAGACGACCTCACGGACCTCGGCCCCGGCGCTGAACTGGGTGCGGGTCCTGGCGCCGCCGCCCTGGACGTCCGCCTCCGCGGGGGTCACGGAGACGCCCAGGAACGCGTGGTCCACTTCGCCTTCCTCGATGAGCTCCTGGGCGATGCGGTGGGCGTAGTCCACCGGGATGGCGAAGCCGACGCCGATGTTGCCGGACTCACCGCTCTGCCCCTGGCCACCGGCCGAGGCGATGGCCACGTTGATGCCGACCAGGTCGCCGTTGGCGTCCACGAGCGCGCCGCCCGAGTTGCCCGGGTTGATGGCGGCGTCCGTCTGCATGACGTTGAGGAACACGGACCCCTGGGTCCGCTGACCGCTGCCCTGCTGCGGGAACTGGAACTCGTACGGGGATCCCTCGGAGGTGTTGTCCGGGACCTCCGAGGACGCCACCGAGATGGTGCGGTTCAGCGTGGAGACGATGCCGTCCGTGACCGTCCCGGCCAGGCCGAGCGGGGCGCCGATGGCGACCACCTGGTCGCCGACCTGCACGTCCTCGGACGTGCCGATGCCGATCGGGGTGAGGTCCTCGGCGTCCACCTTGATGACGGCGAGGTCGGACTTCGGGTCGGTGCCGACGACCTTCGCCGCGTAGACCGAGCCGTCCGACGTCTGGACGGTCAGCTCCGCGTCGGAGGTCGTGCCGCCCATGGTGACCACGTGGTTGTTGGTCAGGATGTGGCCCTCCTCGTCCAGCACGACGCCGGAGCCGGAGCCGCTGCCGGAGCTCGCGATGGTGGAGATCGTCACGACGGAAGGGGAGGCCTTCTCGGCCGCCTTGCTCACCGTGCCGGCCTCGGCGCTGCGGTCCGCCGCACCGCTCTCACCGGACCCCTGAGCATCCTGCGGGTCCTGGGCGGCGCCGTCGCCGGTCTCGGTGCCCCGGTCCCCGTCCCCGTCCCCGTCCCCGCCGTCCTGCGCGGACGACGCGGCCGGCGCGCCGCCGTTCGCGAGGGCGACGGCACCGGCCCCCACGCCGCCGCCGACGAGTCCGGCGGCGAGCACACAGGCCGCCAGCAGTCCGGCGCCGACGCGCTTCGGGCTGCGCTCGCCGCTGCCCGCGGAAGGCGGGGTCTGGCCGTTGACGTCGGTCGGCGCCGGCTGCTGGGGGTACGACATGGTCCTGGTCCTCTCGTGCGTCGCCTCGGGGCTCGAGCCGCGGGGCGCCGCCGTCCGTGCTGGTGGTGTTCGCCGGGTCGGCGTGGGGTCGATGGAGTCCATGATGGAGCGGTTCTCTGGACATCTCCTGGAATCAGCCTGGAGGTCAGCCGCGGCTTCGCGGAGACATCGCTGTGCCCGCGACACGCCCGCGTCAGCTGTGGGCGGAGTATGCGTCCGATCTCTTCACCGGGGGTGTCCGCCCTGCCTAGACTGCCACCAAGCCGACGCCGCGCGTCGGACCCCGGGAAACCCGGGCATGGCCGCGGCTCCCCGACCGTCAGGAGCGTTCCGTGCAGCGACCACCTCTCCGCCGTCCCGTCCCCGTGCTCGCCCGTGCGGTCCTGGTCGGCGGCGTCGGAGCGCTCGCCGCGGCGGCCGCGACCGGGGCGCATGCGGCCATGGACGTCCCGCCCGGGACCTTCGTGGTGGACCAGGCGGACGTGCTCTCCTCCTCCGAGGAGTCCCGTCTCGAGTCCGAGGTCGCACAGCTGCGGCAGGACACCGGCGAGAGCCTCTACGTGGTCTACGTGGACCAGTTCCCGAACGGGGACAGGGCGTTCGTGCAGGACTTCGCGGACACCAACAGCCTGAGCACCAACGACACGGTGCTGGCGATCGCCGTGGAGACTCGCCGCTACGCGCTCGATGCCGCGGACGGATCGCAGCTGAACGCCATGCAGGACGACATCACCCGCACCTACGTGACCCCGTCGCTGCAGAAGAACACCACCGGGGACACCCCCGACTGGCTCGCCCCCGCCGTCGCCGCAGTGCAGGGCGTGGACGACGCCGCGGACGGCACCCTGGACGGCCGCGGAGAGAGCGGCCAGGAGTACACCCCGGACGGCGCCCTGCCCCAGGGCGAGGGCGGGGGCGCGACGACCGGCTCCGACTCCGGCTCCGGCGCGGCCGGAGCGCTCACCGGTGGCCTGGTGGCCGCGGGCCTGGGCGCCGGCGGCTACCTCGTGTGGAAGCGGTCACGGAAGGACCATTCCCGGACCCCGGAACGGGGACAGATCGCCTCCGCCCCGGCGGCGCCGAAGGACCCGTTGGACGAGATGCCCCTCGAGGAGCTGCACGCGAAGGCCGGCTCGAAGCTCGTCGCCGCGGACGACGCGATCCGCTCCTCAGAACAGGAGGTGGGCTTCGCGGAGGCGGCGTACGGCGCGGACGCGATCGCCACCTTCAAGGAGGACATCGCCACGGCGAAGGAGCACATGCGCGCCTCCTTCCAGCTGCAGCAGCAGATGGAGGACGACATCCCGGACACCGAGGAGGACCAGCGCCGCTGGCTCAAGGAGATCATCGGACGCTGCGACGAGGTCGGCGCCGCCCTCGCCGCCCATCAGAAGGAGTTCGAGCAGCTCCGCGACCTGGAGAACCGCGTCCCGGACGCCCTGGGGGAGCTCGGCTCCGCCGTGCCCGCAGCGGAGGAGAAGGTGACCGAGGCGGAGCAGACCCTCGTGCGCCTGCACTCCTCCTACGCGGACTCCGCCCTCGCCGAGGTGGGGGACAACGCGGAGCAGGCCCGTGAGCGCCTGGACTTCGTGCGGACCGCAGAGGAGAAGGCCCGGACGTCCTGGGACGCAGGGGACCGCCCCACCGCGGCCCTGGCCGTGCGCGCCGCCGAGGAGGCGCTCGACCAGGTGCGCACCCTCACCGAGGCCGTCCGCCGCGCCGAGGGCACGCTCGCCGAGACCATGGAGCACCTGCGCCAGGGCGTGGCCCAGTGCCGCCAGGATGTGGCAGAGGCCCAGGCCGTGGTGGACTCCGGCCGCAGTCCCGAGCTCGCCGGACCGACCGGCGGACTCAAGGCCGTCCTGCAGGACGTGCGCACGCAGATGGACGCCGGCCGCCCGGACCCCGTGGACCTGATCCACCGCCTCGAGGCGGCGCACCGTCAGCTCCACGCACCGCTGGCCGGTGTCCGCGACGCCCGCGAGCACGCCATGCAGGCCTCTCGCATGCTGCCCTCGGCGATCACCCACGCCCAGGGCCAGATCGACGGCACCGCAGACTTCATCTCGGCCCGCCGCGGCGCCGTCGGCCCCGAGGCACGGTCCAAGCTCTCCGAGGCCGCCCGGACGCTCGACGCCGCCCGCGGCATGCGCACCTCGGATCCGGCCGAGGCGCTCGACGCCGCGCACCACGCCTCCGACCTGGCCGAGCGCGCCTCCGAGCTGGCCCGCCGTGACGTGACCTCGTTCGGCATGCAGTACGGCGGTGCGGGATTCGGCCAGGGCTTCGGCGGCGCCGACCGCTACCGCCGACGCGGCGGCTCGTCCTTCGGCTCCGGCCTGGGCGGTGCCATGCTGGGAGGCATCCTGATCAACTCGATCCTGAACTCCGGTGGCTCCTCCGGCGGCTCCGACTGGGGCGGAGGAGGATTCGGCGGACTCGGCGGCGGCGGCCTGTCCGGAGGCGACTTCGGCGGATTCGGCGACCTCTCAGGAGGCAGTTTCTGATCCGGCCGGCACACGCCGTCCTTGCGGCACGCGCCGCATGCAGTCCACCGGTCCCACGGACCGGACCGACGCCCCGTGAGGGGCCTCGGACCCGGCCCTGAGGGGGCCTGTACACGATGAACACCGAGTCGGCAGCTCACGGCGCCGGCACCACAGAAGGGAAACGCCCATGGTCAAGCAGTCCATCTTCGGCCGCATCTCCACCCTGGCGAAGGCCAACATCAACGCCATGCTGGACAAGGCCGAGGACCCGCAGAAGATGCTGGACCAGATGGTCCGGGACTACACCAACAACATCGCGGAGGCCGAGTCCGCCGTGGCCCAGACCATCGGCAACCTCCGGATGATCGAGGACGACTACCGCGAGGACCAGGACGCCGCCCGCAGCTGGGGCCAGAAGGCTCTCGCCGCCTCCCAGAAGGCCGACCAGTTCCGCTCCTCCGGTGACGAGGCGAACGCCGCCAAGTTCGACAACCTCGCCAAGGTCGCCATCGAGCGCCAGATGGATGCCGAGCGCCAGGCGAAGGCCGCCGAGCCGACCATCACCTCGCAGCGCGAGATCGTGGAGCGTCTCAAGACCGGCCTGGACCAGATGAAGGTCAAGCGCCAGCAGCTGGTGTCCAAGCGCGACGAGCTCACCGCCCGCGCGAAGTCCGCCAAGGCCCAGTCCGCCGTGGCCGACGCTGTGAAGTCCATCGACCTGCTGGACCCGACCTCCGAGGTCTCCCGCTTCGAGGAGAAGGTCCGCCGCGAGGAGGCCCGCGTGCGCGGCCAGCAGGAGCTCGCCGCCTCCTCCCTGGACTCCCAGTTCGAGTCCCTCGAGGACCTGGGCGAGCAGACCGAGGTCGAGGCCCGCCTGGCGGCCCTCAAGGCCGGCGGCTCCCAGCCGTCCGAGCTGACCTCCGGCGCCGACTCCGAGGACGCCGAGCTCTCCATGGACTACTCGGCCGAGCAGACCGAGACCGGCACCGGCACCCAGAACTGATCCGCACCGGAGGGGCCCGACGACGGCCGCTCCCCCGGACAGCCCGACGGCCCCCGGACTCCCCGGTCCGGGGGCCGCCGCACGTGCACCGTCTCCCCTGCATGCCGCGGTGCGCCGCCACCGGCATGCACAAGGCCCCCAGGACCGAAGTCCTGGGGGCCTTTCTCGTTGCGGGGGCAGGATTTGAACCTGCGACCTCCGGGTTATGAGCCCGGCGAGCTACCGAACTGCTCCACCCCGCGGCGACTTGTTCTACTTTACACACCTCCGCCGGGAGCACCAAATCGAGGGTGCCCGATCTGGGCGTGACACTGCCCACATCGGAGCGGCGGGCACCCCGCCGCGCCCGCCGCGGTCCCGTGTATCCGTCGCACGGGCCCCCGACCTCGAGCGCGTCCCCGGACGCCGGACGGCCCCGGCCCCGTCCCCGCGTGAGGCGGGAGACGGAGGGCCGGGGCCGTCGTCGGGAAGGGCGCCGCAGGCGTCAGTCCTGCGCCTTCTTGGCCTCCTCCTCGGCGGCGATCGCCGCCTCGAGGGCCTTGTTCAGGCGGTCCTGCTGCTTGCCGTACTCGGCCCAGTCGCCCTCGGCCAGCGCCTCCTCGCCGCGCTCGATGGCGTCCTGCGCCTCCTTGAGGGCCTTCTCCAGGTCGGAGCCGGCCGGGGCCGGGGTGTCGCCGCCGGTCTCACCCTCGTCGGAGCCGCCCTCGTCGGAGCCGCCGTCACCGGCCTCTCCGCCGCCGGTCTCACCCTTGTCGAACTCCTGCTGCTCCTCCGGCGTCACCGCACCCGAGTCGCCGTCGAAGACCTGGTTCAGGGCCCCCTCCAGGGTGTCCGCGAAGCCGACTTGGTCGCCGAAGGAGACGAGCACCTTGCGCAGGGTCGGGTACGAGGTGGGGCCCGAGGACCGCACGTACACCGGCTGCACATAGAGGATGCCGCCGGCCACCGGGAGGGTGATCATGTTGCCGTTGATCACGTCCGAGGCGCCCTGGCGGAGCAGGTTCAGCTCCTGGGACACGCTGTCGTTCGAGTCGAAGTTCGCCTGCGCCTGGCCCGGTCCGGGGACCGTGGTCTGGCGCGGCAGCTCGAGCAGGCGGAGCGTGCCGTAGGAGTCGCGCTTCTGGCCGTCCTCGCCGGTGCCGGCGTCGCCGTCGGCGGAGAGGAAGCCGTACAGCACGTTGCGCTGCTGCGCGCCCTGCGTGATCTGCGGGATGAAGGTCGAGGTCAGCGAGAACGCGGCCTCGTCCTGGCCCGGCATCTGCATGGTCATGTAGTACGGCGGCTGCTTCACGTTGTCGTCGTCCTGGGTCGGGTCCGAGGGGACCGACCAGGCGTCGTTGTTCTCGTAGAAGTCGTCCGCATCGGTCACGTGGTATCGGCCGAGCAGCTCACGCTGCACCTTGAACATGTCCTCCGGGTAGCGGACGTGGTCCATCAGCTCCGCGCTCATCTCGGAGTACGGGTGCATGATGTCCGGGTACACGTTCTGCCAGGCCTTCAGCAGCGGGTCCTCGGTGTCCCACGCGTAGAGCTTCACGGTGCCGTCGTAGGCGTCCACCGTTGCCTTCACGGAGTTGCGGATGTAGTTCACCTGGCCGGAGAGGTTGAACTGCTCGTTGCGGTTCAGGGCGTCGGTGGTGGCCTCGCCCAGCGCCTGTGCGGTCGAGTACGGGAACGCGTCCGAGGTGGTGTAGGCGTCCACGATCCACTGGATGCGCCCGTCCACGATCGCCGGGTAGGCGTTCGAGTCCACGGTGAGGAACGGGGCGACCTTCTGGACGCGCTCCACCGGGTCACGGTCGTACAGGATCTGCGATTCCTCGTTCACATCGGAGGACAGCACGAGCTCGGTGGAGCCGAACTTCACGGCGTAGGCGAGCTGGTTGAACAGGTTGCCCACGGACGGGCCGCCGTCGCCGGAGAAGGTGTAGGCGGTGTCCTCGCCGGAGTCGGCGGTCTGCGGGCGGTCGCGCTCCTTCGGCGCCGCGCCCTCGGGAGCGCCCACCACGGAGTACTCCGGCGAGTTGGTGCCGAAGTAGATGCGCGGCTCGTAGTCCTTCTCGTCCGCCAGCGCGCCGGTGGTGGGGATGCCGGAGAGCAGGAACTTCGGCCGGCCCTGGGCGGCCACCTCGGAGGCGTCCGCGGCCACCATGCCGTAGCCGTGGGTGTAGACGATGTGGCTGTTCACCCAGGACTGGTCCTCGCTGACGTTGACGTCGCGGACGGACACCACGGTGTCGCGGGTCTCCCCCTCGATCTCGTAGCGGTCCACGTGCAGCGTGTCGGGGAAGGTGTAGTACGGGCGGAACTGCTGGAGCTGGCCGTAGGTCTGCGAGAGCAGGTTCGGATCCATCAGGCGGATGTTCGCGGTGTTCGCGGACTCGCCCGCCAGCGCGCCGGCCTCGGCGTCGGTGGCGCCCTCGTAGTTCGTGGTCTCGACGTCATGCAGGCCATAGGCCTCGCGGGTCATCTCGATGTTGCGCTTGATGTACTCGGCCTCGAGGGAGCGCTCGGACGGCTGCACCTGGTACTGCTGCACCAGGAACGGGTAGCCGGCGCCCACCACGAGCGAGGTGATCACCAGGACCGCGGTGCCCACCAGGGCGACGCGCCAGCGGCCGTTGAGGATGGTCACCACGAACAGGGCGGCCACGATCACCGCGGTCACCGCGAGGATCGCGGAGGTCGGGATCACGGCGTGCACGTCCGTGTACAGGGCGCCGGCCCAGCCGCCGTCCTGCGACTGCAGGGTGCGGTAGCGGGCGAGCCAGTAGTTCACACCCTGCAGGAGCAGGAACAGCGCGGCGAAGACGCCCACATGGATGCGGGCGGGCTTCTCCACGGTCACGCCGCCGCGCTCCTCCACGCGGATCGAGCCGTAGAGGTAGTGGACCAGCAGGCCGGCGATGCCGGCCACCAGGGTCACGGAGATCAGGAAGCTGACCAGCATGCCGAGGAACGGCAGGGTGGCCAGGTAGAAGCTGATGTCCATGCCGAACTGCGGATCCTGCTTGCCGTAGGGCTCCTGGTTCAGGAACAGCAGGACCGTCTGCCAGCCGTTCATGGCGGCGGAGCCGGCGAACAGGCCGACCACCACGGGAACGGCGACGAACACCAGGCGGCGCATCGGCTCGAGCTGCCGCTGGTACTGGCTCAGCGAGTCGCGGCCGGCCGAGGGCGCCTTCTGCGGGCGGCCCTTCCAGGCCAGGCGCACGGACAGCCACACGGCCGCGGCCATGACGACCGCGGCGACCGCGAACAGGGCCACACGGGTCCAGATCTCCGTCCAGAACACATCCGCGAAGCCGATCTGGTTGAACCAGAGGATCTCGGTGTAGACGCCGGTGAAGAGCACGAAGAGCCCCACCAGCACGACCACGGAGATCAGGGTGAGCACCAGGGCGCTCGGACGACCCGGTCGACGGGACTGCCCACCCTTCCGGGCACCGCCGCCCTCGCCCCCGTCGCCTCCGCCGAAGGGGCCGCGGCCCGCTCCTCCGCGGCCGCCGGCGCCGTCACCGTCGTCGCCGCGGCCGCCGAACGGGTTGAAGGGCCCGAAGGCGCCGAACGGTCCGTCGTTCCCCTTCCCCGGCGATCCGCCGGATCCTCCCTGATGCGGCGGGCCTCCGAAGGGCCCGCTTCCTGACTGTCCGAAGCTCACTCGTCTCCTCTGTGGTGCTTCCCGTCCCGCCGCCTGCGGGACTCGTGCTGATGGTCTCGGCGCCCCGTCCGTCCGACGGGGACTCCGTGGTGCCGGTGCGGGGCTGCGCGGCACGGCATCGTGCTGCGCTCCCCCACCGTCCGGGTCGTGGTGCGGCCGATGTCAGCCGCAGGTGCGCACCCCCTCGGGGGTGCGCCCGTGGGCCACGGCGTCCACCGTGTCCCGGGCCGTGGACAGGGTGTCCACGGCGTACACGGTCAGCCCCTCCGGGACCCGACCGTCCAGATCTGCGCAGTTCTCCATGGGGGCGAGGAACACCTCGGCCCCGGCCTCCCGGGCACCACGGACCTTCTGCGGGATGCCGCCGATCGCCCCGACGACGCCGTCCGGGGTGATGGTCCCCGTGCCGGCGATGTGCCGCCCGCCGGTGAGGTCGCCCGGCGAGAGCCGGTCCACGATGGACAGGGCGAACATCAGCCCGGCGGAGGGGCCGCCGATGTCCTCGAGCGCGATGTCGACCTGCACGGGGAACTCGAACGTCTGCTGCAGGTACGCGCCCATGAGCCAGCGGTCCGGCCCGTCGGTGGGGGCCGCGGACACGGGGACGTCGATCCGCATCTGTTCGCCGTCGCGGCGCACGGTCATGGGCACCGGGTCTCCGCCCGAGGCGTTGAGGACGTTCTTGAGCGCAGACACGTCCGAGACCTGCTCGCCGTCGGCCTCCAGGATCACGTCTGCCACCTGCAGCGCCCCCTCCGAGGCGCTGCCCTCGGTGAACTCCTGCACGGTCAGCTGGGTGCGGTAGTCCACGCCGAGCTCGGTGAGGGCGGCCGCGGTGGCGATCTCCTGGGACGAGGCCATGGCGGCCGTGTTGCCGGCGCTGACCTCCTCGGAGGTGGTGCCGGTCGGGTAGACGAGCTCCCGCGGGACCACGTCTGCGCCCGGGTCCAGCAGGGCTCCGAGCAGGTCCGAGGCGGTGGTGGTTCCGGTCGGCGGCCCGCCCACGAGCACGGTGGTCATGTCGAGGCGGCCCTCGGAGGCGCCGTGGTCGTCCACCTGGGCCGTGTCCTCCTCGCCGGTGACGGTGAGGACCTCGTGCCCCTCATAGGTGCCGAGGACGTCGATGGCGGGGCCGGGGCTCTCCACGATGTAGGGGGTCGGCGCGGCCACGGCGACCGTCGCGCTGGCCGCGGCGATCCAGCCGGCCAGGCGAGGCGGCCTGCGGCGGCGGGCGGCCGTCGTCGTGGTTCCGGCGGGCGGCGAGGCGTGGCGGGGTCGGGCCGCAGATGCAGGTCCCCGGGGCGCGTCCGGGCGCGGCTCCGGAGAGGGTGTCTTCTGGGGCACGCGGCACCGCTTCCTGTAGCTCGGCCGAGGCGGGCTCGGCGGGGCGGGTCCGTGCGCCGTCGGCGTGCGACGGACACGGAACGGCCCCGCCAGTCTACCCGTTCCCCGACGACGGCCCTCGGTCATGTCCTCCCAGGTCGCCCGGGCGCCCGGCAGAGGCCGGACACCGCGTCCCGCGGGCGGCCCGCGGCCGTCACCTGGTGGCGAACACCGGCCCGCGGACGGGCCCCGGCACAGACAGGGCACGGCCGACGCCACTACGCTGAAGGACATGACCAACGACCCGAAGAACCCCGGATCCGGCGACGAGCGCGACCCCCTGGAGGAGATGCTCGGGCGCCTCTTCGGCGGTCAGGGCCCGGACCCGGAGGAGATCCGCCGCGCCATGGAGCAGATGGGCGGCCCCGGCGGCGGCGCCATGCCCGGCTTCGACCCGTCGCAGATGGACCCGGCGATGATGCAGCAGATGATGGCCCAGTTCCAGGCGATGATGAACCCGGCCGCGTCCGGCCAGTCCGGTCCCGTGAACTGGGACCTGGCCAAGAACGCGGCCCGCCAGGCCGTGGCCGGCACCGACCCGTCCGTGGGCTCGTTCGCCCGCCGCGAGGTCGACGAGGCGCTGCGCCTGGCCGAACTGTGGCTCGACGGCGCGACCGACACCGAGCAGTCCGGCCTGATCGGCAAGGCCGTCTCCCGTGCCGAATGGGTCGAGGCGACCATGGACAGCTGGCGCCGCATGACAGAGCCGGTCGCCACCTCGCTGTCCCGGGCGATGTCCGCGGCGATCGAGCAGCAGCTCTCCCGGCAGATGCCCGAGGAGATGGCAGGCATGCTCGGCGGCCTGGAGGGCCTGAAGCCGATGCTGCAGAACATGGGCGGCACCATGTTCGGCCTGCAGCTGGGCACGGCCGTGGGCGAGATCGGCAAGGACGTGCTCTCCGGCACCGACATCGGCTTCCCCCTGGCCGGCCACACCCTGTCCATGCTGCCGGTGAACATCGAGGAGTTCGGGGACGGGCTGTCCGTCCCGGACGACCAGCTGCGCATCTACCTGGCACTGCGCGAGGTGGCCCGGATGCGCCTGTTCCTCCACTCCCCGTGGCTGGAGCGGGACCTGTTCGCGGCGATCGAGCAGTACGCCGCCGGAATCCGCCTGGACACCGAGGGCATCGAGTCCGCCGCGGCGAACGTGGACCCGATGGACCCGGAGTCCATGCAGCAGGTGTTCGACGGCCGTTCCTTCATCGCCGAGCCGGACGCCACCCAGCGCGCCGCCCTCGAGCAGCTGGAGCTGCTGCTGGCCCTGGTGGAGGGGTGGGTGGACGTGGTGGTCGCCGAGGCCGCCGCTCCCCTGGACCACGCCGCGGCGCTGCGCGAGACCATGAACCGCCGCCGCGCCTCCGGCGGCCCGGCCGAGCACGCGTTCGCCGCGCTCGTGGGTCTTGAGCTGCGCCCGCGCCGCCTGCATGCCGCCTCCGATTTGTGGGCGGAGATCACCAAGACCCACGGCAAGCAGTACCGGGAGGAGGTCTGGCGCCATCCGGAGCGCCAGCCCACCGCCGAGGACCTGGACGATCCGACCGGCTACGCCGGCCGCCGCGAGGAGCAGGACAGGACCACCGACTCCCTCGACGACGAGCTGCGCCGCCTGCTGGACGGCGGGTTCGGGGACGCCCCGAAGGAGAAGTGATCCCCTCCTGCTGACCGCCCGGTCCTCGCCGACGACGGCCGCCCTCCGCCCGCGACAGGCGCACCCGGGACGGTCGTCCGATGGAGACGACGAGGCCGCCGCTCCCCTGCCGGGGCGGCGGCCTCCTCGCGTTCAGGACGTTCAGGACTCGGTGTCCGCAGCCTGGTCCGGGGTGGCGTCCGGCACGGCGTCCGGGCTGAGCCCGCGGCCGGTGGCGAAGGTGACGCCCTGGAGGAAGGCCATGGCCTCGGCGTAGCGGTCGTACCGGGACACCAGGCGCCGGAAGGCCGGTCCGTGGCCGGACTCGAGCAGGTGGGCCAGCTCGTGGACCAGCACGGCGTCCAGGACCCACTCCGGCATGCCGTGCACCTGGGTGGAGATGCGGAGGGTGCGACGCGACGGGGTGCAGGAGCCCCACCGCTGCCGCTGCCGGGAGGACCAGGTCACGGACGTCGGGCGGGGCGCCTCGGGCACAAGGCGAGCGCGGAGGCGCTCCGCTCGGGCGGCCAGGGAGCCGTCGTCGGGTGCGGGACCGTCGTCGTGGGCCGCCGGCGGGGCCGGGGCCTTGGCGATCATGCGCTCGATCCACTGG
The DNA here is from genome assembly GCF_001570885.1 of Micrococcus lylae NBRC 15355. Taxonomy (GTDB): domain Bacteria; phylum Actinomycetota; class Actinomycetes; order Actinomycetales; family Micrococcaceae; genus Micrococcus; species Micrococcus lylae. The sequence continues at coordinate 62,580 of NZ_BCSN01000006.1, read as the reverse complement.
CGCTCCTCCCCCGCCGCCAGGCCGGCGGGCAGCAGGATGCGCAGCCGGCCGTCCCGCCAGGCCGCGGACACGGTGCGGCGACGGGCCGTGGAGCGGATGAGCGTCAGCGGGACCCCATGGACCTCGGCGAGCTCGGTGGTGCGCACGGCGGGGGCGCGGCCGGAACGGCCGCCGGACGAGGCGCGGGAGCCAGGCGCTGTGCGGCGCGGAGTCGAGCGGCGACGCGATCCTCCGTTGAAAGGCATCCCCACATTGTGCACCGTCCGGGACTCGGAGGCGGCACCTGTGGAGGACCGAACCGCACGGGCGTCGTCGGGGGACGGCCTGCTGTGGACGGCCGCGGGGCCGTCGGACGCGTCGATGCGACGCTGGAACGGACCCGCCGCGGACGGATCCGCGGCGGACCGGAGTGGTCGCAGGCGTCGGGAGGGACGCCGGAGGGGACAGAGCATGCGGATCGATCCGACGGTGTCGACGGTGCAGGTCGGCCCGGGGCAGGTGCAGGTGGGCAACGGGCCGCGGGCCGTGGTGGTGGACGTCCGGCCCCGCGGGGTGCGGACGCTGCTGGCCGAGCTGTCGGCGGGGACGGTGGCCGGACGCGGCTCCGCGGCTGCGCTGGCGCGCCGCTGCGGCATGGAGGAGACGGAGCTGGCCCTGGTGCTGGAGGGCCTGGCACCGGTGCTGGTCGAGGGCGCAGGGGCGGACGGCGCAGCGGACCCTGGGGCGGACAGCGCAGCGGACCCCGGAGCAGACGGGCGCCGGGACAGCGGCGGGAACGAGACGCAAGTTGCTCCGGCGCCGAGCCGGGCGCTGCCGGACGCCGTGCACGTGGACGGGCTCGGGCCGACCGGGGCCGCGGTGGCCGACCTGCTGGCCGCCGCCGGGGTCGGACGGTTCGGGCTGACGGACCAGCGCCCGGTGCGGGCGGAGGAGCTGGGCCACGGGCTCGTCACCGCGGACGTCGGACGGCCGCGGAACGAGGCGCTGGCCCAGCGCCTCGGAGACCGCGGGGTCGCCGCGGTGGCCTGTCACCCGGCTGGACGCCGCGCGATCGGGGCGGTCACGGTGACGGTGGCGGCGGGCGCCTGGGACGCGGACCGGCTGGCCCGGGCGCAGGCCGGCGGGCACATCGTCCTGCCGGTGGTGCTGCGTGACGAGGACACGCTCGTGGGGCCCTGGTGCGCGCCGGACGTCCCGGGATGCCCGCTGTGCTGGGAGCGCTGGGCCGGACAGGAGGACCCGCTCCGGGCGCAGCGGACCGCGGCACTGCACCGGGCCGGGGCCGGCCGGGACCCGGTGGAGCGGGCCCGCCTCACGGCCTGCGTGGTGGTCGCGGCCCTGAAGAGCGGGCCGGTGCCGGGACTCGCCTGGCGGGTGCGGGACCAGGCCCCCGGACCACGGTCGTCGCCCCTGGGCGTGGACGAGGAGTCCGTGGCGCCCTGGCCGGGCTGCGCCTGCGGCGGGTGAGGGCTCTGGCGAGGGGCGGCTCGGACAGCTCAGGCGACGTCGGTGCCGTGGAGCAGCTCGATGACCTCTTCCCCGTAGGACTCCAGCTTGATCCTGCCGACGCCGGAGATCCTGAGCAGCTCGGCCGCGGAGCGCGGCATGGTCTCGGCGATCGCGACGAGCGTGGCGTCCGTGAACACCACGAACGGCGGCTTGCGCATCTGCTTCGCCTTGGCCGTCCGCCAGTCCTTGAGCGTGTCCAGAACGGCCTCGTCATAGGTGGCCGGGCAATCGATGCAGCGCCCGATCTTTCGCTCGGCGCCGGTGTCCAGGACCTCGCCGCAGGTGCGGCAGGTCGCGGGGGCCGCGCTGCGCCGGCGGCGGGCCGGGGCGGCCGACGCCGAGGCCGCCGCGGCCTTTCGGTTGCCTCCGAGCGTGGAGTCGATCGCGGACAGGAAGCGGGACGGCCTGCGGGTGGACCGGCCGCCGCCGCGGGACAGCGTCCAGGTCAGACAGAGGTGCTTGCGCGCACGCGTGATTCCCACGTAGAGCAGGCGGCGCTCCTCGTCCACCTCCGCGGGGGTGTCCGCGAAGGAGATCGGCATGAGCCCCTCGGACAGGCCCACGAGGAAGACGGCGTCCCACTCCAGGCCCTTGGCCGAGTGCAGGGACGCCAGGGTGACGCCCTGGACCGCCGGGGCGTGCTGGTGCTCGGCGCGCTCGTCCAGCTCGGCCACCAGCTCGGTGAGGGTGAACTCCGCGCCGCGGGTGTCCGCCAGCTGCTCGGCCAAATGCACGAGCGCCCGCAGGGACTCCCACCGCTCGCGGTGGGCCCCGGAGCCGGCCGGAGGCTCGTCCGTGTAGCCGAGTGAGGACAGCACGTCCTTGACGCGCTGGATCACGTCGGCACCGGTGAGGTCCTGGGCCGCGCGGGCGGCCGCCCGCAGCTGCAGGATGCCGTCCCGGACCTCGGCGCGGGAGAAGAACCGCTCGCCGCCGCGCAGCAGGTAGCCGATGCCCGCCGTGGTCAGGGCGGTCTCGAACGCCTCGGACTGGCCGTTCGTGCGGAAGAGGACGGCGATCTCCGAGGCGGGCACGCCCTCGTCGATGAGCCGCTTCGCCTGCTCCGCGACCCAGCCGGCCTCGGCCTCGTCGTCGTCGCACTCGGCGAACACGACCTGCGGGCCGGACTCGCGCTGGGACACCAGCTGCAGCGGCTCCGGCCACGCCGGGAGGGAACGGTCGCGGGCCCCGGCGCGGGTGCGGTCGGCCAGCAGCCGGTTGGCGGCTTCGACCACCTGGGGGCTGGAGCGGTAGTCCCGGACGAGCTTCACCTGGGTGGCGTCCGGGTAGCGCTCGCGGAAGCCCGTGAGGAAATCGGAGGTCGCGCCGGTGAAGGAGTAGATGGTCTGGGAGGCGTCGCCCACCACGCAGAGGTCGTCGCGGCCGCCGAGCCACAGGTCCAGGAGCCGATGCTGCAGCGGAGAGACGTCCTGGTACTCGTCCACCACGAACACCCGGTACTGCTCGCGGACGGTGGCCGCGATGCGCTCCTCGGACTCCAGGATGGCCACCAGGATCAGGAGCACGTCCTCGAAGTCGATGGCCTGCTGCGCCGTCTTGAGCTCCTCGTAGCCGGCGTAGAGGCGGGCCACGGTGACCGGGGTCCAGCCGGAGGGCATGTCCCGCTCCGCGGCCGCCTCGGCGTAGGCCTCGGGGGCGTGCAGGGACACCTTCGCCCACTCGATCTCCGAGGCGAGGTCACGCAGGGCGGCGCGGTCCACGCTCATGCGCATGCGCTGGGCCACCTGCGTGAGCAGGCGGACCTTGTTCTCCATCACGTTGGGCATGGACCCGCCCACGGCATGGGGCCAGAAGTAGCGCAGCTGGCGCAGGGCAGCCGCGTGGAAGGTGCGGGCCTGGACGCCGTGGGCGCCGAGGTCGCGCAGGCGGGTGCGCATCTCCGCGGCGGCGCGCGCCGTGAAGGTCAGCGCCAGCGTGCGCTGCGGGTCGTAGACGCCGCAGGCCACGCCGTACGCGATGCGGTGGGTGATGGCGCGGGTCTTGCCGGTGCCGGCGCCTGCGAGGATGCAGACGGGTCCGTGGAGCGCGGTCGCGGCCTGGCGCTGCTCGGCGTCGAGGCCGCGGAGGATCTCATCGGGCGAGCTCACGGGTGTTCCAGACTCCTTCGGGCGCTTCGGCGTCGGCGTGCCCGCACGGGCAGGCGCTCCACCGTATCAACGGCGTCTGGACGGGGCCCGAGAGCCACACCGGGGCCGGTGTCGCCCCAGGGCGACGAGCCCGGACGGACCTAGGATTGTGGGCGTGAACCGTCAGCCCATGCATCTCGCCGCCCTTGCCGCCGCTGCCGTCCCGGGCCTGTCCCCGACCGGCGTGCTGGCCAGCCCGGACGACCCCGCGGACTTCTCCTCGGCGATCGTGCTGGCCGAGAGGGGCGAGCGCTGGCGCGTCCGCTCCCCGCACACCCCGGAGGCCGCCATGCGCCTGGAGACCGAGCTTCAGGTGCTCGCCGGCTTCACGCCTGCCGTGCGGGCGAACCTCCCCTTCCGCACCCCGTCCGTGGCCGGTGCCGTCCGCTTGGACGGGCTGCGCACCTTCGTCTACCAGGACATGCCGGGGGCCGTGCATCCGCTCGAGGACCTGGTGGACGCCGGCGAAGCGGCCGTGGCGGACGTCGCCCGGGTGATGGCCGCCATCCACACCCTCCCGGACCAGGTGGTGGCCCTGGCCGACCTCCCGGTGTACACCCCCGAGCAGGTCCGCACCCGCCGGCTCAACGAGCTGGACCAGGCCGCGACCACCGGCCGCATCCCGGCCACGCTGCTGCGCCGCTGGGAGACCGCCCTGGAGGAGAAGGAGCTCTGGAGCTTCGAGCCCGTCCCGGTCCACGGCGACCTGCACGAGGAGAACCTGCTGCTCGAGCGCGGCCGGGTGGTCGGGGTGACCGGATGGACCGACCTGCATGTGGGCGACCCGGCCGTGGACTTCGCCTGGCTGGCCGCCGTCGAGGACCCCGACTTCGCAGACCGCGTGCTCGAGGCCTACCGTGCGCGCCGGGGGGCCGCCGGCGCCGCCGACGACGGCGACGAGCACCTGATGCGCCGCGCCGCCCTGGTGGCCGAGTTCGCCCTCGCCCAGTGGCTGGTGCGCGGCGTGGACCGCCACGACACGGCCATGGTGGCGGAGGCGGAGGAGATGCTCGGCGAGCTCGAGGACGGGATCCGGGCGGCCGAGGAGGCCGAGCGCGCCGCCGAACAGGCCCGCCGCGCCGAGGCGGAGCGCGCCGAGCTCGGCGCCCCCGCCTCCGGCGTGGACGACGAGGCCGAGACCGGCGTGCTGCCGGCAGTGCCGCCGTCCGGCACGCCGCGCACCGGCGGCTCGCACCAGGCCTGATCCGGCGCCGGCCGCCGAGGCTCTCTGCCGGCCCCCGACGGTCGAGGAGGCCGGTCACCCCGCAGCGCCCGCCTGGTGTCAGGGGCTGCCCAGCGCCTCACGCAAAATCCGCTCCAGCTCCTCCTCCCCGGGGAGCGCCTCCATGGTGCGCTCCTCGCCGTGGGCGATGTAGACGAAGCTGGCGCCGATGTTCTCCAGCGGGATCCCGTGCAGCCGTGAGAAGGCCAGCCGGTAGACGGCCAGTTGCAGCGCCTTGTTCTCCAGATCCCGGCCAGTGGGCACCCGGCCGGTCTTCCAGTCCACGAGCTCCCACTGCGCCTCCGGGTCGAAGGGGTCGGCCGGGTCTCCTCCGGAGCGGTAGACGGCGTCCACACGGCCGCGGAGGGTCACTCCGGCCACCGTGGTCTCCAGCGGCGCCTCCACCTGGGCGGGAGTCCGGTCCGCCCAGCGGGAGGACAGGAACCACTGCTGCATCGGCTCGAGGTCGAGGGCGTCGTCCATCCACTGGTCGGCGGCGTCGTCCGGGTCGTCGATGTCCAGCATGCCGGTGGCCTCGAAGCGGTCCTCGAGCCAGGCGTGGAAGGCGGTGCCGCGGCGGGCGGCGTGGGCCGGCGGGCGGGGCATCGGCCTGCGCAGCTGCTCAGCCACGGCCTCCGGGTCCTTCGCCAACTCGCCGTACAGGGAGACGGACAGGTGCTGCGGCAGGGCCACCTCGCCGCTGGCGTCCTGCAGGGCGCGCTCACGCAGCACGGCCCACTCCAGCTGGGCGCCGAGCGCCGAGTCCAGGTCCAGGTCGGCAGGATCGGCTCCGCGCACGGCAGCGGCGGCGGCCTCGACGGCCGCGCGGCGTCCGCGGGAACGGCGCGGCAGCTCGGTCCAGGCCTCGCGGTCCTCGGGGTCGTCCGGGTCCACGTCGTAGGCGATCGGGCCCTCGAGCGGGTCGAACGGCCAGAGGGCCGCCCGCATGCGGCCGGCGGTGGGGTTGGCGTCGGTCCGCTGCTGGTCGGTGAGGCGAGTCCCCCAGCCGACGCCGGCGACCGGTGTGGGGCCGTCCTCGGCGAGCTCGGCGGCCTCGGCGAAGAACTCGGAGACCTCCACGGGCGTCTTGTTGGTCCCCTTCCACTGGCAGGTGCTCAGCCAGAGGCGGCTGCGGGCGCGGGTGAAGGCCACGTAGGCCAGGCGCCGCTCGTCCCGGAGCGTGTGCTCGGTGAGCAGGGTGGCGAAGTCCGGGCGGGAGCCGAGCAGCTCGAGGGCGGCCTTGGCCTTCACGGTCCCGGAGCTCTGCACCCAGTCGCGGTCATTCTCGGCCCACGAGTGGTCCCACTGCGGGAGGGCGTTCCGGTCTCCGCGCAGGGGCCACGGAAGGGCGCCGGCGCCGAGGGCCATCCAGCGGTCGGCACGGGTGGAGGGGAAGGCGCCGCGCACCAGGCCGGGCACGGCCACGACGTCCCACTCCAGGCCCTTGGAGGCGTGGGCGGTGAGGACGGAGATCGCGCGCGGGTCCGGCTCGGCGTTCTCGATGCCCAGGCCCTTCTCGTGCTCGGCGGCGGACTCGACCCAGGCGAGGAATCCGGCCAGGTCCACGGTGCGTCCGACGGCGCGGCGACCGAACTGCCGGGCGGTGTCGATGAAGGCGTTCAGGTGCCGCCGGGCGGCCACGGCGGAGGGTCCGGGGCGCAGGGCGAGCTCGACGTCCAGGCCGGTGGCGCGCTCGACCTCGCCGATCATCTCGGCCGGGTCCATGTCCGTGCGGCGGGCCAGGCGGCGGAGCATGTCCCGGGCGGCGGTGAGCCGGCGCAGCCCCTCGGCGGAGAAGGTGCGCCCGTCGCGGCCGGTCCAGCGGCTCGACTCGCGGGGCAGGTCGTCCAGGGCCTCGAGCAGCACGGCGGCGTCCGCGTCCTCCTCCGGGCTGGTGTCCTCGAGGCGGGCGGCCTCCTCGTCGCTCTGGCGCGTGCGCAGCCGGGCGACGAAGCGGGCGCGTTCCTTCAGCAGTGCCAGGTCGGCCGGGCCGATGCGCCAGCGCGGGCCGGAGAGCCAGCGAACGAGGTGGTCGGAGCGGCCGGGCTCGGCCACCACGTGCAGGACGGCGAGGACCTCGGCGACCTCGGGCAGGGACAGCAGGCCGTTGAGCCCGAGGACCTGGTAGGGGGCGCCGGCGGCCTCGAGCGCGTCGATCACCGGGCCGAACTGGGCGCGTCCGCGGCAGAGGATCGCCCGCGAGGGCACGGGGCCGTCGCCGGCGTCGTCGGCGAGCCGCTGCATCCGGGCGACGAGGTCGGCGGCCTCCTCCTCGCCGGTCACGTACTCGTCCAGGCGGACCTCGCCGGCGGAGGCGCCGGGGCGCGACTGCAGGGGTTGCACCTGGACGGTGTCCGTCTCCGGCTGGGCCATGGGCGCCACGATCCGGTTGGCCAGGGCGAGGATCGACTCGTCGTTGCGCCAGGCGGTCGTCAGGTGGGACACGTCCGCCGGCCTCAGCCTCCCGACGACGGCCCCCTCCCCCGTCTGCGCCTCGCCGTCCGCGGCGGCCGGGTCGGCGCCGGGTGCCTGCCGCGCGTCCTCGTCCCTCGCCGGGAAGCGGTGAGGGAAGTCGAAGAGCTGCCCGGCGGAGGCGCCGCGGAATCCGTAGATGGACTGGTGGGGGTCGCCGACGGCGGTGACGCAGTGGCCGACGCCCTCGCCGGAGGACGCGCCGAAGAGCCCTGCGAAGATCGTCATCTGGGCGTGGGATGTGTCCTGGAACTCGTCCAGCAGGACCACTCGATAGCGGTCTCGCTCGATGTGGCCGACCTCGGGGACGTCGGCGGCGATGCGGGCAGCATGGCGGAGCAGGTCGCCGAAGTCCATGACCTCGGCCTCCTCCTTGGCGGCCGTGTAGGCCTCGACCATGTGCGCCATGAGCAGCCGGGCCCGCAGGGAGAAGAGCAGCTCGCCGGCCTCCTTGTTGCGGGCGGCCCCGGCACGGGTCGGCGGCAGGGAGGCGCCGTGGGCGATTTCGGCGGCCAGGTAGTCGCGGACGGCGTCGGGCTCGACGAGGTGCTCGGCCATGTCCCCGGCCAAGCCGAGCGCGCCGGAGACGAGCGTGGACAGGGCGGGTGCACCCTCCTGCAGGTCCACATCCGCGTCCTCGGCGATCTGCCGCATCATCCGATACGCGTCGGCGTCGGTGATCTGCACGGCACCGGGTTCGACGCCGATGCGCAGCCCGTGGTCCCGGACGAGGGCGCCGGCGTAGGAGTGGTAGGTGGAGACGGCGGCGCGGCCAAGCTCCTCGGCAGTGCCCTCGAACCCGGGGATCTCGAAGCCGGGCACGGCGAGCAGCCGCTCGAGGCGGCCGTTGATGCGGTGGGCGAGCTCGCCGGCGGCCTTGCGGGTGAAGGTGACGCCGAGGACCTGGTCCGGGCGGACGAGTCCGTTGGCCACGAGCCAGACGACGCGGTCGGCCATGGTGGCGGTCTTGCCGGAGCCGGCGCCGGCCACCACCAGGCGCGGCGTGAGCGGCGCCTGGATGACCTCGGCCTGCTGGGCGGTGGGCCGCAGCCAGGTGCCGGCCTCCTGCTCGGCCTCGGTGGCCAGGAGGCGGGCGAGCTCGTCGGGGCTGTAGCGGATCTGCATGGGCTGCTCCACGGTCTGGGCTGGGCTGCTCGGTGCTGGGCTGCTCTGGGCTGTGCCGCCGCCCGGGCGGCCGGCGGTGGTGCTGGGGGCGTCGGTCACCGGGTCCACTCGGTCACCTGCCGTCCCTCGGAGCACAGCGGGCAGAGCGCCGCGTGGCGGCAACGGTCCCCTGTGCCGTGCAGGGTCAGGTAGAACGGGCCGACCGTCCGGCCGGCGGCGAGCGCCAGCTGGGCCCATGCCCACTCGTCGTCCTCGCCGAGGGCGGGCTGGTCCTGGACCTTGACCTTCTTGGTCCCCGCGCCGAGCTGCACGAGCCCGGCGCCGCCGGGCTCGGTGGGTCGGGAGACGCCGGGGACCTCGACGCCCTCGGCGGTGAGCGCGCCCGCGGCGAGGGCCACCTGGTAGGCCGCCAGCTGGGGCTGGCGCAGCATCTCCTTCTGCGTGGGGGTGCTCCGGCCGGTCTTCAGGTCGATCACGTAGGGGCGTCCCTCGGCGTCCACCTCGAGACGGTCGATCACACCGGTGATGCGCACGGTGACGTCGGCCAGCGGCACCGGCACGTCGATCCGGATCTCCTGGGCCACGCACACACGGCCGGCGTCGCGGGACTCGGGCAGGTAGCGGATGAAGGTCTCCACGAGCTCACGGACCCGCTCCAGCTGGACCTCGCCGGTCCAGCCCGCCGGCAGGCCGAGCTCGGGCAGGCGACGCTCGACCTCGTCCCGCAGCGCTTCGGGCGGGCCGGCAGGGTGGGCCTCACAGACGCTGTGCACGAAGGTGCCCACGGACTGCGCCAGGGTGGTGGTCGCCTCGGCCCCGGCCTGGGACATGATCCAGTCGAGCGGGTTCTGCAGGAGCATCTGGGCGCGCGAGGGGGACAGCCGGACCTCTCCGGCCGGGTCCACGACCGGTTCCTGCGAGGACAGCGGGGCCAGGCCCCACCAGTGGTCCGGATGGGCTGCCTCCACGCCCTGGGCGGCGAGCCAGGCGAGGCCGCCCGCGGCCTCGGCGCCGTCCTTGCCCTCGCCCTCCTCCAGCGAACGCCGCATCCGGGCCACGAGGGCGCCGGTGGTGAGCGGGTCGGGGACCTCGGTGCAGACCAGCTCGCCCTTCTCGGTGCGTTCGGGGCGGGCGATCAGCTCGAGGAACTCGGACGGTGCCGCCTCATGGTTGACCACGGCCGTGCCGACCACCGTGTGACGGGCCCGTGAGACCGCGGCGGCGAACGTGCGCAGCTCATCCTGGCGGGTCTCCTGCAGGCGGATCCGGTGCGGGGTCGGCCAGGCCGCGCCCTGACGGTGCAGGACGAGGTCCGCCAGGTCCGTGGCGCCGAGCAGCTGGCCGCGCAGGCGGGTGTTGGGCCAGACGCCGTCCTGGATCCCGACGACCAGCACGGTGTGCCAGCCGCGGCCGGCCGCGGAGGCGGGGGTGAGCACGTGCACGGCGTCCCGTCCGGACGCGCCGCGGGCCAAGGAGTCCATCGGCAGATCCTGGGACTCCATGTAGCGGGAGAACGCTGCGGGGGCAGCGCCGGGGAACTGGTCCACATAGCGCTCGACCATCTGGAACAGGGCGACGACGGCGTCGAGGTCCGCGTCCGCGCGCCGGCCCTCGCGGGCGGCGTCCGGGCGGTCGGTCTTGCCGAGCGCAAGACGGCGCCATGCCTCCCCGCGTTCGGCGGCCTCCCAGACGGCCCAGAGGACGGTCTCCGCGGTGGCCCCCTCCTGCCGGGCGGCGTCGAGCCCGGCGTGGAGCATGCGGGACAGGCGCTGCAGGCCGTGGTGGCGAGGCGCCTCCTCCCCCAGCAGCGAGGGGTCCAGCAGGGCGGCCGGAAGCAGCACCTCGGAGCGACGGCGTCCGCCGCGGGCGCGCTCCGTGGCGAGCAGGTCCTGGCGCAGGCGGCGCAGGTGCAGCGGCGTGGTGCTGCCGTAGCGGCCGCGCAGCAGGTGCTGCACGTCGAGGGAGTCGAGGACGTCCGCGAGCACGTCCTGGCGGTCCTCCTCGGCGGTGTCCCGGCCGTCCTCGTCCACGAGGGCGGCCACCACGGTCAGCAGGTGCAGCAGCGGGGCCACCGCGGGCTCGTCCTTGAGGACGGTGCCGGCGACGTCGCGGACGACCGGCACGCCCTCCGACTCGAGGAACGCGGTGATCTCGGCGACGCGGGAACCGGCGCGGGCGATCACGGCGATCTCGTCCAGGGGCACGCCCTGGCCGTGGTGGACCTGCAGCACGCGCTGCAGGACGAGGCGGTCCTCGTGCGCGGCGGTGGGCACCACGTGGACCTCGGCCGCCGGGGCCGGGATCTGTCCGCCGTCCGGCCCCTCGGTGCTGTCCGGCCCCTCAGTGTTGTCCGGCCCCTCAGTGCTGTCCGGCCCCTCAGTGCTGTCCGGCCCCTCGGTAACGTCCGGCCCCTCAGTACCGTCGTCCGTGCGGTCCTCGGCCGCCCGGGTCAGCCCACGCACGCGCGCCAGGTCCGCGGAGGCGGTGGCCACGCGTCGGGCCACCCGCTCCCAGGCCTCGAGCACGGGGGCGGACATGCGGTGGCCCTGGGTGAGCACGTGGATCCGTTCGGCGGCCGGACGCGGCCCGCCCTCCTCGTCCAGACGGGCCGGATAGGAGCCGACCTCTGCCGGGACGGCGCCGCGGAAGCCCTGCACGGTGGTGTCCGGGGAGGCGGCGAGCAGTGCGTCGGTGCCGCGGGCGATCACCGCGAGCAGGTCGTGGACCGCCGGGGTCGCCTCCTGCAGGTCGTCCACCACCACAAGCCGCAGCCTCCGGCGCTCGGCTGCGGCGAAGGCCTCCGTGGCTGCGGCACGCTCCGGGTCGTCCGGGTCCACGTCCGTGAGCACGCGGACGGCTGCGGAGATCAGACCGGCGGGGTCGAACGCCTCGGCCATGCCCAGGTCGATGCGGTCGCGGTAGTCCTGCACGAGGATCGCGGCGGCCTCCCACTCGGGTCGGCCGTGCCGGGCGCCCAGCTCCTGCAGGTCCCCCGGCTCCACGCCGAACTCACTCATGCGGTCCACGAGCTCGCGGACCTCGCGGCGGAAGCCGCGGGTGCCGACGGCCTCGGACACGGACGGCGGCCAGTCCGGACCCACCGCGGTGCCCTCCGCGTAGCCGTCCAGCAGCTCGGCAATCACGGTGTCCTGCTCGGCGCCGGAGAGCAGGCGCGGCGGCCGGGCCAGGTGCCGTAGGGGGCCGTCCACACGGGCGCGGCGGATCAGGTCGAACGCGTAGGAGGACCAGGTGCGCACCGGTGTGACGGCGCGCGTGCCGTGGCCGGTGGCCTCGAGGCGCACGGTCAGGGCGTCCCGCAGGCGAGCCGCGGCCTGGCGGGTCGGTGCGAGCACGAGCACGGACTCCGGGTCCAGCCCCGCCTCGAGCCGGCGGGCGACGGCCTCCACGAGCGTCGCGGTGCGACCGGTGCCCGGGCCGCCGAGCAGCAGGACGGCGCCGTGCCCGGCGGTGAGCGAGGCGACGGCCTCCTGCTCCTCGGCGAAGGCTCCCGGACCCGTCTTCGCGGTGTCCGGTCCGCGCAGCCGGGCCGCCACGGTGCCCTCGACGGTGGACGTCTCCGCCCAGGACTCCTCCCACGCCTGCCGCTGCTCCTGCCGCAGGGCGGCGACCTCCTGCACGTCGTCCGCGGCCGGATGGTCGGCGACGTTCGGCGGGGCGGGGTGCTCGGTGCTCTGGTCCATGTCCCCGATTCTGTCAGGAGCACCGGACACGCTAACGGCCGCCTTCGGGCCTCAGGCCTGGCGCGACCGCTGCGCCAGCCGCTCCAGGGACCGCTGCGCCGCGGCATCGGGCTGCCAGCGCGCAGCGGACAGGTCGACCCTCGGATCATCGTGTCCGCGCAGCGGCGTCCCCTCGGTCTCCCAGTGTCCCTTCGCGACGACGGCCAGCTGAGTCGGCAGGGACCCGTCGGCCCGCACCACACGCCACCAGGGCGTGCCCTCGGCAGACTCCGCCATGGCTCTGCCCGCCTGACGGGCGCCGCCGGCGCCGAGCAGGGCGGCCAGGCCGCCGTAGGCGACGGCCCGCCCGGCCGGGATCAGCCACGCGGCGGCGGCGAGGGCCTCCAGCACGGTGAGGGGGCCGTCGTCGGGAAGGCCCGGGACGGCAGGAAGGGAGCCGTCGCCAGGCGGGCAGTCCCCGGCGAGCGGCTGTGCAGGAGGGGTCTCGGCGGTGTCCACAGGCTCATCCTGCCGTGTCCGTCGACGCGGTAGCGTGGAGGCCGTGAACTGGCATGAGCAGATCCGGGCAGGGTTCGACCTCGAGACGACCGGCCGCGATCCTTCGAAGGCGCTGATCGTCACCGCGACGATCGTCATGGTGGACGGCGCGGGCCTCGCCCGCTCCAGCGCCGAGTGGCTGCTGGACCCGGGTGTGCCGATCCCGGACGAGGCCGCCGAGGTCCACGGGGTCACCACCGCGAAGGCACAGGCTGAGGGCATGCCCGCCGCTCAGGGCGTCGCCGAGATCCTCGAGACCCTGCGTGACCTGTTCCGCGCCGGCATCCCGGTGATCGCGTTCAACGGCGTCTACGACTTCACGGTGATGGACCGAGAGGCCCGCCGCCACGGCCTCCAGCCGCTGGAGCCGACACCGGTGATCGACCCCTTCGTCCTGGACCGTCAGATGGACCGCTTCCGCAAGGGCAAGCGCACCCTGTCCGTGGTGTCGGAGCACTACGGCGTCACCCTCGAGAACGCCCACACCTCCGCCGCGGACGCCCTCGCCGGCGTGCACGTGGCGGACGCTCTGGCCCGCAAGTACGACGCGCTGCGCATCGATCCCGCCGACCTGCACGAGCGCCAGGTCACCTGGAAGGCCGAGCAGGCCGCCAGCTTCGAGGAGTACCTGCGCCGCAAGGACCCCCAGGCCACCGTCTCGCGGGCCTGGCCGGTCGAGCCGCAGGCCTGAGGCCGCCGGCTGCCCCGCCGCCCGGCTCGGCCAGGCCGCGCACGCCACGAACAGTCGTGACGTCCGTGACACGACGACGGCGCCCCACCTCGAGCAGGTGGGGCGCCGTTCGTCTGTGCTCCGGTCCGGGAGGCAGCGGCTGCGGATCAGCCCTGCGGGGTGGCCTGCGCCGCGGCCTCGGCGGCGGCCGGCAGTGCGTCGAGGACCTGCTGGACGGCGGCGTCGTCGTGGGCGGCGGAGACGAACCAGGCCTCGAACACCGAGGGCGGCAGGTACACGCCGGAGGCCAGCATGGACTGGAAGAACGGGGCGTGGCGGAAGACCTGTTGGCCCTGGGCGTCGGCGTAGTCCTTGACGCCGTCGGCCGAGGTGCCGAAGGCGACGGAGAACAGGGTGCCGGCACGCTGGATGGAGTGGTCCACGCCGGCGGCGGTCAAGGCTGAGGTCAGGCCCTCGCGGATGGCATCGGAGGCGGCGGCCACACGGGCGTAGACGGCCTCGTCGGCGTGCTCGAGGGTGGCGTGGCCGGCGGCCATGGCGACCGGGTTCCCGGAGAGGGTGCCGGCCTGGTACACCGGGCCGAGCGGGGCCAGGTGGTCCATGATCTCGGCGGAGCCGCCGAGGGCGGCCGCGGGCATGCCGCCGCCGATCACCTTGCCGAAGCACCAGATGTCCGGGGTCCAGCCCTCGACCTCGCCGAACAGTCCCCAGCCGCCGGTGGCGGTGGCGCGGAAACCGGTGAGGACCTCGTCCCAGATCAGCAGCGCGCCGTGCTTCGCGGTGATCTCGCGCAGGAAGCGGTTGAACCCGTCGCCCGGCTCCACCACGCCCATGTTGCAGGGCACGGCCTCGGTGATCACGGCGGCGATACTCTCGCCGTGCTCGGCGAAGACGGCCTCGAGCGCCTCGGGCGAGTTGTAGTCCACCACGATGGTCTCGGAGGCGGCGGCCTCGGTGACTCCGGCGGAGCCGGGCAGGGCCTGGGTGGCGACGCCCGAGCCGGCGGCGGCGAGCAGGCCGTCCGAGTGGCCGTGGTAGCAGCCTGCGAACTTCACGATCAGGTTGCGGCCGGTGACGCCGCGCGCCAGGCGGATGGCGGTCATGGTGGCCTCGGTGCCGGTGGACACGAAGCGCACGCGCTCGACCGGCACGCGGGAGGCGATCAGCTCGGCCAGCCGGGTCTCGCCTTCCACGGAGGTGCCGAAGGACAGGCCCGCGTCGACGGCGCGGTGGACGGCCTCGACCACGGCGGGGTGCTGGTGGCCCAGGAGCATGGGGCCCCAGGAGCAGACGAGGTCCACGTAGCGCTTGCCCTCGACGTCGGTCAGGTACGGGCCCTGGGCAGAGGCCATGAAGCGGGGCGTGCCGCCGACGGAGCCGAAGGCGCGGACGGGCGAGTCGACGCCGCCGGGGATGACGGCCTGGGCTGCGGCGAAGGCCGCGGCGTTGGTGGTCACAGTGACCCCTCCTTGATCCAGCGGCCGAGTTCGGCCGCGTAGTAGGTGAGCACGGAGCCGGCGCCGGCGCGCCGGATGGAGAGCACGGACTCGGCGATCGCGGCGCGGCGGTCGATCCAGCCCTGGGCCGCGGCCGCCTCGATCATCGCGTACTCGCCGGAGATCTGGTAGGCGGACACCGGGACGTCGGCCGTCTCGGCCACGTCGCGGACGATGTCCAGGTAGGCCATGGCCGGCTTGACCATCACCATGTCCGCGCCCTCCTCCAGGTCCAGGCAGACCTCACGCAGCGCCTCGGTGCGGTTGGCCGCGTCCATCTGGTAGGTCTTGCGGTCGCCGGTGAGCTGGGAGTCGACGGCGTCCCGGAACGGTCCGTAGAACGCGGAGGAGTACTTGGCGGCGTAGGCGAAGATCACCGCGTCGGTGTGACCGGCCGCGTCGAGGGCCTCACGGATGACGCGGACCTGGCCGTCCATCATGCCGGAGGGGCCGAGCACGTCCGCCCCGGCTTCGGCCTGGGCCACGGCCATCTGCCCGTAGATCTCCAGGGTGGCGTCGTTGTCCACGGCACCGTCCTCGCGGAGCACGCCGCAGTGCCCGTGGTCGGTGAACTCGTCCAGGCAGAGGTCGGACATGACCAGCAGCCCGTCCCCGACCTCGGCCTTCACGTCCGCGATCGCCCGGTTGAGCACGCCCTGCGGGTCCAGGCCGGCGGAGCCGGTGGCGTCGCGGGTCTCGGGGACTCCGAAGAGCATGATGCCGCCCAGACCCAGTTCGGCGGCCTCGGCCGCGGCGGCCTTGAGGGAGTCCGTGGTGTGCTGCACGACGCCCGGCATCGAGGCGATCGGCAGCGGCTCGTCCGCCCCCTCCTTGATGAAGGCGGGCAGGATCAGCTCAGACGGATGCAGGCGGGTCTCGGCGACCAGCCGACGCATCGCCGGGGACTGGCGCAGGCGGCGCGGACGCTGCAGCGGGAACGGCATGGGACGTCATCTCCTGTCAGAGAGTCTTTCCGGAGGCCCGGACGGGCCGACGGTCCAGCCCTCCACTGTACCGAGACGCCACCGCCGCCCGCAGGAGAAGGCGGACAGCCGTCGTCGAGACGAGCCCGGCCCCGCCGATAGGGTGGGACCATGACCTCCCCCTCCGCCGGCACACGCATCGCCGTGCTCATCGACTGCGACAACGTCTCCCCATCCTACGCCTCCCTGATCCTGGAGGAGCTGGCCAGCCACGGCACCCCCACCATCAAGCGCGCGTACGGCGACTGGACCACCACCAACCTGAACGGCTGGAAGAAGACGCTGTCCACGCTGGCGATCCAGCCGATGCTGCAGATCGCCAACACCGTGGGGAAGAACTCCTCGGACTCCGCCCTGATCATCGACGCGATGGACCTGCTCTGGATGGGCAACGTGGACACCTTCGCCATCGTGTCCTCGGACTCCGACTTCACCCGCCTGGCCATGCGCCTGCGCGAGTCCGGCAAGCGCGTGATCGGCCTGGGCGCCCGCAAGACCCCGGCCTCCCTGC
Organism: Micrococcus lylae NBRC 15355; assembly: GCF_001570885.1. GTDB lineage: Bacteria > Actinomycetota > Actinomycetes > Actinomycetales > Micrococcaceae > Micrococcus > Micrococcus lylae. The sequence goes on along the minus strand of NZ_BCSN01000006.1, from coordinate 46,186 downwards.
GCAACGCCGTGGACCAGTTCGTGTACCTCGAGCTGCTGGCGAAGGCGGCCGAGGACGAGCAGGCCGAGAAGCGGACCGGTGAGGCCGCCGACGAGGCCGAGGACTCGAAGCCCTCGGGACGCTCCCGCTCGCGCGGCGGCCGCGGCTCCGGCACCAGCGGGGCGAAGAGGAAGGCGGAGACGAAGCACGAGACGGACGCGGCTGCCGCCGAGGAGACGAAGCCGGCCAAGGAGCCCGCGAAGCCCGCGGGTTCGCGTGCAGACGACGTCACCCCGGCGTTCTCCGATGCCGAGCACGCCGACGACGCCCCGCGCATCAACCTGCAGTCCGCCCTGGTCAAGGCCATCAACGCCACCTCCGGCGACGACGGATGGGCCTCCCTCGGCGTCATCGGCCAACACCTGTCCCGCACGCACGTCGACTTCGACCCGCGCGACTTCGGCTTCCGCAAGCTCTCGGACCTGGTGGAGGACCAGTCCTACCTGCAGACCCGCACCGAGGGCCGGACCATGGAGGCCGCCGTCAAGGCCCGGCGCCGCCGCAGGGCGGAGGGCTGATGGCCGGACCCGAGAACGCCGGGGCGGACACCGCGGCGGGCGCCGGGCGGACAGGGGCGGTGCGCCGCGCGCGCTCGCTGCTGGCGATGCTGCGCAACCCGAAGCTGCGCCGCAGCCTCGGCGCCGTGTTCTCCGAGACCGCGACCGCCGACGACGCCGGTCCCCTGCGCGGGGCCGTGTCGCTGGGTGCGGTCGAGCTGTCCGAGGACGGCACTCCCGTGTTCGTCGAGTCCTTCCTGGGCGAGGCCGTGGCCGACCTGGACCGGGCGCTCGGCCCGCTCGCGGTGCTGGACGGCGCGCGGATCGACGTGAAGGACCTCGCCCTGGACGCCGTGGACGACGCCGTCCGCGCCGTGGCCGTGCGCGTGCTGGATGAAGGCGAGCGGGTGACCGAGTCCGAGCTCAACGGACGCCTGCGACTGTTCGTGCAGGACGTGGCGTTCTTCCGCCGGCACGCCTTCGACCTCGGCGTCTACGAGCGCGCCGCCGACGGCTCGGCCTACTGGCGTGTGGAGGGCTGAGCGGGGCTGGACAGCGGCTGACCGGGACTTCGTGTCAGGAGCGCGTTGTGTGTATGGAAGGCACCGCCGCCTTGCGTGTATCGAAGCACCGCCGCGTTGCGTGTATCGAAGGTGGGCCGTAACCGCTCTGATCGGGCCGATCTCGCCCAACTTTGATACATGCAAGGACGTCCGACCAGGAACGACCAGGAATCAGTCCTGTCGGAACGAGCGGCTCAGGGTTCCGAGCTCCACCAGAACCGATTCCCGGGCGACGTCCTGGCGCAGTCGTCAGCGCTTCAGATCACTGGGGTGAGGAAGCTCGACAGTGGCCACCACGGGAAAGTGATCGGAAGACTCGATCTGCGGAACCACGGCGTGCCGGGCGGTGATGTCGCTCGTCGTCAGAATGTAGTCGATCCGACCTGTGGGGTTGCCCGGCGCCAACGTCTCAGCAGGGCCGACACCGGCGACGGGCCAGACGTCTACCAGGCGCTCCGTGAACACCTCGTACTCCGGCTGGTCCGGACGCGCGTTGAGGTCTCCCATCAGCACGGCTGGATTCTCCTCGTCGGCCAGGACGTCGTTGATGGTCTCGAACTGGAGCGCTCGGAACTGCGAGTTCGTGTGCGTCAGATGGGTGTTGTAGACGGTCACGGGCACCCCTCGGACGTTGATCTCAGCCGATGCCAGGCCACGCTGTTCGCCGCCCTCATGGTTCGGCAGCAGGGTGTTGGTGCAGTTAGCCAGCTTGTGGCGGGAGAGGATGGCCGTGCCGTACTGCCGTCGTTCCTGGCGCCCTTCCTCCGGGTCCAGGTCAAGGTTCGCGGCGTAGCAATAGTCCATGCCCAGACGCGCGGCCAGCCACTGGGCCTGGTCTTCGAACTCGGAGCGTGAGCCATAGGCGTTGTCGACTTCCTGCAGCGCCACAACGTCGGCCTCGAAGTCCGCGATGTCCCCCGCGACGCGTTCGATGTCCAGAACGTCGAAACGGTCTGCCGCGTGGTGGATGTTGAAGGTGGCCACGGTCAACGTGCGGACCGCGGCGTCCGGACGGTGTGGGCGGTCGGCGGAGGGAGCGGCTGCTCCTGTGAGTGTCGTGGCGAGGGCGGCCGAGGCCACGGCGCCGGTCAGCAGGGTGGTGAAACGTGAAGGCTTCATCTCGTCCTCGTGGATCGTGTGGGAACGCCTGGGGAAGTGGGCGTGGAGACGGGCACCCTTCGAGGACAACGCATGTCCGTGGCCGCTCGGTGGAGCCACGTGGGCCTCGGCGTGACGACGAGGTGACGATCGTGGAGGCGCGTGGACGATCAAGCCACGCCCCATTCACCTCGGCGATACCCTGCGCTCACCTGGGATTCCTACGCTGACCGGCATGGCCAACGAACTCGAGTTCCTCAAGGGCGTGGACAAGCTGCATGCCTTCTACACCGAGAATGTCAGGATGCTGGCCCACGCCTACGACCTGACGGACGAGGAGGCCTCGAACCTGCTCTACCAGCACGACTTCCAGAACGTCTCGCGCTCCATCCTGCGGCCGCCGCGGGTGGACGTGATGGCCCCGCCGCCGGAGAACTGACCGGGGCCGGACCGGGCCCACGGCCGAGCCCGCCGCTCAGGCGATGCGGGTCAGCTGGATGAGCACGACCTCGGTCTCGTCCGGCAGCGCACCGCCCCAGAACTCCTCATGGGCCGCCCGCCAGGCGCGCACGTCCCGGTGGCCTTCCCCCTCCGCCACCACGTGCCAGTGCGGCACCCGGCCCAGGGGCACCACGGTCACGCCGGTGACCTCCACGACGGCCGCCACCTGCCCGGCCGAGTCCAGCACACGCTCCCGCGTCCCGGCCCGCGGCAGCGGCTCCTGCGCAGCCTCGTAGTCCCGCAGCAGCGCGGAGGTGGCGGTCTTCTCCCCGGCCAGGATCGCCGCGACCAGCGCATCGCGCAGCGGACCGGGCTCGGCGTACTCGCCGTCCACCTCCGCAGTGCCGCCCGCCTCCTGAAGGCTCAGCCCATGCCCCAGCGCACGCAGGATCCCCTCGGCGTCCGGCGACTGCGCCACGGCCGACAGCTCCAGCCCCAGCCGCCGCGCCTCCGCGGCCGTGGGCCGGCCGATCGCGACCAGGCGGCTGGTCAGCCGCACCCGCTCGTCGTCCAGCCCGTGGTGCGTGGCCAGCTCGCGGGCGGCCGAGGGGCTCGTGAGCACCACATCGTGGCCGGCCAGCCTCGCCACCGGCACGACGACGGCACCCGCCTCCGCCATCTCGCCCACCGGGGCATCGTGGCCCGTTCGCGCTGCACCGTGGCCCGGTCGGGCTGCATCGTGGCTCGCTCGGGCTACGCCGTGGCTCGCTCGGGCTGCGCCGTGGCCCGGTCGGGCTGTGCGCGCGGACCCCGCCCCGGGCGCCGGCCCGGCGGTGTCCCCGCTACGGTCGAGCTCGCCGGCGTGGTCGGCCCCGCCCTGAGGTTCGGGCAGCAGGCGGCGCGAGGGGTCGGCCGGGTAGGGCACGGTCCGGTAGGCCTCCACGCGGGCGACGTGCCAGCCCTTCGCCTCCAGGCCGGAGGTCAGCTCCCCGGTGGCCAGCGCGGACTGCGGAAGCAGCACCAGGGACGCCGGGGCCTCATGGGGGTCGGAGACGTCCGCATCGACACCCTGCGGAACGGCACCCTGCGGAACGGCGACGTCCGCATCGGCGCCCTGCGGAACGGACCGGTCACCGGCGACGTCCGCATCGGCGCCCTGCGGCACGGACCGGTCACCGGCGTCCCCGGCGACGTCCGCTCCGTCGGCCGTCATGGCGGCGTCTGCGGCGCAGCGGCCTGCAGGCTCCACGGACGGGAAGTCGGCCAGGATCCCGGCGGCCGACGCCTGCTCGGGCATCCACGGCTCGGCGGTGCAGCCCAGCTCGGCCAGAACCCGCGCGGTGCCGGCTCCGGTCACGGCCACCTTCGTGCTCCCGCCGACCCGGCCGGTCCAGCCGGCGGCCTGCAGGGCGCGCACGGTGTTGGGACTGGTCAGCACCAGCCATGCGCACTCCCCCGCCTCCACCCTGGCCACCACGGCCCGCAGGGGCCCCGGCTCGCCGGACAGCTCGAAGTCCGTCAGCGGGCAGAAGCGGACGTCCAGCCCCGCCGCGGCCAGGTCCGCCTCCACGGCACCGGCCTGAGACGGCTGCCGGGTGAGCACCAGCGGTCTGTGTCGCACGCCGGAAGCCCGCCCGGTGGCCGCGCCCGCCACGGGAGCACACCCACTCGTCCCCGAGGACCCCTGCCCGGCGCCCGGGCGGGGGTCCTCGGGACGGTGCGGGTCCGACGTCGTCATGTGCGGCGTGCCCCGAGGATCAGGCACCGGTGCCGCGGACGGTTCCCGGCAGCAGGTCGGCGCCCTCGGCGATGAACCCCTCGGCCATGTGCACGCCCAGCGCACCGGCCGCCGTCATCAGGGTGTCCTCGAGCCACTCGGCCGACTGCTCCGGCTCCGCATTCACCTCCTGCGGCACCGCGTCCAGCTGCACCGAGGAGGTGCGGCGCAGGATGCGGGAGCCGTCCAGGGCGGCGACCATCGCGTCCATGACGATGCGCGGGGCGGCGGCACCGGCCTCGTCCTCACCGTCCTCCACACGGGCGACCGCCCCGATCGGCGCGGCGCAGCCGGCCTCCAGGCGCAGCAGCAGGGCGCGCTCGGCGGTCACGGCGGCATGGGTGTGCAGGTCGTCCAGGCGGGCCAGGCCCTCCCGCAGGCGTCCGGCCGGCGTGGTCGGGTCCAGCAGGGCGTCGCCCACGATGCCGTCGTGGAGCGCACGGACCTCCACCGCCAGGGCGCCCTGGCCCGGGGCCGGGAGCATGACGTCCGGGTCGATGCGCTCGGTGATCACGTGCCCCAGGCCGAGACGGTCCAGGCCGGCGCAGGCCAGGACGACGGCGTCCAGGTCCCCGCGCGGGGAGCCGGCGGCGGCCGGGGCGTTGTCGTCGTGCTGCTCCAGGCCCGGCACACGGGCCAGGCGGGTCTGCACGTTGCCGCGGATGTCCACGAGCTCCAGGTCCGGACGCAGCGCCTTCAGCTGCGCCACACGGCGCGGCGAGCCGGTGCCGACCCGGGCTCCCTCCGGGAGGGTCTCCAGGGTCAGGCCGTCACGGGCGCACAGGGCGTCCCGCAGGTCCGCACGCGCCGGGACGGCGATGATCTCCAGGTCCTCCGGCTGAGCCGCCGGCAGGTCCTTGAGCGAGTGCACGGCCATATCCACCACGCCGTCGAGGATCGAGGCGCGCAGCGCGGAGGCGAACACGCCGGTGCCGCCCAGAGAGGCGAGCGAGCCGGTGGTGACGTCCCCGTCGGTCCGGATGATCACCAGCTCGTGGTCCAGGCCCGCCTGCTCGGTCAGCGCCTGCGCCACCGTCCGGGTCTGGGTGGTGGCCAGCGCAGAGCCGCGGGTGCCGACGCGCACGGACATGGTTCAGGCCTCCTCGACGTCGGCGGCGGTCTCGGCTGCCGGGGCCCCCTCGGACGCCTCGGCGCCTCGGCCGTGCTCGGCCAGGCCGCGCACAGCGGCGTCCACGGCGGAGGTGGTCGGGCGGACGGAGCCGTCCCGCATGACCTTCACGCAGCAGTCCGGGCGGCAGACGTCCGGCCAGGCCGGGAAGCAGCCGACGGCGGCGCGGCCGGCACGCAGGCCCATGCGCTCCTCGACGATGTCCACCAGGCCGGACACGAAGCGCGCGTCGGTGCCCGGGGTGCCGGTGCGGCGGAAGCCGACGCCCAGCTCGGCCGCGGTGTCCTTCGCCTCGGTGTCCAGGTCCCAGAGGACCTCCATGTGGTCGGACACGAAGCCGAGCGGGACCACCACGAAGCCGGCCACGGCACGGCCGGAGGCGTCGGTCTGCGCCCCCTCGCCGGCGAGCGCCTCCATGGCGTCGTTGATGTCGGGCTCGAGCCACGGCACCTGCGGGGAGCCGGAACGGGACTGGTAGACCAGCGACCACTCGACCCCCTCGGCCTCCGGGACGCCGGCGAGGATCTCGCGGGCCACGTCCAGGTGCTGCGCCGAGTACAGGTCGGCGCCATCGGCCTCGCCGGCCTCCGCGCCAGCCTCGGAGGCCAGCTGCGCGGACAGCTCGCGCGGGCCGGCGGCCTCGGCGTCGGCGGTCGGGATGGAGTGGGTGACGAACAGGACGTGGATCCGGGCGTCGTCGCCCAGCTCGCCACGCAGGGAGAGCAGGTCCTCACGCAGGCCGTCGCGGAACGGCTCCACGAACCCCGGGTGGTTGAAGTACTGGCGGGTCTTGTCCAGGTCCACCGTGCCCTCCAGGCCGGTCTTCTGCATGGCCATGCCCATGTCCTCGCGGTACTGGCGGCAGGACGAGTAGCAGGAGTAGGCGGAGGTGGTGACGGTCAGGATGCGGCGGTGGCCGTCGTCGACCATCCGCTGAAGGGTGTCCGGGAAGTACGGCTCCCAGTTGCGGTTGCCCCAGTAGACGGGCAGATCGTGGCCGCGGCGGTCCAGCTCGGCCTCGATCGCGGCGATCAGCGCACGGTTCTGGGCGTTGATCGGGCTGACGCCGCCGTTGGTGCGGTAGTGGACGGCGACCTCCTCGAGGCGCTCGTCCGGGATGCCGCGACCGCCGGTGACGTTGCGGAGGAACGGGAGGACGTCCTCCTGGCCCTCGGGGCCGCCGAAGGAGGCGAGCATGAGGGCGTCGTAGGTCTTGGGCGCCATGGTGCCGTGGGCGTCGTAGTCGACGCCGGCGGGGGCCTCCGGGACCTGCCGGACCGGGCGCTCGGCGCCGTCCGGGTGGTGGTGCGTCGGGGACAGGCTCATCAGGCGAGGACCTCCAGGATCTCGGCGGTCTCCACGCGGCGGCCGGTGTAGAACGGCACCTCTTCGCGCACGTAGTGGCGGGTCTCGTTGTCCCGCAGATGGCGCATCATGTCCACCAGGTCGGTGAGCTTCGGGGCCTCCAGCCCGAGCAGCCACTCCCAGTCGTTCAGGGCGAACGCGGACGTGGTGTTGGCCCAGACCTGCGGGAAGTCGCGGCCGAGCAGGCCGTGTTCGCGCAGCATGCGGGCGCGCTCCTTCGGATCCATGGTGTACCAGTCGTAGGAACGCACGAACGGGTAGAAGCAGAGCCACTCGAGGGGCTCGCGGCCCATGGCGAACGCCGGGATGTGCTCCTTGTTGAACTCGGCCAGGCGGTCGGCGCCCATCGCGGAGAGCACGATGTGCGTGCCGGCGAACAGGCGGGTGCGGCGGATGCGGCGGATCGCAGCCTGCAGGTCCTCAGGGACCTGGCCGTACATCCACACCATCACGTCGGCGTCGGCGCGCATGCCGGAGACGTCGTAGGTGCCGCGGACGGTCACGCCCTGCTCGCCGAGCTCGGCGACGAGGGCGTCGAACTCCTGCACGGCGTCCTCCGCCTGCGGACCGTCGAGCGGGGCGGGGCAGGAGCCGTCGTTCGGGCGGGCGAACACGGTGTAGGTGGTGAACCAGTCCTTGCCGGCCAGCGGGTTCGGCGCGTTCTCCTCGGTGGCGGCGGCGTCTGCGGTGTGCTGGGTGTCCTGCACGGGGATCACTCTCTTCCTGCTGCGGGGGTGATGGGGTCGAAGGAGCCGAAGCGGCGGTCCACGGCCTCCACGATCGAGGCCAGGCCGGTGCCGTCGGCCCAGGCGCCGACCACGTCCACGCCGTCGGTGGTCTCGGCGTAGGCGGTCAGCGCCTTCATGGCGGTGCGGGCGGGGCCGGACTGCGGCGGGATGGCGTCGCGCCAGCGGACGACCATGTGAGCGGCCACGTCCTCGGCTGCGAGGTCCACTCCGGTGAGCACGGCGGCGTCGGCGATCGCCTGCTCCACAAGCTGCTCGTCCGCGGTGCGGTAGCCCAGCTGGTCCGGGCCGCCGCCGTGCCGGCCGTAGGAGAGGCGGAGCACGTGGCGGTGCCGGTGGCGGGCGGTGCCGTCCTCGCGGTCGCGGCGGACGACCTCGGCGAGCCACTCCCACTTGGCGGTGGCGTGGGTGAGCGCCTTGGCGCCCACCTCGGTGCCCTCGGCCACGAGGACTCCGGTGCCGCGCGGGGCGCAGTCGAGCCCCTCGGCGTCCACCACGAGCGTCACCAGGGCGACGCCGTCGGCAGGGTGGGGGCCGTCGTCGGGGTCGAGGGCGCCGTGCGAGGCGGGGGCGAGCAGCTCCCAGGCGTTGGGGCCGTCCACGGCGAGGACGATGCGGTCGGCCTCGAGCCCCCGGAGGACCTCCTCGTTGCGGTCGCTGATCTGCGCCCACCACTGGCCGCGCTCGTCGAAATGCTTCAGGGCGGCCACACGGACGCCGCGCAGCACGGTCACGCCGGTGTCCCGCAGCCGGGCGATCAGCCGGGTGGTCAGGATGTTCATGCCGCCGTCGAGGCCGGCCACGAGGGAGCCCGGGGTGTGCTGGCCGCGCAGCGCGGCGACGCCGGCGGACAGGCTGCCCTGCTCCACGAAGGCCTCGAGCAGACCCGGGGCCACCCGGTGCACGGCGACGGTGGACGGGTCGGCGGAGTGCACCCCCGCCACCACGGGGGCAACGAGGCGCTGCAGGACCTCGTCGCCGAGACGGTCGGCCACCAGCTCGCCGAGGGTGATCTCCTCGCCGGCGGCGATGCGCTCGGCCCAGTCGCCCACCTCGGCGGTCAGGTCCTGGCGTGCGCGCTCCAGGCCGGCGGCGGACAGGGCCGCGGCGGTGTCCTCGGCGTCCAGGTCCCCGGGGATGCCCAGCAGGCCCAGCCGTGGGGAGGGAAACGAGCCCTCGGCGGCGTGGATCCAGGACCCGCCGGCCGCCGGGGACATGATGCGTTCGTAGATGTCCAGCTCATGCAGCAGCTCCTGGACAGCGGTGCCGCGCAGCGCGAAGGCCTCCGCTCCGCCGTCCAGCTCCAGCGTCTGGTCCTGCACGGCGCCGTGCTCGTCCTCGGACGGCACGGTGAGGTAGCGCGGCGAGACGGCGCCGCCGAGCACCGAGGTGGCCTCGGCGAGGGTGACCTCCCAGCCGGACTGGCGCAGGCGCAGCGCGGAGAGCAGGCCGGCGATGCCGCCGCCGATCACCAGGGCGGTGCGGGGCGCCTGGTCCGCAGCGGGGGCCACCGGGGCCGGGATCTGCTGCACAGAGATGTCCGGGACCTTCATGCGTGCTCCTCCCCCGAGGCGGGACGCTCGGGCACGTCGATGGAGTGGATCAGCTCGACCACGCGGGTCAGCTCGGTCGGGTCGGTCTCCGGCGGGACGCCGTGGGCCAGGTTGACCACGTGTCCCGGCGCAGCGGCGCCGGAGGCGACGACCTCGCGGACGTGGGCCTCGAGCACCTCCCAGGGGGCGCCCAGCAGGGCCGGGTCGATGTTGCCCTGCAGCGGGACGGCGCCGCGGCCGTCCGGGCCAGGGTTCGCGCAGAGGCGACGGTGCGCCTCGGCCAGGGTGAGGCGGTGGTCCACGCCGACGGCGGACGCGCCGGCATCGCGCAGGTGGTGCAGGAAATCGCCGGTGCCGATGCCGAAGTGCAGCAGCGGGACGCCTCCGACCACACCCGGTCCGGCCAGGTCGGCGACGGCCTCGAAGGCGGCGGCGGAGTGACGCTGCACGTGGGCACGGTAGTCGGCCGCGGAGAGCGAGCCGGCCCACGAGTCGAAGAGCTGGGCGGCGGAGGCGCCGGAGACGATCTGGGCGCGGAGGAACTGGCCGGACACGCGGGCGGCCCAGGACGCCAGCGCGTTCCAGGTCTCCGGGTCGGCGTGCATCATGCGGCGCGGCCCGAAGTGGTCGCGGGAGGGGCGGCCCTCCACCATGTAGGCGGCCAGGGTGAACGGCGCGCCGGCGAAGCCGATGAGCGGGCGGCTGCCGAGCTCGCCCACGGTGAGCGAGACGGCCTCGCGGATGACGTCGAGGGCGGAGTCCTCGAGCTCGGGCAGTGCGGCGACGTCCGCGGCGGTGCGCACCGGGTGGTCCAGGACCGGCCCGACGCCCGGGACGATCTCCACGCCGATCCCGGCCAGGCGCAGCGGGACCACGATGTCCGAGAAGAAGATGCCGGCGTCCACGTCGTGGCGGCGGACCGGCTGCATCGTGATTTCCCTCACAAGGTCGGGCATGAGGCAGGAATCGAGCATCCCGATGCCCTCGCGCACCTTCTTGTACTCCGGCAGCGAACGGCCGGCCTGGCGCATGAACCAGACGGGGTGGCGCTCGGGGCGGGCGCCGCGCAGCGCGGTGATCAACGCCGAATCGGCCGTGGATCGCGCGGATTCGGTGGTGCGCAACGGATGGTCGGCCGGCAGGGCTGCGGCCGCCGTGGACGGGGTCTGAGCAGGGGTCTCGGCGGACATGCCCCCCATTCTTCCATCGAAAGCGATTCCGGGCCCGTGGACGACGACGGCCCACCTCGCCCCACGTGACGGCCGTCACCTCAGCGTCGCCCTATCTGAGCGGATGCCCCGCTTCAGGTGAGGTGCGCCTCGGTGACGGAAGGACCGGCCCCGGCTAGGATGGACGGCGCTGTGACACTCTTCTCGCTGATCGCCTCGCACAAGGACGTCCACCTCGACACGGTCGCCCGCCTGTCCGCCGGTGCCGCGTCCGTGCTCTCCGCCCTGCCCGCCTCCGGTGCCGGCGGGGCCGTCGTGCTGACCACGTGCAACCGCGTGGAGGTCTACGCCGACGCGGACAACGGCGACGTGTCCGGCACCCACAACACCCTCGTGAAGGCGATCGCCGCCGAGACGGACCTCCCGTACGCCACCGTGGACGGCACCTTCCGCCTGCTCGGCGCCGACGCCACCGTCCGCCACCTGTTCGAGGTCGCCTCCGGCCTGGACTCCGCCGTGGTCGGCGAGCGCGAGATCGCCGGACAGGTGCGCCGGGCCCTCGTCGAGGCCCGGGAGGCCGGCACCGCCACGGGCCCGCTCGTCCGCCTGTTCGAGGGCGCGACCCGCGCGGCCAAGGACGTGGGCTCACAGACCGCTCTCGGCGCCACCGGCCGGTCCGTCGTGACCGTGGCCCTGGACCTGGCCGAGGAGCTGCGCGGCGTCGTCACCGAGGAGGAGGCCGAGGACTTCTGGGCCGAGGCGAACGTGCTGCTGATCGGCACCGGCTCCTATGCGGGCACCACCCTGTCCCAGCTGGCGGACCGCGGCGCCACCGCCGTGGCCGTGCACTCCTCCTCCGGCCGTGCCGAGCAGTTCGTCGCCGATCGCGGCGGCTGGGCAATGGCCTTGGGCGGCGAGAGCATCGCCGGGGCACTGGCCGAGGCCGACGTGGTGATCGGCTGCTCCGGGTCCGGCCGGCAGGTCTCCCCTGAGCAGCTCGTGGCCCTCCGTGAGGGCGCCCGGCATCCGGTCACCCTGCTGGACCTGGCGCTCTCCCGTGACTTCGACCCCGCCGTGGCGGACCTGGACCAGGTCGACCTGATCACCCTCGAGGACGTCCGCCTCGCCGCACCGGAGCAGGCCGCCTCGGCCGTCTCCGAGGCACGCACCCTCGTGGAGGGCGCCCTCCGCGACTTCACCGACTCCCAGCGCGGCCGCACCGCCGACGGCGCCATCCGCGCCCTGCGCGAGCACACCCTTGCGGCCCTGGACACCGAACTGGAGCGCGTCCGCCGCCGCCATGGCTGCACCGCACCGGCCGAGGAGATCGAGTTCGCCCTGCGCCACATGGTGCGTCAGCTCCTCCACACCCCCACCGTCCGCGCCCGGCGCATGGCTGCCGAGGGACGGCTGGACGAGTACGAGCGCGCGCTGCAGGCGCTGTACGACATCGAGGTGCCCGCCGCCGCTCCGATCCCGGACTCGCCGTCCGCCTGCCCGGTCCCCCATCAGGACGCGGACGGGCAGAGACGCACCGCATGAGCGGCCACACCCGCGCGGCACGCCTGCCCCGGGCCGAACGCCGCCGGCAGCTGGTGGAGGTCGCCCGCGCCCTGTTCGTGGAGCACGGCTACGCGCAGACCTCCATGGACCAGATCGCCGAGTCGGCGGCCGTGTCCAAGCCGGTGCTCTACCAGCACTTCCCCGGCAAGCACGAGCTCTTCCTCCACCTGCTCGACGTCGAGGTCGAGGCCTTCGTCGCACAGATCTCCGAGGTGCTGTCCTCGGACCTGGACAACAGGCAGCGCACGCGCCAGACGGTGACCGCGGTCTACCGGTATGTGTCCGACCCGAGCCGCCGCCACCGGCTGCTGCTGTCCTCCGGCCGCACCCACGACCCGGACGTCCAGCAGCGCGGCGAGGTCATCGAGGGCACCCTGGCCCGGCACATCGCCAAGCTGCTGCAGGAGGGAGCCACGGTCTCCGTCGAGGAGGCCGAGCTGGTCTCCCGCGGCCTGGTGGCCTGCATGATCGAGGCCGCCCGCTGGTGGGCCGACGAGACCGACGAGGCCTCCCGTCCCACCCTCGAGCGCGCCGCCGAGGTCACCTTCACCATGCTCTGGCGCGGCCTCTCCAGACTCTGAGCACGCCCCGCCCCGACAGCGGGGCGCCACACACGCCCCGCCCCGCCGACGGGGCCCCACACCGTCCGCGCCCCGCGGACGGACCTGTTCCGGCCCCTGTGTTTCGCCACGGGGTGAAACGCCTCCCGTGCCCTGCCTGCCGCCGCGCCCCGTGCCCTAGTCTGAACGGGAACAGAGCCGTTCCGGACGCGCGCGGCCCCGGCCCCGCCGTCCGACGCAGACCGCAGACCCCTGTCCTAGGAGGACCCCATGGAGATCCGCATCGGAGTGCAGCACTCGGCCCGCGAGGTGACTCTGGAGACCGAGCACACCGCCGAGGAGGTCCGCGAGCGCGTGGCCGCCGCGATCGCCGACGGCTCCCTGCTCCAGCTGGACGACGCCAAGGGCCGCACCGTGCTCGTGCCCGGCGAGAAGATCGCCTTCGTCGAGATCGGCGCCCAGAAGGCCGGCCCGCTGGGCTTCGCCGCTCGCTGAGCCGACGGGCGAAGGGGCCTGACCCATGCTGCTGCCCGCACTCGGCGTCCACGGCGCCGGTGAGGACTCCGCCCTCACCGCACGGCTGACCCGTCTCCGCCGGGACCTCGAGCTGCCGGACGCGTTCCCGGACGACGTGCTGGCCGAGGCCGAACGTGCCGCCGAGGACGTCCTCGGCTCCCTCGGGCAGGACCCCGAGCGCGTGGACCTCACCGACGTCCCCTTCGTCACGGTGGATCCGGCCGGGTCCACCGACCTGGACCAGGCCGTCTTCATCGAGCGCACGGACGTCGGCGTCCGCGTGCACTACGCCATCGCCGACGTCCCCGCGTTCGTGGCCCTCGGTGGCGCCATCGACGTGGAGGCCCGCCGACGGGGCCAGACGGTCTACCTTCCGGACGGGCGTGTCCCCCTCCACCCCGAGCGCATCAGCGAGCACGCCGGCTCCCTGCTGCCCGAGCAGGAGCGCCCCGCCTACGTCTGGTCCATGGACCTGGACGGCGAGGGCGTCCTCGGGGCCGTGGAGCTGGTCCGCGCACGGGTGCGCTCCCGCTTCCAGCTGACCTACCCGCAGGTGCAGGCCCTCGTCGGGGACGAGTCCCCGGCGGGCGGGGCACCCGGGGGCGGTGCCGTCGTCGGGAAGGACGGGCGGGTCCCGGCCGAAGTGCCGGACCTGCCCGAGGAGGTTGTGGCCTCGCTGCGGCTGCTCCCCGAGGTGGGCCGGCTGCGGCGCGCCCAGGAGGCGGCCCGTGGCGGCGCGTCCCTGAACATGCCGGACCAGGAGATCCACGTGGACGAGTCCGGCGCCTACCGCCTCGTGCAGCGCAACCCGCTGCCGGTGGAGGACGACAACGCCCACGTCTCCCTCATGACGGGGATGGCGGCGGCCCGCATCATGCTCGACGCCGGCGTCGGCATCCTGCGCACCATGCCCGCCCCGGACGATGAGGCGATCGCCGAGTTCCGCTCTCGCGTGGCCGCCCTCGGCCTGCCGTGGACCCACGAGCAGGACTACGGCGCCTACCTGCGCACCGTGGACCCGACCGCACCCCAGGGCCTGGCCGTCCTCCACGCCGCCACCGCCCTGTTCCGCGGCGCCGACTACACCGCGTTCGACGCGTCCTCCGACGACCCTGAGCTGCGCACCCCGCCGGAGGACCCGGAGCAGGCCGCCCTGGCCGCCCCCTATGCCCACACCACAGCTCCGCTGCGCCGCCTGGTGGACCGCTTCGTGCTGATCGTCTGCCATGCCCTGGTGCAGGGCCACGAGGTGCCCGCCGAGGTGCGGGCCGCCCTGCCGGAGCTGCCCGCGCTGATGGCGGACTCGGGGCGCCGCGCCTCCCAGGCCGACCGGGCGGCCGTGGACCTCGTGGAGGCCGCCGAGCTGACCGCCCACGTGGGCGAGGAGCTCGCCGGCACCGTGGTCCGCACCCGCGGCGAGGACTCCGTGGACGTGCAGCTCGTGGACCCGCCCGCCTACCTGAGCGTCCCCGCCGGTGCCGCCCCCGGCGACGAGGTGCGCGTGCGCATCGACTCCGTGGACGTGGCCTCCGGTCAGGTCGACGCGTCCCTGGCCGGCGGCCGCTGAGGCTCCCTGCCGTCCGCTCCTTCCGGCGCGCCCGCAGGCCGAGGGGCTAGACTGGCCCCCGACGACCGCGTCCCCGCAGTCGTCGTGACCACTGGATGACCGGTCGCACCTGATCACCTGTACTGCCGAATCCGGCGGCGCCTCCCCACCGTGGGGGACGGCCGAGACCGGGTTCCCGGGGCGGGGCCACGAGGCCTTGCGGCTCCGGTGTGTTCTCCCCGCGATCGGCTTCCCCCTGCAGCGCGCACACGGCGCGAGCCCGCACGCACGGGCCCGGAGGCATCCGGCCGCCCGCGCCGCGGACCGACGCCCCGCGCGCCCGAGAAGGAAACGGGAGCGTGAGCATGAGCGACACACCCACCACCCAGAACCCCGAGACCACCCCGGACAGGGCCGCCGAGGAGATGGCCGCCGTCGAGGAGATGGCCGCCGTCGAGGAGATGGCCGCCGAGACCGTGACCCCTGACGAGGTCCCGGCCGTCGAGGAGAAGACCTTCGCCGACTACGGCGTCTCCGCCGAGATCGTGGACGCGCTGTCCGCGCGCGGCATCACCCATCCGTTCCCGATCCAGTCCATGACCCTCCCGGTCGCCCTGGGCGGGCATGACATCATCGGCCAGGCCAAGACCGGCACCGGCAAGACCCTCGGCTTCGGCATCCCCGCCCTGCAGCGGGCCGTCGGTCCGGGCGAGCCCGGCTGGGACAGGCTGGAGAAGGACGGCTCCGCCGGCGCCCCGCAGGCGCTCATCGTGGCACCGACCCGCGAACTGGCCGTCCAGGTGGCCGGCGACCTCACCGAGGCCGCGAAGAACCGCTCGCTGCGCATCGCCACCATCTACGGCGGCCGCGCCTATGAGCCGCAGATCGAGGAGCTGGGCCGCGGCGTGGAGATCGTGGTCGGCACCCCCGGCCGCCTGATCGACCTGATGCGCCAGCGCCACCTGCGGCTGAACCTGGTGAACACCGTGGTGCTCGACGAGGCCGACGAGATGCTCGACCTCGGCTTCCTGCCGGATGTGGAGACCCTGCTGGCCGCCGTGCCGCAGGTCCGCCAGACCATGCTGTTCTCGGCCACCATGCCGGGTCCGGTGGTCGCCATGGCCCGCCGGTACATGACCCACCCGACGCACATCCGCGCCACCGACCCGGACGACGAGGGCCTGACCAAGAAGGACATCCGCCAGCTCGTCTACCGCGCCCACCACATGGACAAGGACGAGCTCATCGCCCGTGCCCTGCAGGGCGAGGGTCGCGGCCGCACCATCATCTTCACCCGCACCAAGCGCACCGCCGCCCGTGTGGCCGACGAGCTGACCAAGCGCGGCTTCGCCGCCGGCCCGCTGCACGGCGACCTGGGCCAGGGCGCCCGCGAGCAGGCGCTGCGCGCCTTCCGCAACGGCAAGATCGACATCCTGGTGGCCACCGACGTCGCCGCCCGCGGCATCGACGTGGACGACGTGACCCACGTGTTCAACTTCCAGGCCCCGGAGGACGAGAAGACCTATGTCCACCGCGTCGGCCGCACCGGCCGCGCCGGCAACAAGGGCATCGCGGTGACCCTCGTGGACTGGGAGGACATGCCGCGCTGGTCCCTGATCGACAGGGCCCTCGGTCTCGGCCAGCCCGAGCCGGTGGAGACCTACTCCTCCTCCCCGCACCTGTTCGAGGACCTCGGCATCCCGAAGGGCACCAAGGGCCGTCTGCCGAAGGACAAGCGCACCCTCGAGGGCCTGGACGCCGAGCACGTCGAGGACCTGGGCGGTCCGGGCTCCGCAGCGCGCGGCGGCCGCAGCTCCGAGCGCGGCGGTCGCGGCGGCGGCCGGGGCCGTGGACGCGGTCGTGGCCGCGGCGGCGAGGCCCGGGGCCGTGGTGGCGAGGGCCGGAGCCGCGACAGCGAGCGCGGCGAGTCCGGCGAGTCCCGCGGCCGACGCGGCGGCGAGGGTCGTGACCGCTCCGAGGGCGGCGAGCGCTCGGGTGAGGGCGGGGGCGGGGGCCGTCGCAGGCGCTCCCGCGGAGGCCGCAACCGCACCCGCCGCCGCAACGGCGAGGTCGTGAAGGGCGGCGAGAGCGCCCCGAAGACCGAGAGGTGACCCTCCCCCGCGCACGTACTGGTGAGGACTCACCGTCATCACGGGTCCTGAGGGGCTCGAGACGGCGTGTCCTCACCAGTTGGGAAGCGGGTCGCCTTAGTATCCGGACGCCGACGACGGCGGCGCACCTGACGCTGTCAGGTGCGCCGCCGTCGTCGTCTCGTCTGCCGCGCCCGGGGCATGGCCTCCGGGTCCCCAGACCTCGTCGTCTCCCCGCGGCGCCGCTGGGACACGGCGCCCGCTCAGCGCAGGACGTCCGTCCCGGTTGCCTGACGTTCGATCTCGGCGAGCACCTCGGGTGCGGTGAGGTTCTCCCCCAGCCGGTTGGGCTTGCCGCTGCCGTGGTAGTCCGAGGATCCGGTGGTGAACAGGCCGTGGCGCTCGGCGATGCCGCGGAGCACGGCGCGGGCCTCGTCCGGGTTGTCGCGGTGGTCCACCTCAAGACCGCCGAGGCCGGCGCCGATCATCTCCTCGAAGGTCTCCATGCCCACCACCCGTCCGCGGGCCGAGGCCAGCGGATGCGCGAACACGGGGACTCCGCCGGCGTCGCGCACGAGGCGGACGGCGTCGGCCGGATGCGGCGCGTAGTGCGGGACGTAGTACTTGGAGGAGCCGGCGAGGATGGAGCGGAACGCGGCGGTGCGGTCCGGGACCACGCCGATCCGCACGAGGGCATCCGCCAGGTGCGGTCGCCCGATGGTGGCTCCCTCCCCCGCGTGCTCGAGCACGTCGTCCCAGGTGAGGTCGAAGTCCTCGGCGAGGCGCTCCACCATCATCTGCGCGCGGTGCAGGCGGGCGTCGCGGGCGCGGGCCATCTCGGCGTTGAGGCCGTCGTGCTCCGGGTCGTGCAGGTAGGACAGCAGGTGCACGGAGACGCCCTCGTCCGTGCGGCAGGACATCTCCATCCCACGCACCAGCAGCAGGCCGTGCCTGCGGGCCGCCTCCTCGGCCTCGGCCCAGCCGGCGTTCGTGTCATGGTCGGTGAGCGCCAGCCCGTCCAGCCCCGCCGCCGCGGCCGCCGCCACGAGCTCGGCGGGAGACTCGGTGCCGTCCGAGACGGTCGAGTGCGTGTGCAGGTCGAAGCGGGGCGTGCTCATGACCCCAGCCTACGGGGCGGAGCCTGCTGCCGGTCCCCGCGGCAGCGCCCCGAGTGCGGCGCCCGGTCCCGGGTGACAAGATGGACGGCATGACCGAGCAGAACAGCGAGAAGACGACCCTCGAGACCTCCGGTGCCGAGCAGGAGCGCCAGCCGCTTCACGAGCGCGTGGAGAACCGCTCACAGCGCCCGAACTCGGACGCGTTCCGCGCGTTCATGGGTTCCCAGTGGGCCCCGGCGCGCACCGAGCTGCCGGAGGCGGACGCCTCCGCCGAGCACGCCGCCCGCCGCCGTGCCGCGGTGTCCGAGCGCTTCCAGGGCGAGCGCCTGGTGATCCCGGCCGGCCAGCTGAAGGTGCGCTCGAACGACACGGACTACCGCTTCCGCCCGCATTCGGCCTTCGCCCACCTGACCGGCCTGGGCGTGGACCACGAGCCGGACGCCGTGCTCGTCCTCGAGCCGACCGACGCCGGTGCCGGGGACGAGGGCTCCTCCCACGCGGCCACCCTCTACTTCCGACCGCTCGCCGGCCGGGACACCGAGCAGTTCTACGCGGACGCCCGCTCCGGCGAGTTCTGGATCGGCCCGCGCCCGACGCTGGCCGAGATGGCCGCCCGCACCGGCCTGCGCACCGCCTCCCTCGAGGAGCTCGAGGTGGCCGTGACCAAGGATGCGGGCTCCCCTGCCGCCGGTCAGGTCCAGCTGCGCCTGCTCCGCTCGGACGACGCGGACATGCTGCAGCTGGTGGAGTCCACCCGCTCCGCCGCGGGCGTGGACCCGGCCGAGGCCGAGGCGCAGGACGGCGAGCTCGCCGAGTTCGCCTCCGAGCTGCGCCTGGTCAAGGACGAGTGGGAGATCGAGCAGATGCGCGAGTCCGTGGCCGCGACCATCGCCGGCTTCGAGGACATCGTCCGCGTGCTGCCGCGGGCGATCGGCCACCACCGCGGTGAGCGCATCGTGGAGGGCGCCTTCTTCTCCCGTGCCCGCCTCGAGGGCAACGACCTCGGCTACGACACCATCGCCGCCTCCGGCAACAACGCGACCATCCTGCACTGGATCCGCAACACCGGCGACGTGCAGGACGGCGAGCTGCTGCTGGTGGACGCCGGCGTGGAGGCCGACTCCCTCTACACCGCGGACATCACCCGCACCCTGCCGGTCAACGGCACGTTCACGGACATCCAGCGCAAGGCCTACCAGGCGGTGCTGGACGCGGCGGACGCGGCTTTCGCGATCGTGAAGCCGGGCATCCGGTTCCGCGAGATCCATGCCGAGGCCATGAAGGTCCTCGTCTCCCGCCTGCACGAGTGGGGCCTGCTGCCGGTCTCCGTGGAGGAGGCGCTGTCCGAGGACGGCCAGCACCACCGCCGCTGGATGCCGCACGGCACGAGCCACCACCTCGGCCTCGACGTGCACGACTGCGCCCAGGCCAAGCGCGAGCTCTACCTGGACGGCGTGCTCGAGCCGGGCATGGTGTTCACCATCGAGCCGGGCCTGTACTTCAAGGAGGAGGACCTGGCCGTGCCGGAGGAGTACCGCGGCATGGGCATCCGCATCGAGGACGACATCCTCGTCACCGAGGACGGTGCGGAGAACCTCTCCGCCGCGCTGCCCCGCACCCCGGACGAGGTCGAGGCCTGGATGAAGGGTCTCCAGCAGCACTGACGCCCACTCCACGACGACGGCCCCGCACCGTGCCGAGAATCGCTTCCGGCGGGTGCGGGGCCGAGTCATGTCCGGGCCGGCCGGGTCAGCGGCCGGAGCCTCCCTGCGGCGGCTCGGGCGGCTGCTGTCCGGGGGTGCCGCCGCGGGCGGCGATGATCCGGTCCACCTCCTCCTGGGACAGGCGCAGGCCGTAGGTCCTGTCCAGACCCTGCGGGGCACCGTCGGCGGAGGCGGAGCCGTCGGCCTGCTGTCCGTCCTGCGCCGGCTGCGCCGGCTGGGCCTGCTGCCCGTCCTGGGTCTGCGGCCCCTCGGCCGGCCTCTGCGCCTGCGGCGCCCCGTCCTGCTGCGCGTGACCGGCCTGGCCGCCCTGGCCCTCATGCGGGGTCTGGCCCGGCTGCGGCCCCTGCGGCGCGGGGACCTGCTCGGACCCGTCCGGACCGGAGGCGCCCTGCGGGGCGGAGGCCGGTGCCGTCGTCGGGACACCCTGCTGACCCTGCTGGGCCGACTGGCCCTGCGGACCCGGCTGGACCGCGGCGGCGGGCACGGCCTGACCGGTCCCGGCGTTCAGGACGCCGCGAGCGCGGCCGGCGTGCTCGAAGGCGACCACCACGTCATAGGCGGCCGGGACGACCTGCTGGGTGGAGGCGAAGCCGTTGCTGTCCTTGCGCATCGCGAAGGCGATCACGCCGAGGATCATCCACAGGCCCACGCCGAGCAGCGCGGAGAACAGGATCTGCTGCGCGCCGCCCTGGGGGGCGATCAGGTACATGAACAGGCCGATGAGCGAGCCGAAGAGCAGGCCGCGCAGGCCCGCGGACAGCGCCACCTGCGGATAGGACATCCGGCCGCGCACCCGCTCGACCACACGCAGGTCCTTGCCCACGATCGTCACCGAGGTGGGCGGGACGTCGCCCTGGACCAGCTTCTCCAGCTGCTCCTGGGCGGCCGCGCGGGTGGTGTGGGTGGAGACGAGCTCGCCGCGGGGCAGGCCGTCGTCACGGGAGGCGTTCGGTCCGGACATCATGAAGGACATGTGCCCATTCTGCCGTGTCGGCCCGCACACGGCCGGGTCAGCGCGGCCCTGTACGCCCAGGGCCGATCTGGGACGGCACGCACCGGACGACTAGGCTGGACCGGTGAGCTCCTCCAAGATCTTCGTGGCCCGGCTGCTGGGCCTGGACGTGTTCGACCCGCTCGGCGACCGCCTCGGCCGCCTGCGGGACGTCGTGGTGCTCGACCGCGGGCTGCGCAACGCACCGCTGGCGATCGGCCTGGTGATCGAGGTCCCCGGCAAGAAGCGCGTGTTCGTGCCGATGACCCGCGTGACGTCCATGGACTCCGGGCAGATCATCACCACCGGCCTGATCAACCTGCGCCGGTTCTCCCGCCGCGGCGCCGAGCAGACGGTGGCCGCCGACCTCTTCGACCGCCGCATGACGCTGCTGGACGGGGAGGGTGAGGTCGTCCTCGAGGATGCCGGACTGGAGCAGCAGCGCAACGGCGACTGGCTGATGACCGAGCTGTACGTCCGCAAGGACGCCGGGCGCAGCACCTTCGGCCGCCCCCGCGGCGAGCACCGGCTCATCGCCTGGAACGAGGCCCGCTGGACCTCCGGCGCCGAGCCGCAGGGCGCCACGAGCTTCGTGGCCCACCATGAGGACCTCAAGCCCGCCGACCTGGCGGACATGATCCATGACATGCCGGCCAAGCGCCGCGTGGAGGTCGCCTCCGAGCTGCAGGACGAGCGCCTCGCGGACGTCCTCCAGGAGCTCCCGGACGACGACCAGGTGCAGATCCTCTCCCACCTGGACATCGAGCGCGCCGCGGACGTGCTGGAGGAGATGGACCCGGACGACGCCGCCGACCTGCTCCACGAGCTGCCGGACAGCCAGCAGGAGCTGCTGCTCGAGCTCATGGAGCCCGAGGACGCGGACGACGTGCGCCGCCTCCTGGAGTACGAGGAGGACACCGCCGGCTCCGTCATGACCCCGGTGCCGGTGATCATGGCCCCGGAGGACACCGTGGCCGAGGCCATGGCGACCATCCGCCAGCAGGAGATCTCCGCGGCCCGCGCCTCCCTCGTGCTGGTGGTCCGTCCCCCGCTGGAGACCCCCACCGGCCGCTACCTCGGCGCCGTGCACTTCCAGCAGCTGCTGCGCTACCCGCCGCCGGAGCCGCTGGGCAACATCCTGGACAAGGACCTCGAGCCGGTCTCCGACCTCGCCCCGATCGCCCATGTGACCCGCGAGCTGGCGACCTACAACCTCACCTGCATCCCCGTGGTGAACGAGCAGCAGCGCGTCGTCGGCGCCGTGACCGTGGACGACGTGCTGGACCACATCCTCCCGGAGGACTGGCGCGCCATGGACCCCGAGGACCTGCCGAACCCGACGACGAGCACGCAGTAAGGAGCGCCCATGGCCGAGAACGCGAACGACCCGCGCACCCGCCAGTCCGGACTGGACACCCCGCTCAGCGCGCGCCGCCGCCGCCTGCCCCGCCTCTCCCCGAACCCGGACGCCTTCGGCGAGGCCACCGAGGGCTTCGCCCGCTTCATGGGCACGCCGCAGTTCCTGCTCTGGATGACGCTGTTCTGTGCCCTCTGGCTCGGCTGGAACACCTGGGGTCCGGAGTCCCTGCGCTTCGACGACGCCGCGATCGGCTTCACCGCCCTGACCCTGATGCTCTCGCTGCAGGCCTCCTATGCCGCCCCGCTGCTGCTGCTCGCCCAGAACCGCCAGGACGACCGTGACAAGGTGGCCCTGCGCGAGGACCGCGACCGCGCCGAGCGCAACCTGGCGGACACCGAGTACCTCACCCGCGAGATCGCGGGCCTGCGCCTAGCCCTGCAGGACGTCTCCACCCGTGACTTCGTGCGCTCCGAGATGCGCAGCCTGTCCGACGACATCGTCGAACAGCTCCGCGAGTCCCTGCGCGAGGAGATCCGCAACGAGATCCGCAACGACCTCCTCGAGGCCCGCTCCGCGGACCGGGACAGGAAGACCACCAAGAAGGGCTCGGCCAAGAAGACCGGCAAGAAGAAGCGCGGGACTCGACCCGCCGACGCGGAGGACACCTCCACCACCACGCTGGCGCTCCTGGCCGCCGAGGAGGCCGCCGAGGCAGCCGCCGAGCGCCCCCAGGAGGGACCGCAGGCATGAGCGCCCCCGAGATCGTCACCTCCACCCCGACGACGGCTCTCGAGTCCGCCGCTCTCGTCGCCCTGGCGGCGGTGCAGGACCCGGAGATCCGCCGTCCGGTCACCGAGCTCGGCATGGTCGCCTCCGTCAGGGAGTCCTCCCCGGGCCGGCTCGAGGTCGTGCTGCGCCTCACGATCGCCGGCTGCCCGCTGAAGGGCACGCTCGAGGCGGACGCCCGGGCCGCCGTCGAGGGCCTGGACGGCTGCGCGGAAGCCGAGGTGCGGCTCGAGGTGATGACCCCCGAGCAGCGCCGCGACCTGCAGGAGCGACTGCGCGGCTCCCGTCCGGCCAACCCCTTCGGAGAGGGCACGCTCACCCGGGTGGTCGGCGTCGCCTCCGGCAAGGGCGGCGTGGGCAAGTCCACCGTCACCGCCAACCTCGCGGTCGCGCTGGCCCGGCGTGGGCTGTCCGTGGGACTGATCGACGCCGACGTCCACGGCTTCTCGATCCCCGGCCTGCTCGGCACCCACGCCGCCCCGACCCGCGTGGAGGACATGATCCTGCCGCCGGTCGCGCACGGGGTGAAGGTCATCTCGATCGGCATGTTCCTGGACGAGGACCGACCGGTGGCCTGGCGCGGCCCCATGCTGCACCGCGCCCTGGAGCAGTTCGTCACCGACGTCTACTGGGGCGACCTGGACGTCCTGCTGATCGACCTGCCGCCCGGCACCGGGGACATCGCGATCTCCGCCGCCCAGCTGCTGCCGACCTCCGAGCTGATCGTGGTCACGACCCCGCAGCACGCCGCCGCCCAGGTCGCCGCCCGTGCCGGGCAGCTGGCGAAGCAGACCGGCCAGCGCGTGGCCGGCGTGGTGGAGAACATGGGCCCCATGACCCTGCCGGACGGCACCGTGCTGGAGGTCTTCGGCGCCGGGGGCGGCCAGGAGGTCGCCGACCGCCTGTCCCAGACCCTCGGGGCCGAGGTGCCGCTGCTGGGCACCGTCCCGCTCGAACCGGCCGTCCGCACCGGCGGCGACGACGGCGTGCCCGTGGTCCTCACCGAGACCGCCGCCTCCCCCGCGGCGCAGGCGCTGGAGCAGGTCGCCGCACGCCTGGCCGTCCGCCCGCGCAGCCTGCGCGGCGTCGGACTGCCGCTGTCCCCGCGCTGACCGCGGCGTGCCCGGCCGTCGTCGGGAAGGACGACAGGAGGGTCAGGTGGCGTCCACGTCGAACGGGGCGGGCGCCTTGCCGAGCAGGTCCAGCGGATCCGGCTCGGTGTCCGGGTGCGCAGCAGGGGTCTCCTGCGTCATCGCGGCCTCGGCACGGCCGGAGCCCATGAGCGCGGCGGCGGCACCTCCGGCGGCGACGGCGGCCGCTCCCCCGGCTGCTGGGGCGCCGGATGCGGCGGTCCCGGCGGTGGCCGCGGGAGCCGCAGTCTCTGCGGTGGCCGCGGAGGCGGCGGTCGAGCCGCCGCCTGAGGGGCGGAAGATCGTCCGCGGGTCCATGTCCTTGATGTCCTGACGGCTCAGGCCGCCGTGCAGGTCCTCGGCACGGACGCCGTTGCGGGCGGTGTCGCGGGTGGAGTCGACGGGCTCGCGCAGCGCCTCGCGGATCATGCGGCGCGGGTCGTACTGGCGCGGGTCGTACTTGCGCCACTCGATCTCGTCGAAGTCCTGGCCGGTCTCCTCCTTGAACTGCTCCTTCGCCCCTTCGGCCATGACCTTCATGGAGCGGAGCCAGTCCGTGAACTTCCTCGTGTACTCGGGCAGTCGCTCAGGACCCAGCACAAGAAGGGCGATGAGGACGAGGACGATGAACTCGCCGCCGTTGATACCGATATTCACAGGCTCTGACTCTACTAGAGGGCCGGGCCCCGGGCCACGCCGGTGGACAGTCCCACCGAGCCGAGCAGGCGATCGATGCCGCGTTCGAGACGGTCGGTGATCTCGTCCGGGTCGCCCAGGTCGTCCGCCACGCTCGAACGCTCGGACAGGACCATCATGGACAGCAGCTGCTCCACGCGCTCGCGCGGCATGTCCGAGGTGACCACATACCGTGCCTGGCCCACCGGCAGGACCGCCGTCCAGGTGTCTGTGCCGTCGTCCGCGGTCACGTGATAGGTGACCCCCACTGGGAGGGTGCCCTCGGTGGCCGCCGGGGCGCCGTCCTGGCCCGGACACGCGGCCGGGACCGCAGGCTCGCCCGCACTGCGGCACTCGCGCACATGCACCGTACGCTCCTCGTCCGACCAGTCCACGGAGACCTCCACCACATCCTGGTCGCTGGCGACCTCCAGGCCCTGGGGGCGCAGGCCGACCGTCTGCAGGGACGGGACCGCCCAGCCCTGGCGGCGCAGGGCGCGGATCGCCGCCCCGTTCTCCGCCGCCACCGCGGCCGAGGCAGCCCCTGCGGACTCGGCGGAGGCGGCCGGGTCCGCCTCGGACTCGGCGTCGGCGACGATGCTGCGGGCGTCCGCCAGGTCGGGGCTCGACGCCGCGTCGGACGGGTCTCCGGCGACCCAGACGGCCGCCAGGGCGCCGGCGGCGAGGACGAGGACGCCGAGCCCTGCGACCACGA
Source organism: Micrococcus lylae NBRC 15355 (assembly GCF_001570885.1). Lineage (GTDB taxonomy): Bacteria > Actinomycetota > Actinomycetes > Actinomycetales > Micrococcaceae > Micrococcus > Micrococcus lylae. The sequence continues at coordinate 21,035 of NZ_BCSN01000006.1, read as the reverse complement.
ACCGACCCGAGACGCCCTGGGCGGCCATGGCGACGCTCTGGCGGTGCGTCGCACCGGCGGCCGTGGATCCATGGCCGGCGGGCGTGACGCCGTGGGAGGCGGGTGTGACGCCGTGGGCGTGGTCGCGTTCGACGCGGCGGGCGGCGGCCAGCACGCGGGCACGCTCGCGAACGGCGTCGGTGCAGTAGGGACACGACTGAAGATGGGAGGCGACGCGCCGACGGCGATGACCGCTCAGGGTGCCCTCAAGATATCCGTCGAGGCGCCCCAGGGGATGGCGGGCCATCGGTCCGAGCGCCTCCTTCCCTGGATCGGTCCGGAACGGCGGTCGTGCGGAGCCGTCCCGCTGTGCCTGTTATTCTCGTCGCCGCTACTGGGAGAAGGCTGAACCCGAGCCGCCAAGGTCCCGAGACCCCCGCGGCCACGAGGGCCGGGACGCGACACGCCGGGGTCCGTACACTGGACCGGTGGCCCGGTCCGGGCCCAGCGCGGAAGGAAGCAGCACACGTGAGCATGAAGGCCGTCAGCCCCCAGCCCTCGGACAAGCACGCCTCCTGGGCCTATGCCGAGTCCCGTCCCGTCGAGGGCGAGGTCGTGGAGCGTGCCCGTGAGCGCTCGGCCGAGCTCGGTCTGCGGGCGGTCACCCCGGGCACCTCGGCGCTGCTCACCGTGCTCGCCGCCACGCGCTCCGCGTCCGCAGTGGTGGAGGTCGGCACCGGCGCCGGCGTCTCCGGCCTCGCCCTGATGGCGGGTCTTCCCGCGAACGCCGTGCTCACCACGCTCGACGCCGACGGCGACGCGCAGCGCGCCGCCCGCGAGGCCTTCAGCGAGGCGCGCCTGCCCAGCCAGCGCACCCGCATGATCACCGGCCGGTCCCGGACGGTCCTCCCCCGCCTCAGCAGTAGCTCCTACGACATGGTCGTCCTCGACGGCGACCCGGCTTCCCTGCCCTTCGACGTCGACCAGGCCGGCCGCATGCTGCGCCGTGGCGGCCTGCTGGTGATCGTCGACGCGCTCGACCACGACCGCGTCCCCAAGCCGGCCGTCCGCGAACCGGCCACCGTCACCGCCCGCCAGGTCGAGCGCGCCCTCCGCGAGGACGAGGCCTGGAACTCGGCGTTGGTCGCCACGGGCACCGGCGTGCTGCTGGCGGTGCGCCGCTGAGGACCGTGACGCGGCCCCGGTCCGGCCTGCCACAGCCTGGGATCGGTCCCGGCTGCAGCGGCCCCAGCACGAGCGAGCCCCCGCCTTTCGACCGTGCGGTCGAAAGGCGGGGGCTCGCGCTGTCTGAAGTGCAGACGCGGGGGCTCAGGCCTCGGTGACTCCCACCAGGCACTCCTTGAGCTCTGCGGCCTCCTCGTTGTTGAGCTCCAGGACCAGGCGGCCACCGCCGTCGATCGGAACTCGCATGATGAGGCTGCGGCCCTCCTTGGTCACTTCCATGGGGCCATCCCCCGTACGAGGCTTCATGGCGGCCATTGCGACTTCCCTTCTTGCTGGTCGGCTCAGGACGACGACCGCCCGGTGCAGGGCTGCGACGTCTCGGGCCCGTGCTCGCCGCCTGTCGGCGAGTCGCCCGTCACACGTTCATTATCCAGGATTCTCCTCGCTGGTGCTAACCGGACCTGCTCCGTCCGCCTCCAGCACCGCGATGCGCTCCTCGCTTCGGCGCAGCGCCTCCTGCAGGCGGGCGACGGTCGCGTCCACCTGCCCGCGGTGGTAGCCGGGCACCGAGTGCGCGAAGCGGACGTGGTCCACGTCGTCCGCCGTGGGCTCGTCCGGCAGCAGCACCGGGGCCGCCGGAGCACCGTCTCGCGGGTCCTGCAGCGGGGCGGTGAACCGTCCGGCCAGCACGGCCACCAGGACCGCGACGACCACGGCCACCGCGGCCAGCAGGGTCAGCCAGACCGGGAGCATCATGCGCGCTCCCCCTGGGCCACGGCGCGCACGGCCGCGACCGCCTCCTGCGCGGTGTCCACGACCGACACGAGGTCCAGGTCCTCGGGCGAGATCATCCCGCGGGCGGCGAGCGTGTCTCGCAGCCAGTCCACGAGCGGACCCCAGAACTCTCGGCCCACCAGGACGATCGGAAAGCGGGTGACGGTGCCGGTCTGCACCAGAGTGAGCGCCTCGAACAGCTCGTCCAGGGTGCCCATGCCGCCGGGGACCACGATGAACCCCTGGGCGTACTTCACGAACATGACTTTCCGCGCGAAGAAGTAGCGGAAGTCGATCCCGATGCCGACCCATTCGTTCATGCCCTGCTCGTGGGGCAGCTCGATGCCGAGGCCGACGGAGGTCCCCTCGGCCTCGGTGGCGCCGCGGTTGGCAGCCGCCATCGCGCCCGGGCCGCCGCCGGTGATCACCGCATACCCGGCGGTGACGAGCTCCCGGCCGACCGCCCGGGCCAGCTCGTACTCCGCGGTGCCCTCGCCGGTGCGGGCGGAGCCGAACACGGAGACGGCCGGGCCGAGCTCGGCCAGGGTGCCGAAGCCCTCCACGAACTCGGACTGGATGCGCAGCACGCGCCAGGCGTCCGTGGCAGTGGAGTGGACCTGCTCCGCCGGCGGCGCCGCGGCGTCGTGGCGGCGCGTGTCCAGCAGCATCTGGTCGAAGGTCGGCCGGCGGGCGGCCTCGCCCCGCAGGGTCTGCGGTCCGCGCCGGAGGCACCGGCGGCGGACGTCGTCGTTCTCAGCCATGACGCCAGCCTATCGGCGCACCGTGACGATCGGGGCTCGGTGCGGATGTCGGTCTGCGCAGAACCTGCGGGCGTTCGGTATATTCCCCGACTATGACGCAGCGCACACCTGAGGCCTCCGCCGCCGCGGAGACCGACGCCCTCATCCAGCTGCAGGGCGTCAACAAGCACTTCGGCGACTTCCACGCGCTCAAGGACATCGACCTGACGATCCCGCGCGGGCAGGTGGCGATCGTGCTCGGCCCCTCGGGCTCCGGCAAGTCCACCCTGTGCCGCACCATCAACCGCCTCGAGACGATCGACGACGGCGGCCGCATCCTGATCGACGGGAAGCCGCTCCCGGCGGAGGGTCGCGAGCTGGCCCGCCTGCGCGCCGAGGTCGGCATGGTGTTCCAGTCCTTCAACCTCTTCGCCCACAAGTCGATCCTCGACAACGTGACCCTCGGCCCCATCCGGGTCAAGGGGAAGAAGAAGGCCGCCGCCGAGGCCCACGCCATGGAGCTGCTCGAGCGGGTCGGCGTCGCCCACCAGGCGAAGAAGCTGCCGGCCCAGCTCTCGGGCGGCCAGCAGCAGCGCGTGGCCATCGCCCGCGCCCTCGCCATGGAGCCGAAGGCCCTGCTCTTCGACGAGCCGACCTCCGCCCTGGACCCCGAGATGGTCCAGGAGGTGCTGGACGTGATGGTCGGCCTCGCCACGGAGGGCATGACCATGGTCGTCGTCACCCATGAGATGGGCTTCGCACGCAAGGCCGGCGACCGCGTGATCTTCATGGCCGACGGCGCCATCCTCGAGGACACGGACCCGGAGTCCTTCTTCACGAACCCGCAGCACGACCGCGCCCGCGACTTCCTCGGCAAGATCCTGACCCACTGACCGGAGCACCCGGCACCGGCCCGACCCCCACACCACCGCACCTGACACCCAAGGAGGCCACCATGGCCCGCAAGAAGTTCCTCTCCCTGACCGCCGTCGCCGCCGCGGCCGCACTGTCCCTGTCCGCCTGCTCCCCCTCCGCCACCGAGAGCAGCGAGGAGAGCTCCTCCGCCGACGGCTCCAAGAAGGGCGGCTCCGGCGAGTCGCTGACCATCGGCATCAAGTTCGACCAGCCGGGCCTCGGCTTCCGTGAGGGCTCCAACGACCCGACCGGCTTCGACGTGGAGGTCGCCAGGTTCGTCGCCAAGGAGATGGGCGTGGACGAGGCGGACATCACCTGGGTCCAGACCCCGTCCGCCAACCGCGAGAACGCGTTGGAGAACGGTGAGGTCGACATGATCTTCGCGACCTACTCCATCACCGACGAGCGCAAGGAGCGCGTGGCCTTCGCCGGTCCGTACTTCGTGGCCGGACAGGACCTGCTGGTCCGAGCGGACGAGGAGGAGATCACCGGCCCGGACTCCCTGGACGGAAAGAACCTGTGCTCGGTCACCGGCTCGACCTCCGCGCAGAAGATCAAGGACGAGTACTCCCAGGGCGTGAACCTCGTGGAGCAGGGCGGCTACGCCGAGTGCGTGACCTACCTCGAGTCCGGCCAGGTGGACGCCGTCACCACCGACGACATCATCCTCGCCGGCCTGGCGGGAACCGAGGCCAACAAGGGCAAGTTCAAGGTGGTCGGCGACCCGTTCTCGGTCGAGCGCTACGGCGTGGGCCTGAACAAGGACAACGACACCTGCCAGCAGATCAACGACGCCATCCAGAAGATGAAGGACGAGGGCGCCTGGGAGGAGGCGCTCAAGTCCAACACCGAGGGCACCGGCTACGAGGCCGACGACGAGCTTAACTCCGGCGCGGACGCCGAGTTCGAGTCCTGCGACTGATCCTGCCGTCGGTGATCGCCCACCACCGGTGACCACCCACCACCACGGAGCCGACCGGGTCGGCGGCGTCCTGCACGGACCCGCCGGCCCGTCCGGTCCGCCCCTGTCTCACCCCTGGGAAGGCCCATGGAATCCCTGACCACCCTCTTCGAGCAGTACGGCTCGCAGATCCCGGTCGCGTTCTGGATGAACATCAAGCTGACCGTCCTCGCGGCGATCGGCTCGTTCGTCCTCGGCGTCGTCCTGGCACTGTTCCGGATCTCGCCGGTCGCCTCGCTGCGCGCCGTCGGCACCGCCTACGTGCACCTCGTCCGCAACACTCCGCTGACGATCATCATGCTCATCGGCGTGCTCGCCGTCTGGGGGCAGCTGAAGATCACGTTCGCGGACGACTTCACGCTGAACTTCTTCATCTTCGCGGTCATCTCGCTCTCGCTGTACCACGCGGCGTTCATGTGCGAGGCGATCCGCTCCGGCGTGAACACGGTCCCTCAGGGGCAGGCCGAGGCCGCCCGGGCGATCGGCCTGGGCTTTTTGCCCGCCGCCCGCCTCGTGATCCTCCCGCAGGCCCTGCGCGGCGCGATCACGCCGATCGGCAACACCCTGATCGCGCTGACCAAGAACACGACCGTCGCCGCCGCGGCCTCCGTGGCCGAGGCCTCCGTCCTGATGAAGACGATGATCGAGTTCCGGCCGGACGTCATGGTGGCGATCTTCATGACCTTCGCCGTCGGCTTCTGCCTGATCGTCATTCCCATCGGGCTGCTGACCACGTGGGCCTCCGACCGTCTGGCGGTGGCACGATGAGCGCCCGGTCCGTCCTCTTCGACGCTCCGGGCCCGAAGGCCCGCCGGAACGTGTTGATCGTCAACGTCGTCGCGCTGATCGGCGTGGCGATCGTCGCCTGGATCGTGTTGGGCATGCTGAACGAGCGCGGGCAGCTCGAGCCCTCGCGCTGGATCAGCGCCGTCAACGGCAACGCCTGGTCCAACTACTACCTGCCGGGACTGCAGTTCACGCTCCAGTCCGCGGCGATCGCGGTGGTCACCTCGGTGCTCTTCGGCCTGGTGTTCGGCTTCCTCCGCCTGGCGCCCTACGCGCCGATCCGCGCCGTCTCGGGCGTGGTCGTGGAGTTCTTCCGCGCCGTGCCCGTGCTGCTGATGATGGTGTTCTTCTACCAGGTGTTCGCCATGCTCGGCCGCGCCGGCGTGATCCCCTCGGCCGACGGCCCGTACTTCGCGGTGATCGTCGGGCTGACGCTGTACAACGGCGCGGTGATCGCCGAGCTCGTGCGCTCCGGCGTGAAGTCCCTGCCGAAGGGGCAGCGCGAGGCGGCCGCGGCGATCGGCATGACACCGAACCAGTCCCTGCGCCTTGTGGAGGTCCCGCAGGCCCTCGTGGCGATGCTGCCGTCCCTGCTCAGCCAGTTCGTGGTGATCCTCAAGGACTCCGCCCTCGGCTACCTGATCGGCTTCTACGAGCTGCTGCAGTACGCGCGTCAGCTCGGCTCCGGCCAGGGCAACATCCTGCAGACCCTGGTGGTCGCCGCCGTGGTGTTCATCGTGATCAACGTCCTGCTCACGTGGCTGGCCACCCTGCTGTCCACGAAGCTCTCGTCCAAGACCGCCGGCCGCACCAAGCCGCGTGCCGGCTCCTCGGCCGTGAAGGTCTGAGCCTGCCCGCCCGGGCGGTGAACGACGACGGCGCCGGCACCTCTCGGACGGAGGTGAGGGCGCCGTCGCCTCCCCGTCGCCTCCGGATCGCCTCCGGATCGCCTCTGGATCGGCTCCGGGTCGCCTCGGGGCCGCCAGCGGCGGTGCTCGGCCGCTCAGCCGGCCAGCAGCCAGGCGCGCAGCGCCTGCAGGCAGGCGTGCACCTGCCCGCGTCCGACGTGCTCGTCGTCCGTGTGGGCGAGCAGGGCGTCTCCGGGGCCGAAGTTCACGGCGGGCACGCCGAGCTCGGAGAAGCGGGCCACGTCCGTCCACCCGTACTTGGGCTTCGGTTCGCCGCCGACCGCGGCCACGAAGCTCGCCGCCGCGGACCGGTCCAGCCCGGGGCGCGCCGCCGGTGAGGCGTCCGTGACCTCGACCTGCCCGTCCCAGTCCACCCCGGCGGCCTCGAAGACCTCACGGACGTGGGCATGGGCCTGCTCCAGGGTCTTGTCCGGGGCGAAGCGGTAGTTGACCTCCACCGTGCAGGCGTCCGGGATGACGTTGCCGGCCACGCCGCCGGTCACGCGGATCGCGTTCAAGCCCTCACGGTATTCCAGGCCCTCCACGGTGATCGTGGCAGGCGCGTAGTCCGTCAGCGCCGTGAGCAGCTGCCCGGCGTCGTGGATGGCGTTGTGGCCGCGCCAGGCGCGGCCCGAGTGGGCGGCGACGCCGCGGAAGGTCACCCGGTACCGGTTGGTGCCGTTGCAGCCGCCCTCGACGACTCCGTCGGTGGGCTCGAGGAGCACAGCGAACTCGGCCTCGAGCAGCTCTGAGGCCTCACGCACCACACGGGCCAGGCCGGAACGCATCGCGTCGACCTCCTCATGGTCGTAGAACACCCAGGTGACGTCATAGGCCGGAGCCGGCCCGTCCTCCGCGCCGACGAGGCCCGCCAGGGCCAGCTGCACGGCGACACCCGACTTCATGTCCACAGCGCCGCGGCCGTAGAGGACGTCCCCGTCCCAGGCCGAGGGGACGGTGCCGCGCGCGCCCTCCACGGTCGGCAGCGGCACGGTGTCCAGGTGGCCGGCCAGGATCACACGCTGCGGCAGTCCCAGATCCGTGCGGGCGACCACACAGTCGCCGATGCGCGTCGTCTCCAGCCTGGGCAGGGCGCACAGCGCCTGCTCGACGGCGTCGGCGAGCGGCGTCTCCCAGTCGGAGACCGAGTAGGCGTCCAGCAGGATCGCGGTGAGCTCGGCCACGTCCGGGCCGGCGGCCAGGTCCGGCAGGTCCACCGGACGGCCGGCGTACGGGTGCAGGGTGTCTGTGGTGGTGTCCATGGCGCCAGTCTAGGAACCTGCTGCCCTGCCCGCCCTGCGGACGACCGTGTGGTGAGACGGCAGACGGGCGGAGCGTGCGCCGTCGTCGTACTGGCTAGGCTGGCCGTATGACCGACACCGCGCAGAACACCGCCCGCCTCGTCTCCGGCCACGGCCTGGCCACCCACGCCGCCGACGGCTCCGTGCTGGACGTCTGGTTCCCCGCCCCCGTGGCCGGGGACCTTGCCGCCGCCGACGCCTCCGTGGCCGACACCCTGCAGGCCGCCGCAGCGGACGACGCCGACCGCGGCACGACCCAGGCGGTCGTCGCGGTCACCGCCGACCTGGACGCCGCCCCCGCCGACGCCCTGGACGCCTGGCTGCGCCTGCACGCCCTCTCCCACCGCCTCGTTCGCCCCAACGAGGTCAACCTGGACGGCGTCTTCGGCCTGCTCACCAACGTCGTCTGGACCAACTTCGGTCCGTGCCCCGTGGAGGGCTTCGAGCTCACCCGCGCCAAGCTGCGTGCCCGCGGCACCGTCAACGTCTACGGCGTGGACAAGTTTCCGCGCATGACCGACTACGTGGTGCCCTCCGGCGTGCGCATCGGCGACGCCGACCGCGTCCGCCTCGGTGCCCACCTGGCCGCCGGCACCACCGTGATGCACGAGGGCTTCGTGAACTTCAACGCCGGCACGCTGGGCACCTCCATGGTCGAGGGCCGCATCGCAGCCGGTGTGGTGGTGGGCGACGGCTCCGACCTCGGCGGAGGCGTGTCCATCATGGGCACCCTCTCCGGCGGCGGCACCCAGAAGGTGAAGGTCGGCGAGCGTGTGCTCGTCGGCGCGAACGCCGGCATCGGCATCTCGATCGGCGACGACTCCGTGGTGGAGGCCGGCCTCTACGTCACCGCAGGCACCCGCGTCACCGTCCTGCGCGAGGGCGAGGAGCCGACCGTGGTGAAGGCCGTGGAGCTCTCCGGCGTCCCGAACCTGCTGTTCCGCCGCAACTCCACCTCCGGCGTGGTGGAGGTCCTTCCCCGCGCCGGCCGCACCGTCGAGCTCAACGACGCGCTGCACGCCAACTGACCCGTCGTTCGCGCGCCGGGCGGTCCGCATCCGCCTCCGCGCGCGGCGCACACACGGAAGGGGCCCGGAATCCGTGGCGGATTCCGGGCCCCTTCACGCGTTCGGGCGGCCGGGGCGTCAGCCCTTGACCGTGCGCAGGTCGTGGCCGGTGTAGACCTGGCGCGGACGGCCGATCTTGGTGGCCGGATCCTCGATCATCTCCCGCCACTGGGCGATCCAGCCGGGCAGGCGGCCGAGGGCGAACAGGACGGTGAACATCTTCTCCGGGAAACCCATCGCCTTGTAGATGACACCGGTGTAGAAGTCCACGTTCGGGTAGAGCTTGCGCTCCACGAAGTAGTCGTCCGCGAGGGCCTTCTCCTCGAGGCGCTGGGCGATCTCGAGCAGCTCGTCGTTGCCGCCGACCTTGGAGAGGATGTCGGTGGCGGTCTTCTTGATGATCTTGGCGCGCGGGTCGTAGTTCTTGTACACGCGATGGCCGAAGCCCATCAGCCGGACGCCGTCCTCCTTGTTCTTCACCTTCTCCATGAAGTCCTCGGGCTTGATGCCCTCGGCCTGGATGGAGCGGAGCATGTTCAGGACGGCCTCGTTGGCGCCGCCGTGCAGCGGACCGTAGAGGGCGTTGATGCCGGCGGAGACCGAGGCGAACATGTTCGCGTGGGCCGTGCCCACCAGGCGCACGGTGGAGGTGGAGCAGTTCTGCTCGTGGTCCGCGTGCAGCATGAGCAGCAGGTCCAGGGCCTTGACCATGTCCGGGTCGATCTCGTACTCCTCGGCGGGGACGCCGAAGCAGAGCCGCAGGAAGTTCTCGACGTAGTTGAGGTCGTTGTGCGGGTACATCATCGGCTGGCCCAGCGACTTCTTGAAGGCGTAGGAGGCCAGCACCGGCAGCTTCGCGAGCAGGCGCACGGTGGAGATGTGCACCTGGTCCTCGTCGAACGGGTCCAGGGAGTCCGCGTAGAAGGTGGAGAGCGCGGAGACGGCGGAGGAGAGCACCGGCATCGGGTGGGCGTCGCGCGGGAAGCCGGCGAAGAAGGACTTGAGGTCCTCGTGCACCATGTTGTGGCGCAGGATGTTGGTCTCCCAGGACTCGGACTGCTCGGCGGTCGGCAGCTCTCCGTTGATGAGCAGGTAGGCCACGTCCATGAAGGTCGAGTTCTCGGCCAGGTCCTCGATGGCGTAGCCGCGGTAGCGCAGGATGCCCTCGTCGCCGTCGATGAAGGTGATGGCGGACTTGGTGTTCGCCGTGTTCATGAAGCCCGGGTCGTAGGTGACCTTGCCGGTCTCCTTCAGCAGCGGAGCGATGCTCAACGCTTCGGTGCCGACAGTGGACTCCTCGACGGGCAGGTCGAGCGTCTTCTCGCCGACGGTGAGTCGAGCGGAGGCGTTCTCAGTCACGGTGCACTTCCTCATCTTCAGTGGTGACGCCTGCACGAAGGCGTCGGGATGCTCGCCGACACGGATGCCGACCGCCTCCTAACCTACCAAGTCAGCCACGGGCGGCGGAATCCAGCCGCCGGGCGGCCTCGTCCACGGCCGCGCACGGCGCGGTGAGCGCCACACGCACGTAGCCGTTACCGGCCTCGCCGTAGAAGACGCCCGGACCGGCCACGATGCCCAGGTCCGCCAGCTCGCCCAGCAGCGCCCAGGAGTCGTCCGCGGTGGCCACAGCCGGGTCCACGTCGGACCGACGGGTCCACAGGTACAGGCCGGCCTGAGAGGAGTCGACGGTGTACCCGGCACCGCGCAGCGCCGGCAGCAGAACCTCCCGACGACGGCGGTAGCGGGCCTTCTGCTCCTCGACGTGGGCGTCGTCGCCGAGCGCCACGGCCATGGCGTGCTGGACCGGTCCCGGCACGATCATGCCCGCGTGCTTGCGGGTGTTCACGAGCGTGGCGATCAGCTGCGGGTCGCCGACGGCGAACGCCGCGCGGTAGCCGGCCAGGTTCGACTGCTTGGACAGCGAATAGACGCTGAGCAGGCCGGTCGGCTCGCCGCCGGAGACGGCCGGGTCCAGCAGGCAGGGCACCTGCTGACCGGTGCCGCCGTGCTCGGCGTCGTCCCAGCGGTCCCAGCCGAGCTCGGCGTAGCACTCGTCCGCGCACACGATCGCACCGAGGGCGCGGCCCTGGTCCGCGATCCGCTTCAGCGCGGGCACGTCCAGCACCGCACCGGTCGGGTTGGCCGGCGAGTTGGTCCAGACCAGCTTCACCCGGGAGCGCACGGACTCGTCCAGCTCGTCCAGGTCGTCGGCGGCCACGGCCTCGGCCCCGCAGAGCAGGGCGCCGATGTCATAGGTCGGATAGGCCACCGACGGGCGGACGACCACGTCCCCGGCGCCCAGTCCCAGCAGCGTCGGCAGCCAGGCGATGAACTCCTTCGAGCCCACCGTGGGCAGCACGGCCTGTGGGTCCAGGCCCTCCACGCCGCGGCGCCGGGCATACCAGGCGACGATCGCCTCGCGCACCTCGGCGGTGCCGTGGGTCGTCGGGTAGCCGTGCGCGTCCGACGCGGCGGTGAGCGCCTCCCGGATCAGCTCCGGCGCGGGGTCCACCGGGGTGCCGATCGACAGGTCCACGGTGCCGCCGGGGTGCTGCGCGGCGCGCTCACGGTACGGGGTGAGCGTGTCCCACGGGTAGTCCGGGAGGGTGCGCATACGCTCAGGCGTCCTGGTTCTGCGGGGGCAGGGCGGCGATGATCGGGTGGTCCTTCGGGATCAGGCCCATCTTGGCTGCGCCGCCCGGCGAGCCCAGGTCGTCGAAGAACTCGACGTTCGCCTTGTAGTACTCGGCCCACTCCTGGGGCGTGTCGTCCTCGTAGTAGATGGCCTCCACCGGGCAGACCGGCTCGCAGGCACCGCAGTCCACGCACTCGTCCGGGTGGATGTACAGGGAGCGCTCGCCCTCGTAGATGCAGTCCACGGGGCACTCCTCGATGCACGCCTTGTCCTTGACGTCCACGCACGGCAGGGCAATCACATAGGTCATGGCCGACCCTTCACCTTTCCTTCAGGCACGGTCTTGTCTCTCGGCGTCCCAGCCTACTCTGCGACCGGCACGGCACGCGGTCTGCGACGGTGCTCCCGGCCGGCCACGACCAGCACGGACACCACCACGAGCGGCAGGCCCAGCAGCCACAGCCCGGAGGCGAGCATCGCCCCCGGCAACACCTCGAGCAGGCGGGCATGCCAGGGCAGGCCGAGGTCGTCGTGTCCGGGCAGCAGCTGCAGCGCCCACGCCGCGGTGAACGCGACGGCACCCAGCAGACCCCCGGCCACCGGCCAGGCGACCCGGCGGCTCCACCACAGCTGGGTGGAACCGACCAAGACGAGGGCGAGCGCGGCGCCCCACGGCAGCGTCCAGGTGCCGGTCGGGGCCCACAGCTGCAGATGCAGCACGGTCCCCAGCAGACCCACGCCCACGCCCAGGGCGACGGCCCCTACCAGGGCGCCGGTCCGTCGTCGGGAGGCCGGCCGCCGGGAGACGGACGGGCGCACAGATGCCGGACTCATGCGTCCGGGTCAGGCACGGGCACGGGCGCGTGCGGCCTTGAGACGGTCGTTGGCGTCCAGGATCACCTTGCGGAGGCGGATGTGCTCCGGGGTGATCTCCACGCACTCGTCCTCGCGGGCGAACTCCAGGGACTCCTCCAGGGTGAGGAGGGTCGGCGGGGTCAGGCCCTCGAAGGAGTCGGCGGTGGCCGAGCGCATGTTGGTGAGCTTCTTCTCCTTGGTGATGTTCACGTCCATGTCCTCCGCACGCGAGTTCTCCCCCACGATCATGCCCTCGTACACCTCGGAGCCGGGCTTGATGAAGAAGGTGCCCCGCTCCTGCAGGTTGATCATGGCGAACGGCGTGGCCGAGCCGGCGCGGTCCGCCACCAGGGAGCCGTTGGTGCGGTACTCGATCTCCCCCGCCCACGGCTCGTAGCCGGCCGCATAGGAGGAGGCGATGCCCGCGCCGCGGGTCTCGGTGAGGAAGCGGGTGCGGAAGCCGATCAGGCCACGGGCCGGCACCAGGAACTCCATGCGGATCCAGCCGGTGCCGTTGTTGGACATCTCCTGCATGCGGCCCTTGCGGGCGGCCATCAGCTGGGTGACGGCGCCCATGAACTCCTCGGGGATGTCGATGGTCATGTGCTCCATCGGCTCGTGGACCTTGCCGTCCACGGTCCGGGTGACCACCTGCGGCTTGCCCACGGTCAGCTCGAAGCCCTCACGGCGCATCTGCTCCACCAGGATGGCCAGGGCGAGCTCGCCGCGGCCCTGGACCTCCCAGGCGTCCGGACGCTCGGTCGGCAGGACCTTCAGGGACACGTTGCCGATGAGCTCCTTGTCCAGGCGGTCCTTCACCTGGCGCGCGGTGACCTTGGCGCCCTTGACGCGGCCGGCCAGCGGGGAGGTGTTGATGCCGACGGTCATGGAGATCGCCGGGTCGTCCACGGTGATCAGCGGCAGCGGCTTCGGGTTCTCCACGTCCGTGAGGGTCTCGCCGATCATGATGTCCTCGATGCCGGCGACGGCCACGATCTCCCCCGGACCGGCCTGCTCGGCGGGCACACGCTCCAGGCCCTTGGTGGCCAGCAGCTCGGTGATCTTCACGGTCTTGGTGGTGCCGTCCTGCCGGGCCCACGCCACCTGCTGGCCCTTCTTCAGGGTGCCGTTGAAGATGCGCAGCAGCGCCAGGCGGCCGAGGAACGGGGAGGCGTCCAGGTTGGTGACGTGCGCCTGCAGGACCTCGCCGTCGTCGTAGGTCGGGGCCGGGACGCGTTCCATGATGACGTTGAACAGCGGCTCGAGGTCCTCAGACTCCGGCAGGGAGCCGTCGGCCGGCTGCTCGAGGGAGGCACGGCCGGCCTTGCCGGAGGCGTAGACCACCGGCACGTCCAGCACGGCGTCCAGGTCCAGGTCCTCGACCTCCTCGGCCAGGTCCGAGGCCAGGCCCAGCAGCAGGTCCATGGAGTCGGAGACCACGCCGTCGATGCGGGCGTCCGGGCGGTCGGTCTTGTTCACCACCAGCACCACGGGGAGCTTGGCGGCCAGGGCCTTGCGGAGGACGAAGCGGGTCTGCGGCAGCGGGCCCTCGGAGGCGTCCACCAGCAGCACGACGCCGTCCACCATGGACAGGCCGCGCTCCACCTCGCCGCCGAAGTCGGCGTGGCCCGGGGTGTCGATGACGTTGATGGTCACGGTCTGGCCCTCCGGTGCTGACGGACCGGAGTAGAACACGGTGGTGTTCTTGGCCAGGATCGTGATGCCCTTCTCCTTCTCCAGGTCACCGGAGTCCATGACGCGCTCCTGGACCTCGCCGTGCGTGGAGAAGGCGCCCGTCTGGCGCAGCATCGCGTCCACCATCGTGGTCTTGCCGTGGTCCACGTGGGCCACAATGGCCACATTGCGCAGGTCGGTGCGGGCGGTCGGATTCGAGGTCATGAAGGTCCTGTCCGGGAGGGTGGAGGAATGCTCGGGGAACACGCCGACGGCGGCCCCCGTGAGATTGTACGCGCGTGGGGCCGCCGTCGTGGTCGGGCGGTGCGGAACGTCACCGCTCGGTGAGGCCCCCGCAGAGACGGCGACGACGGCCGGGCGGGTGCCCGACCGTCGTCGCCTGCCGCTGTGGTGCGGCCCGCTGTGGTGCGGCGTCAGGGGATCCGATGTGGATCAGTAGGCGTGTTCGCCGAAGGAGGCGAGCAGCTCACGGCGCGCCTGGCGGCGCTCGGCCTGCTCGTCCGGGTCCGGCACCGGGGCCGCGGCCAGCAGACGCTGGGTGTACTCGGCCTGCGGGTTGTGCAGCACGTCGTCCGTGAGGCCCTTCTCGACCTCGCGGCCGTCCTTGAGCACGAGCACCTTGTGCGCCAGCATGTCCACCACCGCGAGGTCGTGCGAGACGAACAGGCAGGCGAACTCGTAGCGGGACTGCAGATCGGCGAACATGTCCAGCACGGCGGCCTGGACGGACACGTCGAGGGCCGAGGTCGGCTCGTCCGCGATGAGGACGTCCGGGTCCAGGGTCAGCGCGCGGGCGATCGAGATGCGCTGGCGCTGACCGCCGGAGAGCTCATGCGGGTACCGGTTCACCACGGAGCGCGGCAGCTTCACGGCGTCGAGCAGCTCGTAGGCCCGCTCGAGGCGTGCCTTCCTGTCCCCCACGCCGTGGACCACCATCGGCTCGGTGATGACGTCGCCGATCGGGAAGCGGGGATCCAGCGAGGCCGCCGGATCCTGGAACACCACGCCGATGCGCTTGCGCAGGGCACGCTGCTCCTTGACCGGCATGGAGGCCAGTTCCTGGCCGTAGATCTTCAGCGAGCCCGAGGCCACCGGCAGCAGGCCGAGGACCGAGCGGGCGATGGTGGACTTGCCGGAGCCCGACTCGCCCACCAGGCCCATGATCTCGCCGGGCGCCACGGAGAAGGACACGTCATGGACCACGCGGTTCTTCTTGCCGCGGTGGTCGTACTCCAGGCACAGGCCCTCCGCCTCGATCGCGTACTTCGCCTTGGTCTGGGTCGCGGTCACGGTCTCCGGCTCGGCCACCTCGAAGGAGGTGCCCAGGCGCGGGACGGCGGAGAGCAGGCGCTGGGTGTAGGGGTGCTGCGGGTGCTGCATCACCTGGTGCACCGGACCGGACTCCACCAGCTCGCCGTGCAGCATCACGCAGACGCGGTCGGCCATGTCCGCCACCACGCCCATGTTGTGCGTGATCAGCAGGATGCCGGTGTTCATCTTGTTCTTCAGCGACCGCAGCAGCTCGAGGATCTCGGCCTGCACGGTCACGTCGAGCGCGGTGGTCGGCTCGTCCGCGATGATCGCCTTCGGCGAGCAGCTGATGGCCATCGCGATGACGATGCGCTGGCGCTGGCCGCCGGAGAACTGGTGTGGGTACTGCTTCAGGCGGTTGTGGGCGTCCGGGATGCCCACCATGGTGAGCAGCTCGACGGCCATCTTGTCCGCCTCGGTGCCGTAGGCCAGGCCGTGCAGCTGGATGGACTCGGTCAGCTGGTCGCCGACCGTGAGCACCGGGTTCAGCGCGGTCATCGGCTCCTGGAACACCATGGCGATGTCCTTGCCGCGGACGCTGCGCAGCTTGGCGGGGCTCATGCTGAGCACTTCCTCGCCGGCGAGCTTCACCGAGCCGGTGATGTCCGCGTTGCCCGGCAGCAGGCCCATGGCGGTGGAGCTGGTCACGGACTTGCCGGAGCCGGACTCGCCCACCAGGGCGACGACCTCGCCGGGCTTCACGTCGAACGTGACGCCCTTGACGGCGTGGACCTGGCCGAACTCGGTGTCGAACTTGACGTCGACGTCCGTGAAGGACAGGACCGGCTGGCCGCCGAGGTTGTCGTGGCGCTTCACGATGCCCATGGCCGTGGTGGTCGGGCCGGCGACGGGGCCGCCCCCGCCCTGCGGGGCGTCGGCAGCGGTCGAGCCGGTCGGGGTGCCCTGGGCGGATGCGCCCTGCGCCGCCGCGGCGGCGTCGTTCTTCTTCTTTCCGAACATGGAATGCACTTCCTTCTCAGCTCGTGTCACTGACCACGCGGGGTGCCGGGATGGCCGCGGTCGGTGTTCTTGTCCACACGGGCGATCGGCCCCTCGGCGGACGCGGGGGCGTCGTTGGGGCCCTCACCGGCGGTCGTCGTGGCCGTGGGCTTGACGTCCGTGGCCACAGCACCGCCGGAGGCGGTGGCGGCAGCGGCCGGCGTGGTGGAGGCGGTGGCCTCGTCCAGGGCCTTCTTGCGGCCGGAGAAGCCAAGGAAGCCCTTCTTCTTGCGGGCACCGCCGCCCTGACGCGGGTCGAAGGCGTCACGGAGGCCGTCGCCGAGGAAGTTCACGGACAGGGCGATCGCCAGGATCAGCATGCCGGGCCACCAGAACAGCCAGGGGCGCGTGGTGAACGCGTTCTGGTACTGGGAGATCAGCAGGCCGAGCGAGGACTCCGGCGGCTGGACGCCGAAGCCCAGGAAGGACAGGGAGGTCTCCAGGAGCACCGCGCCGGCGATCGCGAAGGTCGCGTTCACCACGATCACGCCGATGGTGTTCGGCAGCAGGTGCTTGAAGATGACGCGGCCGGGCTTGGCGCCCATGGCCACGGCGGCGGAGACGAACTCCTTCTCCCGCAGCGAGAGGACCTCACCGCGGACCAGGCGGGCCAGGGAGGTCCAGGACACCAGGCCCAGGACGATGGCCAGCGGGATGATGCCGCCCGGCAGATTGTTGGACATCTTGCCGAGCACGGCGGCCAGCACGAGCAGCGGGATCACGATGATCAGGTCCGTCAGGCGCATCAGCAGCGAGTCCACCCAGCCGCGGAAGTAGCCGGAGAGGGCGCCGACCAGCGCACCGATGGCGGTGGACACCAGGCCCACGATCACGGCGATGATCAGCGACTGCTGGGTGCCGCGCATCACGAGGGCGAACCAGTCCTTGCCGGACGAGTCCTGGCCGAACGGGTGCTCGCCCCAGCGCAGGCCCTCCCCGCCCAGGAACTCCGGCACGACCGACAGGGTCGGCTTGCCGCCGTTGATCACGTTGCCGGCGGCCAGGTAGGACTTGTCCCACCAGCCCGGGATCGGGCCGAAGCCGATCGAGGTGAAGGCGAACACGGTGATCACGATCAGCACGACGGTGGAGATCATCGCCGCGCGGTGCTTGAAGAAGCGCTTCCGGACCAGCTGGCCCTGGGAGAAGGACTTCCCCGTCTTCTGACGGAGCTTGGCGTCCTCGGCCTCGGCGAGGTCGAACGCCTTCTGCGCCTCTGTGGGCGCGGTGGTGTTGTTCTGCGTCATCGCGATCACACTCGAATCCGGGGGTCGAGGATGGCGTACAGGACGTCCGCCACGAGGTTCATGAGCACGGCGGCGGTGCCGGTGACCAGGAAGAAGGCCATGACCGGGGCCGGGTCCACCTGGTCCAGGCCGGTGGCGAACAGCTCACCCATGCCCTTCCAGCCGAACACGCGCTCGGTGATCACGGCGCCGCCGATCAGGCCCGCGAAGTCGAAGGCCATGATGGTGGTGATCGGGATCAGCGAGTTGCGGAAGGCGTGCTTCAGGATCACCTGGCGCTCACCCAGGCCCTTGGCCCGGGCGGTGCGGATGTAGTCCTGACGCGAGACCTCCAGCATGGAGGAGCGGGTGTAGCGGGAGTAGGTGGCCACGGAGACGATGGTCAGCAGCACGGTCGGCAGCAGCAGCTGGGTGCCCTTGTCCATGAACTCCACCCAGAAGTGGGCGTCCATGCCGGGGGTCTCGGAGCCGATGGTGGCGACCGGACGCGGCTTGGCACGCAGCAGAGCGGGCCAGTAGTTCGTCATGTGCTCCATGACGATGAACACGCCCATGACCACGGCGGTGATCGCGGAGGCGGTTGCGGCGGTGCCCTTGGAGAAGCCGCCCATGAGGCGGCCGATCAGGATGCCGACCAGGACGGCGATGATGCCCAGCCCCAGCAGGAGCAGCCAGGACGGGTTGTTCATCAGCAGGCCGTAGGTGGCGTAGTAGCTGACCATGCCCACGGCGACGGTCACCAGCGCGGAGTAGAGCACCTTGCGGTTCTTCAGGCCGGCGATCAGGGCGGTCAACGCGACGGCGGCGGCGAGGCCGATGGCCAGCTGGACCAGCGGGCCCATGACCGGGCGGCGCCAGAAGTCCAGGGCGTGCAGGGTCGGGAAGATCACCAGGATGAAGCCGGCGACCACCGCGAAGGTGAGAAGACGGCGCTTGGCGTTCCCTGCCATCGCGGCCTGCACGACCAGACCGGCCAGGAGCGCCCCGATGATGATGTATGTCCAGTTCAGCGTGGGGTCGGCGATCCAGTTGTTGTAGCCGATGGCCATGTACTCCTTCAGGAGCACGGCGGCCCAGAAGACCGGCAGGGAGAAGAACAGGAAGATCAGCAGCGTCACGGCGTAGTCGAGGCCGGAGTACTGGCGGATCGCCGTGATGATGCCGACCGCGATGCCGATGATGATCGCGAGCACGGTGGCGAGGACCACGAGGCGGAGGGTGGACGAGGCCGCATTGGCCAGCAGATCGTTGACCTGCTGACCGCCGCGGTTGGTGCCGAGGTCGCAGGCGCCCCTGAGGCAGCCGGCGACGCCGCGCAGCCAGATGAAGTAGCGCGAGTACCAGGGCTCGTCCAGGTTCATGTAGTTGATGCGCGCCTGCATCAGCTGCTCGCGGTTCTCGCTCTGCGACTCGCGCAGGTCCTTGAGGGGGTCGCCCGAGTTCACGACGAGGACGAAGAGGAGGATCGATGCGCCGAACAGCACGAGGAACGAGCTGCCGAGGCGCTTGAGGATGAATTTCAGCACAACAGGGGGTGACCTTCCGTGCTCAGCGATGGGTGGGGAGGCCCGCGTTCAGCGGGTTCACGGGGAAGGGCCCGACCGCGGGGCGGTCGGGCCCTTCACACCGTGAGTGTCAAGGTGTCACAGCACACTACACGGTGAGAGCCGTGACACCTGCAATCAGGGGGTCCTCACTGGACGCGGACCCACTGCTCGACGTTCCACAGGGCACCGGACTGGGTCGCGGTGTCGCGGACGTTGGCGAGGTCAGCGGCCTGGCCGAGGATGCCCGGGTGGGCGAACAGCGGGATGGCCTGGTAGTCCTCCCACAGGAGCTTCTCGATCTCCTTGACCTGCTCCAGCTGCACCTTCTCGTCCAGCGAGCCGGCCAGCTTGTCCCAAGCGGCGTCGACGTCCGGGTTGGAGTACTGCATGTCGTTCTGGGCACCGGTCGAGTGGTAGATGTTGCGACCGGAGGCCTTCTGGCCGGAGCCGGCCCAGGCGAACAGGGCGACGTCGAAGTCGCCGGCCGGCAGCACCTCGGTGAAGAAGTTCGCGTTGCCGGCGTCGACGATCTCGAAGCCCGCCTCGTCACAGGAGGACTTGATCATGGAGACGATCTCGGTGCGGCGCGGGTTCGGCGAGTTGTAGCCGATGCGGACCTTCGGCTTGGACTCGCCGGACTTCTCGACCAGCTCCTTGGCCTTGTCGATGTTCGGCTCGTCCATCTCCTTCGGGTAGGCGGCCTCGACGACCTCGTCGTAGTTCTCCTGGAACGGGAACACCTCGCGGAGGTTCATGACCTCGGCGTCCTCGTTGATCGGCTTGATGAGGTTGTCCACGATCTGCTGACGGGGCACGCAGAGGGCGAACGCCTCGCGCAGCTCGGCGGAGTCGGCGAAGACCGAGCCCTCGCCGCGGTTGAAGTCGAGGTGCTCCCAGGTGAGCTGGTCGCCGGTCTGCACGACGACCTGGTCGCCCAGGCCCTCGAGCTGCTGCAGGGTGTCCACGGTGGCCTGCGGCTCGATGACGTCGAGCTCCTTGTTCTGGAGCGCCTGCACGTGGGTGTCGGCCGCGGCGAAGCGGATGACGAGCTCCTTGGTGGCCGGCTTCTCGCCCCAGTAGTCCTCGTTGACCTCGAGGGTGATGAACTGGCCGGCGGTCCAGCCGCCCTGCTTCAGCTTGTAGGGGCCCATGGACGGGATGAGGTCCTCGTCCTCCGGCAGCTCGCCCGGCTTGAAGTCCCAGCCGTCGTTCCAGAACTCGGCGGCCGGCTTCAGGGCCTTGGCGTCCTTCTCCTCGATGGCCTTGGCCAGGTCCTCGGTGGACATGCCGGCCTCGCGGGCCACGACGTGGGCCGGGAGCGCGGTGGAGACCATGATCTCCCAGTCGGCGTACGGCTCGTTGTAGGTGACGGTGAACTCCTTGCCGGCAGGGTCGCCCTCCGGCATGTCGTCCACGTAGTCGCCCATGGAGGAGGAGACGGAGTCGAAGAGCTGACCGTCGTCCTCGTTCTTGATGTTGCCGTTGTCCGCGGCCCACTGGAGCTGGAAGTCCAGGGCGGTGACGTCGGTGCCGTCGGACCACTTCGCGTCGTCCGCGATGGTGTACTTCACCTGCAGCGGCTCGTCGGAGACCTTCTCGTAGGTGCCGAAGGTCTCGTCGCGGATGATCTCGCCGTCGGTGCCGAAGTAGAAGAAGCCGGAGAACAGGCGGTCCACCACGGCGGAGTTGTAGGTGCTGTAGGTGTTCGACTGCACACCGTTGTAGGAGGAGAACTCGTCCTCGCCCACGGAGTACGCCACGGAGCCGTCCTTGGGCTCGACCTCGCCCAGGTCGGCCTTGCCGGAGTCGCTCGGCTCGACGGTGTACTTCTCACCGTTCTCGCCGGTGAAGACCTCCTGGCCGCCGCCGTTCTCGCCGGAGCCGTTGCCGTCGCCGTTCTCGTCGGCCGGGCCGGCCGGGGCGCAGGCGGAGAGGAACAGAGCGGAACCTGCGGCGAGAGCCGCAGCCGCAGAGAGCTTGGTGTACTTCATGGAAGTCACTCCAATCATCAAAGGTGCGAAGTGCATCTCAGTGGGGTGAGATCCTTCGGGCTGACCCCGGCTGATCTCGGTGGACGAATCACTGCGAGAGCGAACCCCCTCAGGTTCCACTCCGTGAGATGGACCA